>JAPYRS010000180.1 GCA_029936875.1 Alphaproteobacteria bacterium | reverse complement strand
GTGTCCTGGTTAATATCACCGGTGGCCGCGATTTGACCCTTTACGAAGTTGATGAGGCGACAAAGCGGATCAGCGACGAAGTTGATGCCGATGCCAACATCATCTTTGGTGCGATCATCGATGAATCGATTGAAGGCAAGATCCGCGTTTCGGTTGTCGCGACTGGCATCGACGCTGAAGAATCGATTCATACCCACCCGCAGGTTCACACGCTCTATCCGGGCGTGCCGGCAGCAGGTGGTCAGACGACTGTCGCGCCGGAGATCACGCAGTCTGCCTTCGCGCTACCTACGGGGGGGGGCTCGATGGCGCCGGTTGCGATGGGCGGCGGCGGTGCAGCTGCAGCCGCAATGATCGTGGAACCGATGTTGGAAGATCCGTTCATCGAGGAACAAGACGTCGGTGTTGCAACGCCCGTTGCCGCGCCGGTGTCAAAAACAGATGCCGATCCGGCGACGGCACGGTCGGACGACGCGGCCAAAGTCGATGTCAGCCCTGCGGCGGTACCCTTTATTCCACCGCAGCCTGTCCAACCGGCGGCCCGGCGGGCTCCGCTTCGCAAGCCTGATCCGTTTGCCGAGGCGGCAGTCGCCAACGCCAAACCGAAAGGCCCGACCAAAACCGCCCGGCGTCTGAGCCTGCTGGATCGTATGGGGTTCCGGAACCGGGATGCCGAAAAAACCGTGGAACCAACGCTGGCAACCCCGCAAAAAGCAGAGATGCCGGTTCAACCCGAACCCGCTATTGAGCCGACACCGGAACTGCCGGAAGCTTCGGCGGCCACGGTCAGGTCCGCTCCGTCGCAGACGGATCCGGCGCCGGTTGTGGAAGAGAGCGCCGCTGAGAGGGCACCGACTTCTGAGACGGCGCCTGCTTCTGCGGCGGCACCTGTCGCTGAGACCGCGCCGGTTGCCGAATCAGCAATGCCGGAGCCAACGCCCACGCCTGTGCCGACATCGGCGCCAACCATGACGGCCGCACCAGAGGTCACTGCCTCGTCAGTCACAGCCACTGCGGCACCGACGCCGCCGGTTGCGGCATCAAGTCTGCCGGCTGCAACGCCGACGCCGACGCCGGCACCGGAGGTCGAAGCATCGACCACGGAAACACCGGCAAGCGACCTCGCGCCTGAGCCTGACGAAGACCTGCTCGACATTCCGGCATTTCTTCGCCGGCAGGCAAACTAAGCGACGCGGAAATGAGACGGTCCGTCCACCCTCCAGGGCGGACCGTCTCGCCGCACGTAGTAACAATCTGTAACAAAGAGTGACTTGAGAGGGTTCCGTGCAAAGGCTACAAGTACAGCCACGGTGTACGTCGGAAGTCGTTGGTTTTTTTGGATTTTCAGGGTTCCAGCGAGGGTCGGGCGGGACCGGTTTGGAGCCCAATTTTAGGCAATGATTTAGCGGCGTTTTTCAGCCGCCTGCAATATAGAAGCAATCAATTGAGCAAATTTCAGCACACAATTCGTCACCCGATTAGCTGCACAGGTATCGGACTTCACAGCGGGGCGCGCGTCTCCCTTACGCTTCATCCGGCCGAGCAGAATTCAGGAATAATTTTTCTACGCAGCGATATCGGCGGAAACGCCGGGCGCATCGCGGCGCGCTATCAGAACGTCGTCGACACAAATTTTTGCACGACATTGGCCAACGCCGAAGGTACCCGCATCGGCACCGTCGAGCATCTGATGGCGGCGCTTTTGGGTTGCGGCATTGATAACGTCCTGATCGAAGTCGACGGTCCGGAAGTTCCGGTCATGGATGGGAGTGCTGCACCTTTTGTATTTTTTCTGGAATGCGCTGGCCTCGAAGAGCAAAGCGCGCCGCGGCGTTACATCCGGGTTTTGAAACGAATCGAAGCCGGAACCGATGATTGTCGTGCGACACTTTTGCCGAGCGAAAATCTTTCCTTCAGTTTTGAGATTTCCTACGACAATCCGGTTATCTCCACTCAAGTCTGCGAATTTGAACCGCATAGCGGTTCCTTCAAAGATGATATCTGTCAGGCCCGAACCTATGGCTTCGCGCATGAAGTCGAAGCGTTGCGGGCAAAAGGGCTGGCGCAGGGCGGATCTCTCGAAAACGCCATCGTGGTTACGGAAGACAGCATCCTTAATCCGGAAGGCCTTCGTTTTGCCGATGAATTTGTCCGCCACAAAGTGCTCGACGCAATGGGTGATCTATACCTTGCCGGCGGTCCGATCCGCGCTCGATTCGAAGGTGTGCGGTCTGGCCACCGCATCAATCATGACCTGATCTGCGCCCTGTTTGCGGACCAAAGTGCCTGGCGTTTTGATACGATTGACGACCCGGTAGCGGAAACGGAGCCGTACTGGGCAAGTGCACCTGCCGTCGCTACGGCATAAGCACCCGACCCCATCCAGCAACCGACGTCCTATCGACGCGAGCTGCGGATTACTTTCGCGTGGCAGCCTTTCCGTCTTTCGGCGCGCGGCCCAACTCCCTGATCAATCCAACCAGCGCGGACTTCACGTCCCGGTTTTCAATCTGATTAAATCCACGGACAAGTTCGACCGTGGAGCGGGCTTTGCCGCCGTGCTCTAGATCTTTTACCGGCTGAGCCTTGGCGGCACCATCGTAGAAATATCCGATTTCGACGCCAAGTCTGCCGGCAATTTCGAATAGCCGGCCGGCGCTAACGCGATTGGCACCAGTCTCGTACTTTTGCACTTGTTGGTAGGAAATGTGGAGCGTATGAGCGAGTTGTTCTTGAGTCATTCCGAGATGATTGCGGCGCTTTCGGATTTGGCGCCCCACGAACTCGTCAACTTTTTTCGCTTCTGCTGACATTTGGACATCCTTTTCCGTATTTGACGGTTGAGTGTGTCGGATGCCCCCCACAGCGTCCACAAGGTTACTCGTCGAAAACTAAAAAATCGATACTTATTCAACTCGATCCCGGAAAATTAACTACGTTTTGCCTATCGCTGATTGTCGTTGCCTCTGCGAAATGTGAGGCAAATGTAGTAATGTACCGGCGCACCAAGGGGGCCGTGGACTTGGTTGTCCCATGTATTAAACGAGTATGGTATTGACCACTATAGAACTAATTAGAGTGCGGGTAACGGACTACTTCGTCCTGCACGCGATTGTATTATTATCAATACTCGCGATAAGCGCTTGCAGTACCGATGAAGACGTTTATGTCGAGCGGCCGGTTGAGGCGCTCTACAACGCCGGTATGGATGCCCTGCTCGCGAACGCGTATGGCGAGGCCGCGCGCAACTTTGACGAGGTTGAGCGCCAACACCCGTATTCGGTTTGGGCAACGCGGGCCCAGCTCATGGTCGCGTTCACCTATTATCAAAACAATCTCTATGACGACGCGATATTTGCAGCCGAGCGCTTCGTTCAGCTTCATCCTGGTTACGCCGACGTCGCGTATGCCTATTACATTATTGCGATCAGTTATTATGAGCAGATTGTCGATGTGCGCCGGGATCAGAAAGCGACGGAACGGGCGTGGCAAAGTCTCCAAGATGTTGTGCGGCGGTTTCCCAATTCGGAGTATGCAGCGGATGCCCGTCTGAAGATTGATCTCGCGGAGGATCATCTTGCCGGCAAGGAAATGAGCATCGGTCGTTATTACCTAAACCGGCAGCAGTACCTCGCGGCGATCAATCGGTTCCGCAACGTCATCGAGCGTTACCAGACGACAACCCATGTCCCCGAAGCATTGCACCGCCTAACGGAATCGTACCTTGCGCTTGGCGTTGAGAACGAAGCTCAGACCGCGGCGGCGGTATTGGGACACAACTTTCCAGGTAGCGATTGGTATCAGGATTCATACGCCTTGTTGGTGGGCGAGGATTTGGTGCCGGAAGAGGATCAACATTCCTTGATTTCGCGTCTCTGGAACCGCGTTTTTTGATCCCGCACCATGTTGCTAGCGTTATCCGTTCGCGACCTCGTCCTTGTTGATCGGCTTGATCTCGCTTTTGATCGCGGCCTGAGCGTTTTGACC
>JAPYRS010000028.1 GCA_029936875.1 Alphaproteobacteria bacterium | reverse complement strand
GATCAAAGCAAAGATGGTTGAAACCGGTGCCCCGCTTGCCGGTGAAATGAGCGGCCATATATTTTTCGCCGACGAATATTATGGATTTGACGACGCGATTTACGCGGCCCTTCGCATGCTTCGGTTGCTCGCGCGAACCGGACAGTCTCTCGCCGATCTGTTTGATCAATTACCGCGCATGGTGAACACGCCGGAACTGCGGTTCCCCTGCGACGATGACCGGAAATTTTTCGTCATTGACGAAGTTCGGGAACGGCTGAATGCGTCCGGCGCGACCGTCAACACGATTGACGGCGTTCGCGTATCAACGCCGGACGGATGGTGGCTGTTGCGGGCATCGAACACGCAGGCGGTGCTGGTTGCTCGCTGTGAGGCGGCAGACAAAAGCGCCCTCGACCGCCTTAAATCAGAGGTCGCGGAACAACTGCGCAGCAGCGGTATCGAGCCGCCGGCATTTTAACGGGAGCGGGCTAGGCTTCGGCCCCGAACAGTGACCAGACGGATTGCCGTTTAAAGTCCTGACCATCGCCAATGCGCGTATCGAACATGTCGTCAGCCAATACATTCGGCTGCAGCGACACGAAGGCCTTGTCGGCGTCGAACCCCTGTGCGGCAGCAAGCTCGACCAGATCCATGTCGTGCAGCGTGCCCCAGAACGGTTCGTTATTGTTGAGCGTATCCCAGTCGTAGGTGAACTGCTCAAACGGCTCCATGTCGCCGTGCTGGCGCTGCTCGATGTGGATCATTACGCCGCCCGGCCGCAACAGCCGTTTGCATTCGGCGATAATGTTGTTCAGGGCCTGTCGCGATGTTTCGTGGAGAACGATGTGCGACATGACGAGATCAAATGATCCGCTTTCAAAATCGGTCCGTTCTGCATTCTGCTGGCTGTAGTGTATGGCGTAGCCCATCGCTTCCGTCCGGGCGTGACCGTAACGCAGCATCTGTGCCGACGCGTCAATTGCCTGAATTTCAGCACCGGGGTAAGCGTCGGCGTAGGGCACTGTGCTGTGGCCGACAGAACAACCAATATCGAGAATGCGCATTGGCGCAAATCCGGGACGGGAGCGTTTTAGAAAATTAATGACACTGGCGCCGGCGCCTTCGCAGTAGCGGCCCATGAAACCTTGGGTAAGGACATAGACGCCCGGGTCATAAATGGCGCCGACAGTGACATCGTCTTTGGCCACGCGCTCGCCGAAATAGCCGCCCGGTTGGGCGTGAAAATCGATCTCCGAGAGGTAACGTGGAATCTTGAAGCTTGGGTCGAGCGTGAGCGACCCTTTGGCATACATGGGCGGCGCGGTCTTCTCGATCAAACTACCAATCTGACGATGGACCATCTCTTCGCCGGTCGCCTGCTTCATTTCCTGGGTGGTCCGGCGCAATGAGCTCCACCATTGATAGAAGGGCTCTTTTTCCATCACACCCCGGACTTCGTGCCGGGTCCGCGGTGCGCGGTTGTGATCACGTTTGAAACTTGGCAATGCGTGACCGTCGTAGGCCAACTGGTTTCCCGGAAAAACCGTGCTCTGAACATGGAAATACATCGAGGCGATGAAATCTTCACGGGAAGATTCGTCGTGGTTCGCTTCGGCCATGACGCTGTGTTGCCCCATGTTGCGAAATGTTCGTGGTGCGTTGATGCGAGCGGTTTTGCGAGCCACGGCTTTTCCCCAATTCGAAATTGCAGGGCGGCATTCTAACGCCTAGGCGGGGCCGCGCCAAATTGTGAATCGCAGGACCCGAATCGTGATTCGGAAGGAGTAATGGTGTTTAGTCGGGGGTATCGCCTTGTGACACCGCGACCGCGACACAGCTCATTTGCTGGCGCCACAAGGTGCGGCAGGTCTCACGTGCCCGTTCTTCAGACAGGCCGACAAGTCGCGCCCGGTAAAGAATGCGCCCCTCGACTTTGACTTCGGTTATGACGGGGTCAGTTCGAATGAAGAGCGCCGGCTCCACCCGGGCGGCGCGGTTGAGCTCCGCTTGAGCGGCCGAAAGCTCGAGAAATGCGCCAACCTGAACGCTCCATAGATTGATCGCGACCGCGTCGGCTTCGTCTCGCCGGGCAAGAGCGGCAAGGGCCAGCGGATCACGTGTCTCTTCCTGAAGCGCCGCCGTTACCGCGGGAATTGTTGCTGCCGGGTATTTGGTGGCTCGTGTTGCAACAGCGATTGGCTTGGTCTTCGCCGGTTGAGCCACGGGGACCGGCGGCGGCGCTGCAACTGCCACAGCGACATTCGGCCTTGACCCCGGTTTTGCAATTGGCAGGTGAACCACGAGCGTCGATGCCGGCGTTGCAAATACTTTGTCGAACAATTCGACCAAATGTTTGTCGCGTGACGTCGGTGACCTGCCGCCGAAGACCACACCAATCAACCGGCGATCACCGCGCTTTACAGAGGCCACAAGATTGAAACCCGATGCCCGGATATACCCGGTCTTGATCCCGTCGGTGCCTTGGTATGAATCAAGAAGGTTGTTGTGATTGTTATGTGTCCTTCCGGCGAAGGAAAATTCGCGCGTCGAAAATATGCTGTAGTAGCCGGGATAATCATTCAACAGAGACAAGGCCAATGTCGACATATCCCGCGCGGTCGTGCGTTGGCGCCTGTTGGGCAGGCCACTCGCGTTGGTGAACCGGGTCTGAACCATGCCGAGCCTTGCGGCCCGCTTGGTCATCTCGATCGAAAACTTTACTTCGGTCCCCGAAATTGCTTCAGCCAAGACGGTCGCCGCGTCGTTGGCGGATTTTGTCACCACGGCAAGAATGGCGTTCTGAACGGTGATCGTACTACCCGCCTTCAGGCCAAGTTTTGACGGCGTCTGGCCGGCCGCCCGTTTCGATACGCGGATGTGCTGACCAAGTTTGAGGTGGCCCGATTCGAGCGCCTCAAACGTCATATAGAGCGTCATTATTTTAGTCAGCGAGGCCGGGTAGCGGCGGCTGTCCGCGTGGCGCGAATAAACCGTCTCGCCGGTGCGCGCATCGATGATGATGGCTGAATAGGCGCCCGCATCGGCGCGGGAAACAGGGAACAGCAGCAGGCCGAATAGGGCGAGGGGACCAAGCCAAAGCCGGGCCGCCAAAATGCTGCGCAAATGAATCCCCTTCAAGCCGACCTCACTTAACTCTGAAAACAAAGAAAAACACCACAAAGGCTTGATTCCAATAGAATCATAAGAAATACCGAAACACTTGTCCAACTATTGTCGCGTTCTGTCGCTTTTCAACAGTAATAACAGCGGTAATATTGGAAGACCCACTACAATCGCAAATTGCGGGAAGGTCTCGTGTTTTGAGGCGCGCGCCACTTGTTTCTTAATTTTGGGAACGCAATACAGAACAATCCTCGACCAATCCTGATCCCGCTATATTGAATTCGATTTGGTTGCGGGTCCGCGCGGGATCAAATAGAAAATCGGCGCGAGACTTCGCGTATTTCGAGAATCCATGTTGCGGTGCACAATTTTCTTGACATTGGGGTGAAATGAGCCATATTCATTATGTTGCCGCGCAGCATCCATGTCATTGCGACGCATTATGAACGCCGCCATTGGGGTGGCGTTGGGCCAAGGATGGAACCCGAATTATGACGAAATCGACCAAAAATACGGCTTCAGACGCCACTGCAGCTGCTTCTGAGGGCCTCCGCGCGGCTTTTAAGACCGGCGCCGATACTCTTGAAAATGCGCTCCAGGAAGGTGCAAAGGCCGCGGCAAAGGGTCTTGAAGCGATGAACATCACCTCAAAGGACGGCATTGTCACCGGCAACGAACAATTCGAGCAGGCCGCCGAACATGGCCGCGAGAATCTTCGCACCGTAACTGCCGCTGCTGAAGGCTTTTTCAAGGCCGCCGAAGAAATCAACACCGCTTATTTCGCTTTCGCTCAAAAATTCGCCGTTGCCGGTATTGAGGCCACGGAAGCCGCCCTTGGTGCCGATCCGGTCGACGCCGGCAAGATTCAGGGCGATTTTCTGCAGGCAGGAATTGCTGAATGGGCCGCAGAATCGACCCGCCTCGGCGAGATTACGTTTGCCGCAGCCAATCGCACCATGGAGCCGGTCAATGCGCGCATGGCCAAACTGGTCCAGGCCGCCCTTCGTACCTAACGAGATCATCTCCAAAACCAACATGTGAAACCGTCTCCTCCCTCCCCCCTGACGGTTTCATTTAGCCCGGCTGCAAGGCCGGGCTTTTTTTTGTCTATTTCCGACCCCATATGTGGAGAGCGCGAATGGCACGGTTTTGGCACTGAAGTTAATGCGGCATTTTGAACAAATACCTATTTTTGTGGATTCTAAGGTGCCCTCGGCCCTTCATCGCGGACGATCAACCCGCTATTAATATCGGAGTAAGAAACCACGGTTAGCGTTTAGACAGGCAATGAGTGATCAAGAAAACGGGGCTGATGGCGGCCCCCAAGTTGGTGTTGCGACGAAGACAGCGCCAAAGACTAAGAAACCACCGCTATACAAGGTTTTACTTCTCAATGATGATTTCACGCCGATGGAGTTCGTTGTTCATGTCCTCGAGCGGTTCTTTCACAAGAACCGACAAGAGGCGACAACGGTCATGCTCCATGTCCACCGTAAGGGTGTCGGAATCTGTGGCGTTTTCACCTATGAAGTTGCGGAGACAAAAGTGAATCAAGTCGCCGACTTTGCCAGACAAAATCAACATCCCCTTCAGTGCACCATGGAAAAAGAATAGTGCCCGGATTTTCATCAGACCTTGAGAAATCGCTTCATCGGGCGCTCGCGCTCGCAAATGAACGTCGTCACGAATTTGCAACGCTGGAGCATCTGCTTTTGTCGTTGACCGAGGATTCGGACGCGGCCTCAGTGCTGCGCGCCTGTTCGGTTGATATCGATGAACTGCGGCGCGAGCTTATCGAATATATCGATGACGAAATGTCGAACCTCGCATTTGATTCCGATGAGGACGCAAAGCCGACCGCTGGTTTCCAACGTGTCATCCAGCGCGCCCTTATTCACGTTCAATCCTCCGGGCGCGAACAGGTAACGGGCGCCAACGTTCTCGTCGCAATTTTTTCGGAGCGCGAGTCTCATGCCGCATTCTTCCTACAACAGCAGGATATGTCGCGGCTCGACGCAGTCAGTTACATCTCTCACGGCATCGCCAAATCCGCGGGCGAGTCAGAGCCCCGAAAAGTTAAGGGCAGCGAGGAAGAGGCTGAGGGTGAATCCGGAGAAGGGGAGAACACCGACGCACTTGAGGCCTATTGCAACAATCTCAATGAAAAGGCTGAAGCCGGAAAAATTGATCCGCTGATTGGCCGCGAGGCCGAGATCGAACGGACGATCCAAATTCTGTGTCGGCGTTCAAAAAATAATCCTTTGTTTGTTGGCGAACCAGGCGTCGGTAAAACCGCGATTGCTGAGGGGCTTGCCCGTCGCATCACAACCGGCGAAGTACCGGAAGTTTTAGCTAATGCGACAATTTTCTCCCTCGATATGGGTTCGCTGCTCGCCGGTACACGCTACCGCGGCGACTTTGAGGAACGTGTAAAGGCAGTCGTGACGGAACTCGAAAATTACGAAGGTGCGATTCTGTTCATCGACGAAATCCATACCGTAATCGGCGCAGGCGCGACCAGCGGCGGGGCGATGGATGCGTCCAACCTTCTCAAGCCTGCGCTTGGCAGTGGTTCCATCCGGTGCATGGGGTCGACGACCTACACGGAATTTAGAAATTATTTCGAGAAAGATCGGGCGCTGCTGCGTCGCTTTCAAAAAATCGATGTTGTCGAGCCGAGCATTTCGGATTCGATTAAAATCCTCAAGGGACTGAAGCCCTACTACGAGGATTTCCACAAAGTCCGTTACACCAGCGAGGCGATCAAAACAGCGGTCGAGCTGTCCGCGCGTTATATCAACGACCGCAATTTGCCGGACAAGGCAATTGACGTCATCGACGAGGTTGGTGCGGCACAAATGCTGGTGCCGGAAAATCGGCGGCGGAAAACCATCGGTGTGAAAGATATCGAGGTGATTGTTGCCAAGATCGCCCGCATTCCGCCGAAATCGATTTCGAAATCGGATCTCGCTAATCTGCGTAATCTTGATGACGATTTGAAGGCCGTGGTCTTTGGCCAGGATAAGGCGATTGAAGCGCTCTCAAGCGCGATCAAACTTGCGCGTGCCGGGTTGCGTGAGCCTGAGAAGCCTATCGGCAATTATCTTTTTTCCGGCCCAACCGGTGTTGGCAAAACTGAAGTGGCCCGGCAGCTCGCGAACATCATGGGCGTCGAACTGATCCGCTTCGACATGTCTGAATATGTGGAGCGCCATACGATTTCCCGATTGATCGGTGCGCCTCCGGGATACGTCGGTTTCGATCAGGGCGGCTTGTTGACCGATTCGATCGATCAGCATCCGCACGCGGTATTACTGCTGGACGAAATCGAAAAAGCCCATCCCGATCTGTTCAATATTCTTTTGCAGGTGATGGATCACGGAAAACTGACCGATCACAACGGCAAGAAAATCGACTTTCGCAATGTTGTCCTGATCATGACGACAAATGCGGGCGCGCAAGCCATGAGCCAGCAGGCGATTGGGTTTGGCCGCGGGTTGAAAGAAGGCGAGGACGAAGAAGCGATCAAGAAAATGTTCACGCCGGAATTCCGCAATCGGTTGGACGCGACAATTCATTTTGAAGGTCTCAACATGGATATTGTCGAGCGCGTGGTGGACAAATTCGTGCTCGAACTTGAAGGCCAGTTGGCCGATCGCAAGGTCGAAATCGATCTCTCGGCCGACGCCCGCCTGTGGATCGCAGAAAAAGGATATGACAACGTTTACGGTGCCCGGCCTTTGGCGCGATTCATCCAGGAAAAAATCAAGAAGCCGCTTGCCGAAGAATTATTGTTTGGCGATCTAAAAAAGGGCGGCACGGTTTCGGTCACGCTGGTTGACGGCGAACTTGCATTTGAATGCAAAGAGGCGCCGCCGAAGAAACGGTCCTCTCGGGATAATGAAGACGGCGACCCAGAGGGCGATTCACCGGATGATCCGGACAAGATTCCGGAGATGGTGCACTAGTCGTCGGGTGATGGGACGGCCTGTACTCTGTTAGTCGCCTGCGGCCCATCTTCTGTTAGTCGCCTGCGGCGACCTGATCTTCCAGACCTGCACGCTCTGCCTCAATCTTGCGGCGGTGAAATATCAACATCAGCGCGAAAACCCCGGCCATTGCCGGTGCCAACGCAAACAATGACGTCACCCAGGTGACGGCACTTGCCACCGTTTCGACCGATACACCCTGGCCGAGGCCAGCCGCATTGGCGATCAAACCTGCACCGGCCGCACCGAAGGCAACACCCAACGACCGGATTGTGTGAATTGACGATGCGGTGATCGTTTCCTCGCCTTTTCTGGCCAAAAGCATCGTCCAGGTCATGAGGTGTGACATGCTGATGCCGATGCCAAAACCGGTGACGACGGTAAAGGTGACAATGAGCGGAACGGACGTGCCGTCGATGCTGGTCGCGACACCGAGCAATCCGATCGTCGAGAGGATCGGGCCGATGACAATCGCATAAGATTCGCCGCGGCCTTGCAGTTGGGCCGTCATCACCGCGCCCGCCGACCAACCGAGGGCAAGTGTCGCGCCCAAATATCCCGCCACCAAAGGCGATAGTCCATGTAACGTTTGATAGGCAAGCGGCATGAAGACGCCAACAGATGTCGGCGCCATGGCGATCAGCAAAAATGCAAGGTAAGCCGCACCGACAGCCGTTGACGGCGAAAACGGACGGGTCGGGAAGACGCGGTTTTCGGCGCTGCGGTCAAGTCGCACCGTAAGCCAGACAATGAACAGGCCGAAGGCAATCGCGGCGATACGCAGGACGATCGATTCGATATTACTGGTGACACCAACGAACAAAACGCCCGAACCCAAAAGGGCAACGCGCCAAATCGGAAATTGCGACCATTTCTTTTCCACACGTCCGCTGCCCTTTGGCAGCGTCCGCCAGGAGACAATGGTGAAGGACAGAATGATCGGCACGGCGAACCAAAATGCGCCTCGCCACCAACCCATTTCCGCGAAGATTCCGCCAATGGTCGGCCCGATAATGGCCGAAGTCGCCCACACACCAGACGTGATCGCAATCATGCGGGCGCGTAATTTGGGCGGAAATAATTCACTGATCAGCGCAACATTCTGCGACACGATCATGCCGGCGCCGAGACCCTGGATGGCGCGGCCAACCAACATCACCGGCATTGTCGGCGCGTTGGCGCTCACCAGCGTGCCGACCAGGAAGATGAACCCGGCCGCGACGTAGCCGTTGCGGGCGCCAAACATAAGCTTGATGGGGCCGCCGCTGGCCGCGCCAACAATCGACATGGTCATGTAGAGCATGACGACCCAGGCATAGAATTCGGTGCCGCCAATATCAGCGACGACCGAAGGCATGACTGTCGAGACGATGAACGCATCCATCGCATGCAGCGCGATACCGAGCGCGAGCGAAACAGTGTAAACGGCGCGGCCCTCTCGAAAGAGGTCGCCCCAACGAGCATTTTCCATTTATTGAAGCCGGGATATTAAATAATCGAGACCATTATGGAACGAGCCGTCGAAATCCGCCAGTTGTCTCGGCTGGCGGCGTCACCGGGGGGGGGCCTCAATCGGTCTTGGTAGGAATGTCGTCTTTGCGGAACGGCGAGTAGGCGTCGAGCATTTCAATTTCATCCGAAACGTGGGCGCGTTCCTGTTCAAGGTAATGGGCGACGGCACGGCGAAAGCCTGCATCCCGGATCCAATGGGCGCTGTAGGTATGCACCGGGAGGTAGCCGCGGCTCAGTTTGTGGTGGCCCTGCGCCCCGGCTTCAACGCGGGCGAGGCCGTGTTCGATGGCAAAATCAATCGCGCGGTAATAACAAACCTCAAAATGCAGAAACGGGTGATCCTCCTTGCAGCCCCAATAGCGGCCGAACAAGGTGTCGGTGCCTAGGAAGTTGAGCGCGCCGGCGATGTAATCGCCGTCCTTTCTCGCCAGGATCATAACGATCTGTTCCGGCATCGTCTCGGTGACAATCGAAAAGAATGCGCGGGTTAAGTAAGGGCGTCCCCACTTGCGGCTGCCGGTGTCCATGTAGAACTCGAAGAACGCATCCCAATGTTCTTCGCGCAGATCGCTTCCGGTAATGACTTCGATTTCGATATCGGATGCCATGGCACCGCGACGCTCCCGTCGAATGGCTTTCCGTTTGCGCGACGAAAGCGCGGCGAGAAAATCGTCGAAGGTTTCGTAATTGTGATTGAGCCAGTGAAACTGTTCTCCGGTGCGCTGAAGGAATCCAGATTCCCCAAGGTGATCCCATTGCCGTTCGGTCGGAAAGTTTACGTTGACCGAAGAGAGATCAAGTTGATTTGCCGCTTCCACGCCGCCTGCAATCAGTTGCCCTTCGATAAGCGCGCGGTCCTGATCGGGTCGGACCAGTAATCGCGGCCCGGTCGCCGGGGTAAAGGGAACAGCGATCAGAAGCTTGGGATAAAACTTTCCGCCGGCGCTTTCATAGGCATGCGCCCAGTTGTGATCGAAGACGAATTCCCCTTGCGAATGGCCCTTCACATACATCGGGGCGACGCCGAGGGGTGATTCAGATTTGTCTTCAATAACAAGGTGATAGGGAGCCCAACCGGTTTCGGCGGTGGCTGATCCGCTTTCCTCGAGGGCCTCAAGAAAGGCATGTTGGACGAATGGATTTTCAGGTCCGGCGCAGGCGTTCCAGGCCTCGGCATCAATTCGCGACATCGATCCGATTGCCTTGATGGTGGCGGCGTCGTGCTCGCTGTCTCCCATTACCTATTTCCCTGGGCCGTCCCGGCGCATGGCTCCGGTTTTTAGATCAAGCAATTTCAAAAACTGCGTCCACTTCGACCGACGCACCCAACGGCAGGGCGCTGGCGCCAACGGCAAATCGCGCGTGCCGGCCTTTGTCGCCGAATACACCAACCATAAGATCGGACGCACCGTTCACAACTTTCGGGTGGTCTTTGAATTCCGGCGTTCCATTGACGAAGCCGCCGAGCTTTACGCATTGCACGACGCGGTCGAGGTCTCCGTCGCAGGCGTTCTTCAGTTGCGCGATCAAATTGATCGCACAAAGGCGCGCCGTTTGTTGTGCGTCTTCCAGTGAAACATCAACACCGACTGTTCCCGGAAAATGCATGGTGCCGTCAATCAACGCGACCTGTCCGGACAGAAACACGAGGTTTCCGGTTTTCACCCAAGGTACATAGTTTCCCTGTGGGGCAGCCGCTTCCGGCAGGCTGATTTCAAGTTCGGTTAGTTTTTGTTCGATAATTCCGGGCATGCCCCTTCATCCTCCGTCAGTGGCAAATCGCGTACGGGAAACCGGATGATAGCGGCCCGAACGTTGTGCCGCCAGAGAGCCGAATATTAGGCCGGGGCGGAACTCGAACGGCTGACAATAAATGCAGCGATGGGGGCGAGAATAAACGCAACGATCAGGGGCACCATCCACGATCCGGTCGCGAACACGAGAATGCCTACACTGAGGCTCATACTCGAAACGGCGGCGATCTTCGCCTTGCGGGGGATTGCGCGGTGCTGACGCCAGGCCCGAAGAGTCTTGCCCCATCTCGGATGGTTCAAAAGCCACGACTGAAAACGGGGCGAGGATGTCGAAAAAGCCCACATGGCGATCAGAAAAAATACCGTGGTCGGCACCAGCGGAAGGAACGCGCCGGAGATGCCAAATGCGACCATCGTCCAACCCAATCCCATCAGGGCCAGGCGGGCGGGGCGGAATCGAATATCGCCGCGGGCATCTGGTAATGCGCCGGCAACTTCGGTTGTGACCAATGTCATGGCCAAAACCATAGGATGAACTCGTAAATAGGACGTAAACAGGACGTGAACGGTCTTCTGCCGTTGATGCGCCCTGATCTGGACCTTCGCCTGCAGGGTACCTATATAAAGTCTTCACCTTCTTTGGACTCAATTCTGGGCGGCAGGGGCCATGTTGGTCCGTCCTATCTGATCATCCAACGGGATATTTATGCTCGATAAGACCACCATCGGGATCGCGGAGTGGATTGTGGCCGAGGGCCTTCGCGGCGCATCCGAGGTCGAGCTTCTCGATGCGCTTTGCGAAAAGCTGGTTGAGGCCGGGGTGCCTCTTCTGCGTGCGAACGTGGCAGAGGAGACGCTCCACCCCCTGATCTTCGGGTACGCCGCTATTTGGGAACGCGGCAAGAAAACCGTGCTCGAAACTTGGGAACGAACCGTTGAAGATGCCGGAATAGAATATTACCGGAGCCCGTTCGGCGACATGATCGAGCACGGGTTGGAGAAGATTCGCCATCGGATTTTTGCTGAAAGCGCGCCGACCGAGTATCCCCTTGTCGAGCGCCTGAAAGACGAGGGCGCCACAGATTATCTTGCGCTCCGATCGAATTACTCGACGCACCATCGTTCGGGAGACCAGAGCTGGGTCCTTTCATCCTGGACCGCTGATGCCGAACATGGGTTTGGCGACGAAAATGTGAAAGCGATTGAGACCCTCGTTCCCGTTCTCGGCCTCAACTATTCGGCAGTGGGCAGAAACCGGATTTTGGAAGGATTGATGCATACCTATCTCGGCCGGGATGCGGGTAACCGGGTATTGAAAGATTCAATCACCCGAGGCACCGTCGAAACCATTCGCGCCGTGCTGTGGTATTCGGATTTGACAGGATCGACAAGAGCCAGTGAGGAACTGTCTGGCGAAGAACTTCTCGACTTCCTCAATGATTATTTTGAGTGCGTGGTGGATTCGATCCACGAATGGGGCGGGGAAGTCCTGAAATTTGTCGGCGATTCGGTGATCGCAATCTTTCCGCTGGAGGAAGGTTCGGACATTTGTTCACTCGCAATCAGTGCGTCGGACGCGGCGATGCGGCGCATCGCGCGCCTCAATAAGGAACGTGAATCCAAAAACCAGCGGACCACAGACATAACGCTCGCGCTTCATACGGGCGAAGTTATGTACGGCAACATCGGCTCTCGCGACCGGCTTGATTTTACGGTCGTCGGGCAAGCGGTGAATGAGGTGAGCCGGATGGAAGAGATGTGCCGCTCTCTCGAACAGAAAGTCGTCGTCTCCGCCGCGTTTTTCGAATTGGCAGAGAGGTGCGCAGATCGATTTGTTTCGCTTGGCCGCTACGCGTTGCGGGGCGTTTCGGATCCCCGCGAACTTTTTACAATTGTGCCGCAGCCTCCGTCTGGCTTCTAAAGCGGGCAGGGCGTGGCCCTTTTGTTGGAAAAACGGTCGCCGTCGGAACTGGGCTACTCCCTGGTCGCGGAATGGGCACCACACGAACAAAGCTGGATCGCATGGCCTTGCCGTCGGGACCTATGGCGGGCGCGCTTGGACAGGGGCCGTGCCGCCACCGCGGTACTTGCGCGCTGCCTCGCCCGTTACGAACCCGTCGTGATGCTGGCAAATTCAGAGGACGCGGTAGACGCGTCAATCGCCTGCGGGGAGGGCATTGAGGTTTTGCCGGTCGCACTGGACGATTCCTGGGTCAGGGACACAGGCCCGGTTTTTCTTTCAAACGGAAGGGGTATTGCGGGCCTCGACATGCCGTTCAACGGTTGGGGCGGCAAGTACCAGCCCTATGCGGATGATTCCAAGTTGGCTGCGGTGATACTGGAGCGCCTTTCGATGACGGCGTTTGAGGCGCCCTTTGTGCTGGAGTGCGGTGCGCTTTGCGGCGACGGGGAAGGGACCCTTTTGGTGACCGAACAATGCGCGCTCAACCGCAACCGCAATCCCGGCGCAACGATTGAAAGCATGACATCAGACCTTTGCCGGTATCTCGGCGTCACCGCGGTGATCTGGCTCGAGGGCGGATCGCCTCAGGATGAAACGGAGGGCCACATCGACAACGTTGCGCGCTTCGTCGCGCCCGGCCGTGTGCTGGCCCTTGATCCTGAAACCGCAGACGATTCCGCAAGACCGGTATTGATCGAAAATCTCTGCCGTCTTCGCGACTCGACCGACGCGTCCGCCCGGACCATCGAGGTTGATCTCATTCCTGTGCCGCGCCCCCGTCGTGTCGAGGGCAGGCTGCTGACACAATCTTATTTGAACTTCTGTTTTGTGAACGGCGCGGTTCTGGTTCCCTTGTTTGATGACCCCGCCGACGACACGGCACTTGCAGCCTTTGGCCGATGCTTTCCGAATCGAATCATTGAGGCGGTTCCGGCCGTTGATTTGGCGTACGGCGGCGGTGCTCTCCATTGCGCAACGCTCGATCAACCGACGGTGCCGGGTTAAGCGATGGCGGAGACGACAATTGCCGTCATTCAAATGGCTAGCGAATCGGACGAAGCAAAAAATCTTGATCGTGCCGAAAGTCTCATCCGCGAAGCGGCGGTGGAAGAAGGCGCGCAAGTTGTTGTATTGCCGGAACTGTTTTCGACGCCTTATTTCTGCCAGGAAGAAAGTTCGGAACACTTTCGGCTGGCGCGGCCCGCAAGCGGCAATCTATTTATTGAAAGGTTCGCGCGGCTCGCTGGCCAACACCGCGTTGTTATGCCCTTCTCATTTTTTGAAAAATCAGAATCCGGCGAATATTTTAACT
This sequence comes from Alphaproteobacteria bacterium, assembly GCA_029936875.1. Classification (GTDB taxonomy): domain Bacteria; phylum Pseudomonadota; class Alphaproteobacteria; order SHVP01; family SHVP01; genus JAPYRS01. The sequence goes on along the minus strand of JAPYRS010000028.1, from coordinate 9,532 downwards.
CGGTCGCCGTGATCGATGCCGATGGCACGGTGCTGGGTGTCTACCGGAAATCCCATATCCCTCATAACCCGGGGTACTTCGAAAAAAGGTACTTCACGCCGGGTGATAAACCGCCGCAGGTGTGGGGCACGCGATACGGTCGAATTGGAATCGGTATTTGCTGGGATCAATGGTTTCCAGAGGCGGCGCGACTGATGGTTCTGGCGGGCGCAGATCTGTTGCTTTATCCGTCCACCATCGGCACCGAGCCAGCCGACCCGGACTATGATTCCTTCCCGGCCTGGCGTCATACAATGCAGGGCCATGCAGCCGCCAACGTCATCCCCGTTGCTGCCGCCAACCGGATCGGGGTCGAAGCAGCGGGCACCACCAGAATGACGTTTTATGGACGTTCGTTTATTAGCGACCAACAGGGTTCGGTCGTTGCTTCTCTCAACGACGCTGAAGGGATCGCCGTCGCATCGTTCGATCTCGACGCAATTCGCACGCAGCGGAGCGGTTGGAACGTGCTGAGAGATCGGCGTCCGGACCTCTACGGTCCGCTCACCAAATCAATCGAAGACTAGCGAATTTGAAATAGGGGCGGCGAGCGGTGGAGTTGCCGGCGCATGTCCTTGTCGAGATACATTGCTGAATCAGCGCGGCGCAGGAGTGCCTTCGCGTCCGTGCCCGAGATATAGGGCGCCGTACCAAGGCTGGCGCTAACCGGAACGCTGGTTTTACCCATCGTGAACCGCAATTTGTTGAGTTCCGATTGGAGCCTTCTCGCGCGAAGCACGCCTTGCTCAATATCGGTTTGGACAAACAAAACGGCAAATTCGTCACCGCCAATCCGCCCGACCAGGTCGCTCATCCGGACATTGTCGACAATGGTGCGGGCAACGAGGCGAAGGGCTTCATCGCCACAGTCATGGCCCAACTCATCATTGATGGGTTTGAAATTGTCGAGATCGATATAGCCGAGTACCCCTTGATCGTCATAGCGCTGCGCGCCAGCGGTAACGCGCTTTAGGTGATCGACAAATCCACGCCGGTTAATGAGCCCGGTCAGGGGGTCCGTAAGCGCCAACGATTCGAGTCGCATGATCTCGGCGTTCTTTTTCGCGATCGCCCGCCCGACTTCAGCAACACGATTAAGTGCGCGGATCAATATCCGCAGCATGTGTGATTTGCCGGAGCGGAGGTCTTCCGTGAGGCCTTGGTGATTGTTATCCAAGGAAGTGGTGCCGGATACTGCGGCAATTGGGGGCGGTGCCATCAAGAATGTCCTAAAAAATGAAAATAACTAGTCTTAAATACGCAAGAGCGATGCCACATTAATTTTAATGTTTTCAACTAGTTAAATGTGATCCTCCGTGACGTGTCCGGCAATTTTTGCCGATTACACGTGGTCGCGATCCAGTCCGGCGAAATTGTGTTGCCGGCCAACGGGAACGTACCGAAACGGTGATATAAAATGGGCGTTGAATCTCTCTGGGGGCCAAGTCCGCAATGCGCACAGCACTCGCCTTGATATTGATCTATTTTTCATGGCCGAGCCTCGTTTGGGCTCAACGCGCGATCAATATGCAATCCCACCTTGCGGTCTATGATCTCGCGTTGAAAGGGTCGCGGGAGGGAAGCAACATCGTCGCCGTGAAAGGCAGACTAGTTCTCGAAATGACGGATTCATGTGACGGCTATGCGCAGACACAGCGCATGCTTCTGAAAATCATCAATGCCGACGGCGGTGAAATTCTTTCCGACTCCAACTACACCACTTGGGAATCCAGCGATGGAACCCTGATCCGGTTTAACGCCAAAAACGAAATCAACGGCCAAATCACTGATTGGTATTCCGGTCGCGCAGAACTGGAAGGTACGGGTGAGGCCGGTCGGATCGCTTTTGCCAAACCGGATATTGAGGACGTTGATTTGGATGCCGGTACAATATTTCCGACCGAGCATTACTTGGCTCTTATCCAGGCGGGGCTGGTTGGGGAGGAGCGGTTAACGCGTCGGGTCTACGACGGATCGGGACCGGAGAGCATTTATGATGCTGTCGCTTTTCTTTCGTTTCTCGATTCGGACAGCAACGAATCCGAACTTCTTCGCGGTCTCGATTCCTGGCGCGTTCGAATTGCCTATTATTTGCCCAGCGATGAATCTGGTTTGCCAGAATACGAAGTTGGCTTTCGCCTTTATCAAAACGGTGTCGCCAGCGAGGTCGTTCTCGACTACGGCGACTTTCAGTTAAGCGCGCCCCTGTCGAATCTCGAATATTTCGAATCAGGCTGTTAAGTCGCCGGTCGCTTGATCCCAAAGCCGGGCCGCGCCTCGAACCCCGCTCGCATCGCCGTGGAGAGCGGCGACCAGACGGGTCTCGATCTGGTCAGAGAATACGTATGCCGACCATCGCTTCGGCACGTTGGCATAAAGGCGCTCAATTATTGAGAGGCCACCGCCGACAACAATAATGTCGGGATCAAGGATATTGATGACGCCTGCGAGCGCACGCGCCAGTCGATCTTCATAACGCGTCAGCGAATTATTGGCTTGCGCGTCTCCGGCAACGGCGGCAGCGGCGATCGAATCTGCGGTCATGTCTCGCCCGGTATGAACCTTGTAATCGTGGACCAGGCCGGACCCTGACAAAAAGGTTTCAATACAACCGGTTTGCCCGCAGTAGCAGGTTCGCCCCGACCGTTCGTCGTCGGATGGCCAGGGAAGGGGGTTGTGGCCCCACTCGCCGCCAATTCCGTTCCGTCCTTCAAGAATTCGACCGCCAATATTGACGCCGCTTCCCGTCCCGGTGCCGAGGATAACGCCAAAGACCGAGTGATATCCTTTTCCCGCCCCGTCGATCGATTCGGACAGCGTAAAACAGTTTGCATCATTGGCGATTTTTACCGGGCGACCAATTGCGACTTCAAGGTCTCGGTCAAACGGTTTGCCGATCAAGCATGTTGAATTGGCGTTCTTGACGAATCCTGTGGCGGTGGAGATCGTGCCGGGAATGCCGATTCCGACCGGTGCCTTTACGCCAATTTCGGCATCAACCTCAAGAACCAGTTCGGCGAGGGCGCGGACAGTTGCATTGTAATCGCCCGACGGCGTTGGCCTTCGAGATCTGAAATGTTCGATTTCGTCGGCATCAAGGACGACCCGTTCGATCTTGGTCCCACCAAGATCAAGGCCGATTCGTAAGCCCGCAGCGCGATCAAATCCGCCGGAGACGCTCATATCCAGCCCTGCCCGGCTCTAAACCCAGTGTAATCATGGCCTCAGCCTGCATTGAAAGGATTAATTAACCAATGAAATTGTAGGCTACAGTAATGGTGAAAGTCTCTTATTCGATCTCAATTGCGATATCGGTGCAGGGGCAAAACAGCGAATTTGGAGCGCATCAGGACGTAATATTCTGGTGGAGCGGTAAATGATTCATGGCAAAAAAATACTCATCGTTGAAGACAATGAACTGAACATGAAGCTATTTCATGATTTGCTCGACGCGCATGGCTACGAAACCGTGCAGACACGAGATGGAACGGAAGCGTTCGACCTTGCAAGAGAGCATCGTCCGGATCTCATCTTAATGGATATGCAGTTGCCTGGGGTTTCTGGCCTCGAGATGACCCGGCTGATCAAGGACGACGAAACCTTGAAGTCCATCCCCGTTATTGCGGTTACCGCCTTCGCCATGAAGGGTGATGAAGACCGAATTCGGGAGGGCGGATGTGAGGCGTATATCGCAAAGCCGATCCGGATTGATGAATTGAAGGGGACCGTTCGACAATTTTTGGGAGATGAGGTCTGAACCCCGCCATTCTTGCGACGAATTTCCTGCGGTAGGGCCGGCAACGTCATGACAGCGCGCGTTCTCGTCGACGACGACATAGAGCTTAACGTCAAGGTTCTTGAAGCCAAACTGACGGCGGAGTACTTCGACGTCAGCACGGCGATGAATGGGCAAGATGCCCTTGACCTGATTGAGAGCGACCCACCCGACATTGTCCTGCTGGACGTCATGATGCCGGGCCTCGATGGGATGGAAGTATGCTGCCGCATTCGCGCCAACCCAAAGACTGCACAATTGCCCGTCGTCATGGTGACGGCGCTAAGCGAGCTGCTTGAAAGAGTGCGCGGCCTCGAATCGGGCGCCGATGATTTTCTAACAAAACCGGTAAACGACATCGCCCTGCTCGCCCGGGTGCGGACCTTGGTCCGTCTCAAGACCATGGAAGACGAGTGGCGCCTTCGCGAAGAGACCAGCCATAAACTCGGCCTTTCATCAGACGATATTCCTGGCTCAGAGGAGTTGATGAGGGGCGCCCGTGTTCTGGTCATCGAAGACGATGCAGGTGATGCCAAACTTATCGAGGAGGGGCTATAGGATACCTACGAAGTAATTCTCGAACGCGACGGCGACAAAGCGATTGAACTGGCGCACGAAGAAAATTTTGACGTCGTCATTGTGAGCCTAATGCATTTAAAAAGTGACGGGCTGCGCCTTTGTTCCCAACTTCGCACAACTGAAAATACCCGGCAGATGTCGCTGCTTGGCCTTATCGCCGAAGACGATACCGACACCCTGGTTAAAGCGTTCGAAATCGGCATAAACGACTACCTGGTCAAGCCGATCGACAAGAATGAACTGCTGGCGCGCGCGAAAACGCAGGTCCGCCGCAAATTCTATCATGATCGGCTTCGCGAAAATTATCAGGAAGGAATCGTGATGGCGGTGACCGATACGCTCACCGGTCTTCACAATCGGCGATATCTGGTTTCCCATTTCGATAATCTGGTTCATCGGGCGGCCAGTGGTGGCAAACCGGTTTCTGTCCTGATGATCGACATCGATCACTTCAAGCTGGTGAATGACAATTACGGCCATCAGGTCGGTGATGAAGTCCTTGTCGAGGCGGCGAAACGCATTCGCATGAACATTCGCGGCGTCGATCTTGCCGTTCGATATGGCGGCGAGGAAATGGTTGTCGTGATGCCGGATACAAAACTCTCCGTGGCTCACATTGTGGCCGAACGATTGACCCAGCACTTTGCCGATGTGCCGTTCAAGATTTCGATCGATCCCAACGAGGTCAATATCACCGTCAGCATGGGTGTGGCGGTAACGTTAGAGTTTAGTGACAGTTCAGAGGATTTGTTGCGGCGCGCTGACGATGCACTTTATTCAGCCAAGCGCGATGGTCGAAACAGAGTGGTCGCGGCGGCGGCTCGCTAAAAGCAACTTTGCCCCAAAAAAAATAAAGCCGCCCTCAGGGCGGCCTTTTTATTCTGGCGTCGAAGGATCCGTTATTTGATTTTGGATTCCTTGAACTCAACGTGCTTGCGCGCGACCGGGTCGTACTTCTTGAGCACGAGCTTGTCCGTCAGCGTGCGCGGGTTTTTCTTGGTCACATAGTAAAAACCGGTGCCGGCGGTACTTACCAGTTTGATTTTTAGTGTCGCTGATTTGGCCATCTTTTTGGTCCCAGAAAGGGGATTTTCCCGAAGAAGGGCCGGACCATAGCGCCTCGATCTGGCAAGTCAAGTTATGCCCAAATCCGCTTATCCGGCAAAGGCGTGGCCAAGCGATCTGGCAATAAGAGAGAGCGCCTCACCAGCCTTTGGAATGGTCCCGCCCATCGAAGGGAAGTTGTGGATCATGCCGTCAAAACAGACGATTTCGACGGAGACACCAGCATCCTTCAGCTTTTCAGCATGGGCCTCACCCTGGGCCAGTAGCGGGTCGAATCCCCCGTCACGATCAGATGGGGCGGCAGGTTTGACACGTCATCTGCGTATTGGGGAGAGGCTCGAAAATCTCGACCCTCAGCCTCCTCGTTCAGGTAATAGGCCTTAAAGCGGCGGGCCATCCGCGACATTGGGTCATCGCCAGACGGGTCAATCAACTCGGTTAACGGGCAGATCATGACAATCAATGATATCGTCGGGCCGCCCGCATCCCGCGCAATGATGGCCGCGACAGAAGAGATCGTACCGCCGCAACTTTCCCCGCCGATTGCAATTCGTTTGGGATCACCCTGAAACGAAGGGGCGTTTTCTGCAATCCACTGATGGGCGGCGCAGCAATCATCAACGGGTGCCGGAAATTTTGCTTCCGGGGCAAGCCGGTAACCAAGAGAGACCACGATGCATCCGGCCTCATTCGCGATCAGGCGACATTGCGGATCAGCTGTATTGATGTCGTAAATGACATAGCCGCCGGAATGAAGGTAGAGAAATACCGGCAGCGGTGCGTCGGACGTGCCCGCGGGCCAATATATTCGAACGGGAAGATCGCCGGCCGGCGTCGGTATTGTCCGGTCCTGTACTATTGCAACATCGACCGGATCGGCGGCGACTGCGGCGAGTGCTGCCTTCATCGCCTCACGAATTTCATCGGTGCTCGCGTTATCGGTATCGACGCGACTTTTCGACATGATCGCGAGCGCTTCTTCCGCGGTTGGGTCAATCGGCATGGACATTCCTATTCAAAGCTGATGATGCGTTTGTCGTTTTTGCGCAGGATCAGCGGCGCGTTTTTGGCTTTTCGTTGTTTGGCCCTGGTCTGACTTTCGATTGCCATCACTTCGCGGAGAACAAGTTTGGTGACATTCGGCGCTGCCAAATTGATCGTGTCTTCGAGCGGAAACCAATCAAGGTCAAGCAACTCGCCATTGCTGCGTAACGTTCCGGTAACGTCCTCCGCATCGGCAAGAAAGAAACGCGCATAGAAACGCCGCGGCGGACCCGGTGGCGTAATTGCCCGTGCCAAAAATCGCAGACCGTCGAGTGCGGGTGCAAGTCCTGCCGCCGCAAAGTCCCGCCACTCTTTCGGCATCGAACGGCGGTTCCGCGTGTCGGTCCGCGCCAGCATTAGGCCGGTCTCTTCATAGGTTTCTCGAATCGCCGCAAGCGCAATGGCCCGCGCGCGATGGGGCGTCCGGTCGCGGCTGAGGATCGTCAGGACGTCCTCCGTCAGCTCGCCAGCCGAATGGACGTAACCGTCGGATCGGCTTACGCCTCCGCCCGGAAAGACAAAGACGTCCGGCATGAAGGCGTGGCGCGGGGCCCGGCGGCCCATCAATATTTCGGGTCCCCGATCGGCATGTCGAACCAATATCAGGCTGGCGGCGTCCTTGGGGCGCATAGGGGGATCAATACATCGGTGATTGGTAACGGGCGCGCAGTCTAGCGTGTGCGGTGGTTCCCGGCCATATCCGCGAGCGCCGACCACGGCTGGGGCTAAATCACCGGCCTCAACCAAATGATAACGATATGCGGGCGACAATCGCAGGATCAGGATTTCTATTGATCGGAACGATTCAGGAAAGCGCAATGGCCCGCGATAAAGAGCGAGAACTTGATCTCGTCCTCAAGGAACTGAGGCTCGAATTTATCGGCACCGCCGATGAGATGCTTCAGAAAATTGAGCGTACGATTCGCGCCCGCGAGACACTCGATTCCATGGAAGACATCGCCCGTGATGCTCACAATCTCAAGGGGATGGGTGCGACATTTGATTTTCCGCTTCTCTCGGTCATCGCCCACAGGTTGGAAGACTATTTAAAGGATTTGTTCAAGGACGATGCGCCACTTTCCGAAGATGAGAATGAGAATATTCTAGTCTTTGTGGACCGCATGCATGATGTGCTCGATGGAAAACTGGGGCCGGACGATTCCGAATCCGCGGCGGTCCTTCGGACCTTGCCGACACTAAAATCAACGCAAAAACCCCGTGACGTTGTGCGCGAGGTTCTTCTTGTGATGCCGCGTGAAACGGCAACAACGATTGCCGCGCGCCGCATGCAAAGCCGAGGGTACCGCGTGGTCACGGTTCATTCGACAATCGACGCATTTCGTATCGCCAAACAGTTGCTCCCGGATTTTGTATTGGCGGCCGCTGTAATGCCCGAACTCGACGGCATTGATTTTAGCTGCGCCCTCCGGGCGATGTCGGCAACGCGAAACATTCCGGTCGCACTAATTACCAGTTTCGATTCTGGCGATAGCGTTCTACAGGCACTACCGGCTGGCGTGCCCCTTATTCACAAGGGTGATCCGTTCGAGGTCGAACTGGATTCAGCCCTCAACGATTTATATCTGACTTAACGCCGCGACCGACTTCTCAGCAAGCGTCGGGGCCGACGACGGCCGCGTTTGCCAGGCGTCTTGCGCCGCATTGTTGGACCGTCGGCATTGCTGTTCAAGTCAAAGCGAAGACGGCCACTGACGGCATCGGCCTCCCGCAAAATCACCTCGACGACGTCGCCGAGCCGATAAATTTCGCCGCTGCGCCGGCCGATCAGGCTGTGGCTCCGCTCATCATGGTCGTAATAATCAGTGCCGATCGTTCTGATCGGGATCAAACCGTCGGCGCCGGTTTCGTCGAGTGTGACGAACAGGCCGAATCGCGACACACCGGATATTCGGCCGAGGAATGTTGCGCCCACTCTATCGGTGAGAAACGATGCGCTGATCCGATCAACCGCATCTCTTTCCGCGGCCATTGCGCGGCGCTCGGCATCTGAAATAATTTCGCCAATTTCCGCAAATTTATCGCCCGCATCATCGGGTAAGCCGTCCTTGCCAAGACGGCCCGCGTTGATCAGTCCGCGGTGGACGAGGATGTCGGCATAGCGTCGGATTGGCGACGTAAAGTGCGCATATCGCGGCAGCGAAAGTCCAAAATGCCCGGCATTGTTCGGCGAATATGAAGCCTGTGACTGGGTGCGAAGAACGATCTGGTGGATCAGGTGCTCCTGCGGTGTGTCTTTTGCCTGCCGTAAAATACTATTGAATGCCGCCGGTTTGAGAACTTGCGCCTTCGCCAAATTGTATTCAAACGTCTTCAAAAATTCGCGCAGCGCCTCGAACTTTTCCCGGTCGGGTTCCGGGTGAACCCGGTACATGCAGGGTTGGCGCTTGGCCTCCAGCGTTTCTGCGGCGCAGACATTGGCGGCAATCATCATGTCTTCAATCAGGTGGTGGCTGGCCAGTTGCGGCTGAAGATCGATACCCGCAACGTTACCCTCCTTATCAAAACGCAGTTTTCGTTCCGGCAACTCAAGCGCAAGCGGGTCCCGTTTGTTGCGCGCTTTTTTGAGCGCTTCATGCGCCGCATAAAGCAACTGGACCGCCGCTAGGATTTCCGGGTCTTCAATTGCGCCCGCATGGCCGTCTGCGGCTTTTTGAACCTGGGCATAGTTGAGGCTCGCCGCCGATCGCATCAACGCCCGAAAAAATTCATGACGGCGAATGTTCCCGGCCGAATCGATAGACATGCGGACAGCAAGGCAGGCCCGGTCCTCACCAACCATGAGAGAGCAGACATCAGCCGAAAGCGCCCCCGGTAACATCGGGATCACTTCGGACGGAAGATAAACGGAATTTCCGCGCTTCAACGCTTCCCGGTCCAGCGCGCTGCTTGGGCTTACAAAGTGGGCAACGTCAGCAATCGCGACAATGATCTCAAAGCCGCCGGCATTTTTTGGATCACTGTCGGGCGCGGCCCAAACCGCGTCATCGTGATCGCGGGCATCTTCAGGAT
>JAPYRS010000179.1 GCA_029936875.1 Alphaproteobacteria bacterium | reverse complement strand
CCCTAAAGCACCGCCCGTGTCACATCGAACTTGTCTTCAATTGCGGCTGCGGCAATTTGTGCGCAGGCGTGCGCGTCGGAGGCGGCGTCGTGGTGGTTGAGCGATATCGAGAGGTAGCGGCAAACGTCCGGCAATTTTGTCGGGCGGACGTTCCAGGCGGCGCGTGCGAGTTTGACGGTGCAGAGGTATTTCTTTCGCGGCAGGGCGAGGTCGTGCGCCTCGCAACAGGCGCGTAAAACACTGCGATCGAAACTCGCATTGTGGGCGGCGATCAAATCAATGCCGCGAAAATATGGTTTGAGCTCGGGCCAAAGTTCGCCGAAATCGGGTTCGTCTTTCACGTCTGCCCAAGTGATGCCGTGTACCCAGGTGAATTCAAAGGATCTTCGCGGCGGTCGTATTGAAAAGTCTGTGGTCTCGATTACTTTGCCGCCGGAAATCCGGGCAAGGCCAATGGCGCAGGCGCTGTCGGCGCCACGGTCCGCGGTTTCAAAATCAATCGCGAGAATTTCAAGCGACTTACCGGCACGAGTCTTCGCACTGCGCGCCCGCTCAGAAATGGATGGTGTTTTCTTTTTGGGCCGTGCCGCCAACTAATTGCCCCCGGTCACGACTTAACCAGTTCCGCTGACGCTAATCCAGCAAGGCGTCCGAGCGTCGTCGCCGTTAACAACCCGTTGCCGGTCAGGTAGCCCCACCGGGACGGACCCGACAGCCCCCGCGCGGCACCACCACCGGCAAAAAGATTGGGCATTTGCGTGCCGTCTTCCCGCAAAACCTGCGCGTTATTATCAATCACCAATCCGCCCTGCGTATGAAACAGCGCGCCGGTTACGCGCACCGCATAATAGGGCGGCTCCAACGTTTCGCTCGTTGAAAAGTCGCGACCGAAATCATCTTTCTTCTTGCCGGCGCGGACCGCGGCAATATCGGCGAATGTTTCTTTTAACGCGTCGAGCGAAAGGCCAGTCACCTCAGCGATTTCTTCGATGGTGTTGGCGGTTTTCATGGCGCCCACTTCAAGCCCGTCGCGATAATCGATAAATTGCAATCCGAGTTCGTGGGCGCCTTCATCGTAAATCGACCAGGCGACATGGTCAGCCTGGTTGATGACATCGACCGCCTGTTCAGAATAGCCACGGACCTCGTTGGAGAATCGCTTGCCTTGGAGATTAACTTGAAAACCGCCTTCGGTCATCACGCCCCAAAACAATAAAGTCCCATGCGGGTGGGTGACGGCACCGTGGCCCTGATAGCCGCCCATGTCGGCGACGGCCGCGCCGAGTTCCACGCCCCATTTCACCGCGTCACCCTTATTACCGACGTGGCCGAAATATGTCGCATCGGCCATTTCCGGGACAAACTCTCTCACCATGTCGGGGTTGCCGCCGTAACCGTTGCAGGCCAGCACCAGCGCTTTGCAGCCGATATCTTCGGTCGCGCCGTCAGGGCGGGTGATGCGCAATCCACGCACGGTACCGTCTTCATCGGCAAACAGGTCCGTCACTATCGCCGAGGTAATAATGTCGACATCGGCTTTCAATGTTGCCGCAAGTAACGCCGCCATCAATTCGGCACCGCTTCGGTTCGGCGTTGTATGTAGCCGATAGGCCGACTGACCGGGATAGAGAAATCCCTGCACCAGCGAAATTTCAATATCGAGACGGCTGATCAACCAGTCCATCATTGGCCCGGAAGCGCTGGCAACATTAAAGGCCATGTCAGGATCGTTCTGGTTCCTGGCCTTGGCGATCAAGTCTTTGGTCAGGATTTCGGCGCTGTCTTCGACACCTAAACTTGCCTGCAATTTGGTGCCCGCCGCCGGGATCAACGCCGTTGAAAGTGTCGAACTGCCGGTCGGCGTATCGTCCCGCTCCAGCACCAGAACCTCCACGCCCGCCTCTTTGATGGAGAGCGCTGCGATAAGGCCGCAGGCACCGGCGCCAATAACGGCGACATCGGTTTCTGTCTCAAACGTCTGGCCGTCAGCAGGTAGAATCGGCATCGCGCAACCTCCCCAGTGCCGCGCGGCGTGCGCCCACCCGAAATATTCTTATTGGATTAATTTTAGCAGTTTCGATCAGGCGCGGGCACCAAACACCATCACCGAACCGACATTGCCGAAATCACCGGCTTTCAATTCGATTCGCCGTACCGGTGTGGATATGCCGCTCTTGGTCGAGGTAACGAACACACCCTTTCGATCGAACCCTGCGTCAGCGGCTAAATCGTAATAATCCGTATCGTGCAACCCGCCAATAAAAGGTTCCGCATTGTAATAGGTGTCCCAGTCCGGCACCGAGGCGTCGTAGGGCGACATGTCTTTCCAGTCGAGCCCATCGACGTGCAGCAGCAACCCACCCGGTTTCAATATCCGTTTGCATTCGCGCATGATTCGCGGCAACGCCTTGTGCGAAGTTTCGTGAATAACAATCTGCGACATCACCAGATCAAAATAATGATCAGGGAAGTCGGTTTGTTCCGCGTTCTGCTGCGAGAAATGTACGCGTTTTCCAAGCGCTTCCGTACGCGCATGGCCGTAGCGCAACATTGGCGCGCCGACATCAATCGCGTAAACCTCGGCATCGGGAAAGGCATCGACGTGGGGCAGGGTCCCGTGGCCGACCGAACAGCCGATATCGAGGATCCGTTTCGGTTTCAGATCGGGATGATGTTTTGTGTAATAAGCGACAACGCTCTGGCCGAAATCGTCGTTGAGGACGCCGCGAATACCCATCGAAAACAGAAAAATGCTGCGGTCGTATAACGCGCCCGCATAAACATCGTCGTTGGCAACAATTTCGGTGTGATACCCGCCCGGCATGCAGTGAATATCGACAGCCGTGTGATAGCGCGGGATTTGGAGTTTCGGATCAAGCCGCAGCGTGCCGAACTTCGCCTTTTTCCGTTTCACCCCGGCTTTGTTGATCAACGCCGGGAGCTGGCGCTCAACCGACTCGCCGACCGAATCAAACATCATTTCCTGCGCCGTCCGCTTTAACGAACTCGACATCTGGTAATGCCCGTTGCCGCTGATCGCGCGGCGGACCTCGTGCCGGTCCTTCGGTGGGCGATTGTGTTCGCGGGTGAAAGCGGGCTCAACCCGGTCCAGATACACGTCCTTGGACGCCCCCGACACGCCTGAGGAGAGATAGGATTTAAACGACGAGACAAAATCCTGGCGCGAATTTTCATCGTGCGTGACATCGCACAGCATGTCGTGGCGGTATTGGCCGGGCATCGTCCTGTTCCCCAAATTTCAATGGAAAATTATGGGTTCAGTCTGAACCGCAGCCGTCTTCGATGCAATGTCCAGGATGCAATCGCTTTTGTTTAGGCCGTCGGGCGTATGCCTTCCGCGCCCGTGCCTTTCGAGCCAATGACTTTCGAGATTGTGACTTCTGCATTATCTTCGCCGCATAAACATGTGAAGGCGGCAATGACCACATTCGACGATCCGCAGATTTTTCTGCCCGAATACATTTCACTTTGGGCGCAGTCGCACCCTGATAAGAAGGCGCTGATCTGCGGCGAGGTGACGCTCACTTGGGCCGAATTGGACGCCGGGCGGAACCGGGTCGCCAATGCACTGCTTGCGCTTGGCCTAAACCGGGGTGAGGGCGTCGCCGTCGTCGGAGATAACAGTGCCGATCTCGTGCTGACCTATTGGGGCGTGGTATCGGCGGGTGGATTTGTTGCCTCGCTCTCGACGGTGGTGGCGCTAGATAGCATCGCCATGATGATCCGCGATTCGGGCAGCACGACTGTTATCGCCAGCTTCGCCCAATGCGCGGTGATTGATGGGATCAGGGATCAAATTCCCGATGTGCCCGAGAATCGCTTCATTGTCATTGATGAAAGCGGCGCGCCGCCTGCCGGTTGGGCGTCTCTCACCGACCTGACGGCCGCCGCCGCCGTTGGCGCACCCGATTTTGTGCTCAACGGCGACGACATCTGCAACATCATTTATTCGTCCGGCACGACAGGCTTGCCCAAAGGCATTACCCACACCCACGAGACGCGGCTTCGTTATGCATTCGTGATGGCAAGTGAGC
>JAPYRS010000178.1 GCA_029936875.1 Alphaproteobacteria bacterium | reverse complement strand
ATATTTATCACGGCCCATTGCTCGACGTGACGGCGAGTTTGCTCGCCGATTTGAAGTGGATATTCCAGACCGAATACCACAGCTACATATATGCTGCCAATGGCCACGGCGCTTGGGAGGCGGCGCTTACCAACGTACTTTCGCGCGGCGACACCATTCTAATCTTAAATGCCGGGCGATTTGCGTCGGGCTGGGGCAATATGGCGAAGATGCTCGGCGTGACGTTAGAGACGATCGACAACGACGGTCAACGTGGTGTCGACGCCGACGAGGTCGAGGACTACCTCCGCGCCGATACGAAGGGTCGCATCAAGGCCATTCTGGTGGTTCAGGTCGATACGGCTTCGAGCGTTGTAAACGACATCCCGGCAATTCGCAAAGCCATCGATGCCGCGGGTCATGACGCGCTGTTTATGGTCGATACCATCGCCTCGCTCGGCACGATGCCGTTCAAACAGGACGAATGGGGCGTCGATGTCGCGGTCTCGGCCTCGCAAAAAGGCCTGATGATGTCACCGGGCCTCAGTTTTGTCGGCGTCAACGCAAAGGCACGGGCGGCACACGAAACCGCCAACCTCCGCACCGCCTATTGGGACTGGACGGCGCGCGAAGGCAGCGTCCATTACGAAAAATACGGCGGCACCCCGCCGGTGCATTTGATGTATGGGCTTCGCAAATCGTTCGATCTTCTGAAAGAAGAGGGCCTTGAAAATATATTCAACCGCCACCGGATTCTCGCCGGGGCTGTCCGCGCCGCCATCGCCGAATGGTCAAAAAGCAACCTGATCGGATTTAACGTCACCGACGAGGCGGACCGGGCAAATTCGGTGACAACGATTCTCACCGGTGAAACCGATCCGGGCGATTTGCTCGACTATTGCGAACAGCGATGCGGTGTGGTTCTCGGCATGGGCATTGGCCATTATTCGGGCCGGTCGTTTCGCATCGCCCACATGGGCCACCTCAATGCACCGATGATATTGGGGACGCTCGGCGTCACCGAAATCGGAATGCGCGCGGTTGGTCTTCCGCATGGCGCGGGCGGATTGCAGGCCGCGACCGACTGGATCGTGAGCCAGGTCCCAGCCTAACAAGCATCCATCGGCGAACGTGCCGCCGAACGTTTGACTAAAATCCGGCGCGTCCTCATCATGTCGCGCAGGTAATAATAAAATCTCTGGGGACAGGGGGCGTTAGTAGGGCATGGAGCTCGGACTATTCCTGATGCCGGCGGCACCGCCGGAACGGCTGCTTGCCGATGTGCTCGACTGGAATCTCGAGATCATCCAGCACGCCGACCGCCTCGGTTATTCTGAGGCCTGGATCGGCCAGCACATGACATCGAAATGGGAGCCGGTGCCGTCGCCGCAGCAGATTATCGCCCGGCTTATCGGTGAGACCGATCAAATCAAACTCGGCACCGGCGTTGAGGTTCTCTATCAAACCCATCCGGTTCGCCTCGCCGCTGAACTGATCCAGTTGGATCACATGGCCCGGGGGCGGCTTTTGTTTGGCTTTGGTTCGGGCGGTACGCCGACCGACGGCCAGCTTTACGGCCTCGATCTTTCCAAAGGTGAAAGCCAACCGGCGTCGCGCGAAGCGCTAAAAATCATTCTCGATTGCTGGAAGGAAGGCGGCCCCGACGACTTCGAGGGCGAGTTCTGGTCGGTGAAAAAACCCAGCTACAACGACCGCTACGACTGGCATCTGAAGCCCTATGCGCCGGCAGAACCGCGCATTGCCTTTGCCGGTTTCATGCCGAAGTCGGGTTCACTGGTGACGGCAGGCGAATTTGGCTACATCCCGATGAGCTTTAACGTCGCGCCCGACATCGTTTCGGTTCATTGGGATTCGGTTGAAGAGGGGGCGAAGCGTTCGGGCCGGACACCGGACCGGGGCCAGTGGCGGCAAATTCGTGAAATCTTTGTGGCCGACTCACACGCGGACGCCCGCGCCCTTGCCGTCGAGGGATTTGCGGGCCGCTTCTGGAACGAATATTTCAGCATTGCCATGGATCGGATCGGCATTATCGACATGTTCCGGCGAAAAGATGCACCGCAGGACGGCAAAGTTGATGCCGCCTATCTGGTTGATAACGGCACCTGGTTTGCAGGCGACCCGGGTTCAGTCGCTGACCAGATCGTCAATCAATATGAGGCCACCGGCGGTTTCGGATCGATCACACAAATTGGATTCGATTACGCCGAAGGCGAATACCGCGAGCCCTGGCTCCGGTCGATGGAACTGCTCGCAACCGAAGTCATGCCACGCGTCAACGCCCGCATCGGTGACACCTCGACGCTCGCTCGACCAGACGCCGCGCAATAACAAATGAGTAGCGACACGCATGCCTAAACAATCAAGTCCGCGCGCCTACCTTTCGCCACGCGCCAAAATTGGCGTTCTCACGCCGGGCCGCAACACGACGGTTGAAGTTGAATCGAATAACATGTGCCCGGCCGGCGTCACCAATCATGTGGCGCGCATGGGCTTCAAGAACGCGCCCAAGGGCATCGACCCGGTCAGCGTAAAAATCGGTGTCTACGATCTCGATATAGAAGGGACGATTGATTCGCTCAAGTTCGTCGATCCCGATCTCATTCTGCTCGGCCATAGCCATGATTCATTTGTCGGCGGGGTCAAAGGCGGCCAGGCGATGCAGGACCGGCTTACGGCGTACGCCGGGCTGCCGGTTTATGTGCCTTCGATCGCTTATGTTTCGGCGATCAAGGCGCTCGGCATCAACAATGTTGCGATCCTCACGCCCTATTTGGCTGACGACGATTCACTGGTGAAGAATTTTTTTGAGGACGCCGGTTGCAATGTGCGTCGTGTGCTACCGCTTCTTTACGATACGGCTTACGCGATTGCCGCGACCGATGCGTCGATTGTGCGCGACAGTTTTTTAGAATTGGACGGCGATGATATTGACGCGATTCTGCAAGTCGGCACCAACCTTCCGTGTTTGCAGACTTCGGTCGAAGCCGAATTCTGGCTAGAGAAACCGGTGCTCTCCGTCAACATTGTCACCTACTGGCATGCGCTTCGCCAATTCGGCATCAAAGATCAGCGCGACGATTTGGGCCTTTTGTTTTCGAATCATTAGGCGCGCGAGCGGCACCGTTCAACTGACCAAAGGGCCATCCGATGAAACCCGATCCGAATTTATACCCTCGCGACATGGTTGGTTAGGGCCGTCACCCGGTCGATCCGAAATGGCCGGGCGGTGCGCGAATCGCATTGCAGATCGGGCTTAACTATGAGGCCGGCAGTGAACGAAGCCCGCTTCACGGCGACGATACGTCCGAAGGCCTGCTCGCCGATGTCGGCTTGCCCGGTGTCCCCGGCATGCGCAGCATGCTTCTCGAATCGTCGTTTGAATTTGGCTCGCGCCGCGGCGCCTGGCGTCTGCTCCGCATCTTCGAAGAACGCGACATCAAGATCAGTTTTTTTACCAGCGTCTACGGGCTCGCCTTTTCGCCGGAACCGGTGCAGGCCTTTGCCGAGGCGGGTCATGAATTTGTCGGCCATTGCTGGCGTTGGATCGATTATCAGCATGTGCCCGAAGACGAGGAACGTGAACACATCAAACTTGCGATCGACGGTATCAAAGATATCGTCGGCAGGCCACCGGTCGGATGGATGAGCGGGCGGCCAAGCCCAAATACGCGAAAACTTTTAATCGAACACGGCGGCCTTTTGTATGACCGCGACGCGCTCAATGACGAATTGCCCTATTGGGTTGAGGTCGGCGGGAAATCACATTTGGTCATTCCCTACAGTTACGAGACCAACGACAACCGCAGCGATCTTCATGCGGGCTTTGCGACCTCTGAACATTTTTTTCAATACATGAAAGACACGTTTGATGTGCTCTATGCCGAAGGTGCTGACGAGCCAAAAATGATGTCGCTCGGATTACACGACCGGTTAACTGGCCGTCCCGGTCGCGCTGCCGGGCTCATTCGTTTTCTTGATTATGTACAGAGCCATGACAAGGTCTGGATATGTACCGGCGAGGATATCGCGCGCCACTGGATCGAGAATCACCCGGCGCCTTAATCCTTATT
>JAPYRS010000177.1 GCA_029936875.1 Alphaproteobacteria bacterium | reverse complement strand
ATGAAGCCCTGGGTAAGGCTATAGACGCCGCGGTCGTAGAGCGAGGCGACATAAACATCGTCTTCGATTTCGGCAGTGTAATAGTTGCCGGGCATGCAATGAATATCGACGGCGCTGACATAGCGCGGCGTCCTTATATTTGAATCGAGCGTGAGACTACCTTTAGTCTTTGCTTTCGTGCCACCGTTGGCGCGCACCATTTTGATCAGGCGTGGCGTATCGCGATTGGCGCTGTCCGCGGCTGCATCCCACATTAGTTCCTGTGAGGTTCTCCGAAGTGAGCTCCACATCTGATGAAAGGGTTCCCGCACCATCACTTTTCGCACTTCGCAACGGTTCATTGGCGCGCGGTTGTTTTCACGCCGGAAAACCGGCAGCGCATTTTTTTCAAAAATCTGTTCGTTGCCAGCGCGCAATTGATTGAGCACTTTGAAGTGCAGCGACCGGACAAAGTTTTCACGCGCGACCTCGTCGTGGTGCGCATCCGCGGTCATGCCGTGGGCGCCCATATGGGAAAAACTTAACGGACCCGACGCTTCGCTGACTGCCATTGCTCGCCTCCTGAAACCACTGCTCCAAATATCTACGGCATCGCCCGCCGCCTACAGACGCATCATGATAGGCAGCGGTAGCGGATCCGGCCAGCATCATCGATGCTTTGCCAGCATTAGTGAGAGAAATTCAAGCATGTCACAATTCGATGAGAAATCCTTCACCACGCAGGACGGGTTGAAGATCCACTACCGGGATTATGCCGGCGCGGATTCGGAGAAAACGCCGGTGTTATGCCTGCCCGGATCATCGGCGAATTCGATGAGTTTTGATGACATGGCGCCGCGTTACGCCGCGGATCGCCGCGTCCTGACTTTGGATTGGCGTGGCCACGGCAATTCCGACTGGGACCCCGATTACAAAAATTATGGCTTTGAGACCGACCGCGACGCTGTCTATGAACTGCTCAAGACGGAAAATCTCGACCGGATCGTCATCATCGGCACTTCGCGCGGCGGCCTGATTGCCATGTTCATCGCGCTAACCCGGCCGGAACTACTCGCCGGCGTCGTTCTCAACGATATCGGCCCGGTTGTCGGCCAAGCCGGGCTGGAACGGTTGCAGCGCGTCTTTGCACTCAACAGCACATTCGGAAGTTATCAAGAGGCCGGACAGGCGATGAAAGAACGGCTCGGCATCACCGTTACCGACCTGACGGACGAAGACTGGACGCGCCATGCCACGCGCGCCTACGCCCAAAACGACGACGGCAAATTCCGGCCGAATTTTGACCCGGGCTACGCACGCAGCTTTGCTGAGACGAAATCTGGGGCTGATCTCTGGCCGCTGTTTGAGGCGCTTGCCGGGGTCCCAACGCTCGCCATTCGCGGTGAAAAGTCGGACGTGCTTGAAAGCGGCACATTGGACGAGATGGCCAGGCGCAATCCAAACCTCATCACCGCAACAATACCGGGGCGGACCCATTGCCCCTATCTGGACAAACCGGCAAGCCTCAAAGCGCTCGACTCGTTTCTCGGCAGCGTCTGAGGGGTCTTTAGTCTAAATTGAGGTCCTTAAGGTATGCTCTGCGCCAATCGAGGCCCTGACCGGTGAAGTGAAGAAAGCGATCAATCAATGACCAAAGCAAAAGCCCGCCAGCGCGCCAAGGCGAGAGCCGCGCAGAAGACCAAAAAGCGCGAGCGCCAGACCGATCAGCCGGATCAAAATATTCGCGCGGGAAAGTTCGATCCGGGCACCGGTTCGATCAAGGGTCCGAACGCGAGTTCATCGGCGAAGAATTTTGGTGTCGCGAGGCGCGGCTCCGCCCGTTCCAAATAGACCCGGCGACGGATCCGGCACAGATGCCGCAATGATGCCGCGGTCATACTAGTCCGGCTAACGGGGCCGGCATTGCCACGATTTGGGCTGCAGATGGGCCGGCGATTAGGGCCGCATTAATCGCGAAAATTTACGTACTGAAGCGGCTGTTGGTATTCGGCGTCTTTGATCAACTGGATGACGTCCTGAAGATCGTCCCGTTTCTTCGCAGTCACCCGTAGTTCGTCGCCCTGAATGGCGACCTGGATTTTCTTCTTCATGCCCTTGACCGACTTTACGATTTTCTGGGCGAGCTCGCTCTCCACACCCTGTTTGATCAGCACGGTTTGCCGGACGGATGTACCGGCGGCCTTCTCGGGCGTCTGAAAATCAAAGGCGCCACCGTCAACTTTGCGTTTGGCGAGATTGGCGCGGAGAAGTTCCTGCACCTGCTTCAGTTTCATTTCGTCGTCGGCTTTGATGACAAGCGTTTCTTCGACGCGCTCAATCGAGCTTGAGCTGCCTTTGAAATCATATCGGGTGCTGATCTCGCGCGTCGCGTTTTGAACGGCGTTATCGACCTCCGGAATTTCGGTGCGGGAAACGATATCGAATGAAGGCATGGCCATCTCTCTATGTATCGGCGGGCAGACTATGGGTGCGGTTGCGCCGGATTATAGCGCAAGCGGGAGAATTGATAATCACACATGAAAACGGCGGCCCCTAACGTCAATCAGGGGGCCGCGGCTAGTTAATCGTGTGAGGCGTTAGCCGCCGCTAGCTCGCCCTTTTTTGGCGGTGCGGGGTATTGGAATTGGCGGCGCGCCTGCGATTGCCACCGCTGCCATTACCGCCACTACCGTTGCCCTCACTGCGATTACCAAATGATTTGCCTTTGTTGCCGTAGCGGTTGCGTTTTGGCCGTGACGGTCGTTGACCGTCACCATCGCCGCCCCGCGAGCCCCTCTGGCCATTGGCAGATCTATGCCCGCCGCCGGATTTCCCTTGGCCTCCGCCTCTGAATTTTTTGCCACCGCCGCCGCCGCGACCCTGTTTGGGTGCCCTGGGGATCGGCCCGGTCGGCTCCTCACCAATAACGGTGAGGCGCTGCTGGATCAGCCTTTCGATGTCGCGAAGATACGCACGCTCGGCCGGATCGCAGAACGATACCGCTTCGCCGCCAGCGCCGGCACGCGCGGTGCGGCCAATCCGGTGGACGTAACTTTCCGGATCATTCGGCAGTTCGAAGTTGATCACGTGGGTGACGCCGTCGACATCAATGCCGCGAGCGACAATGTCGGTTGCGACCAGAACGCGGGCGCCGCCGTCCTTAAATCGCTTCAGTGCCTTCTGCCGGGCGCCTTGGCTTTTGTTGCCGTGGATGGCATCGCTTGAGACACCGGCTTTTTCAAGTTGTTCGGCAACCCGATTGGCGCGGTGTTTTGTCCGCGCAAAAACAAGCACTTTCGAATACGCGGGATCTTTGAGAAGCGTTTCGAGCAACTTCTTTTTGCCGTCTTGAGGCACGTGATGAATGCTCTGGTTCAATTTCTCGATCGTTGTCGATTGGCGCGCGACCTCAACCCGTGCCGGGTCGTCCAGAATTTCACCAGAAAGCCTTGCGATTTCGGCCGGCATGGTTGCCGAGAACAAAAGCGATTGGCGATCGGCCGGGATTTTTTCAAGGATCTTCCGGATATCGCGGATGAAGCCCATGTCGAGCATACGGTCGGCTTCGTCGAGCACGAGGTGCTGGACGCGGGACAGATTGATTTTCCGCTGATTCATGAGGTCGAGCAATCGGCCTGGCGTGGCGATCACAATATCGACGCCGCGGGTTAGTGCCGTGACCTGGCGTTTCTGATTGACGCCGCCAAAAATGGTCGTCGTCCGCATTTTCAGATGGGTGCCGTAAGCGCGGATTTCATCGGCGATCTGAATGGCGAGTTCCCGCGTCGGCGCGAGGATCAACGCACGCGGAAGGCGCGGGCCGCGCATATCCACCGAATCGATCAGCTGATGAAGAATGGGCAGCGCAAATGCGCCGGTCTTGCCGGTGCCGGTCTGGGCGATGCCCAGCATATCCTTGCCGGTAAGAAGTTGTGGGATGGCCTCGGCCTGAATTGGCGTCGGCGTAACATGATTTCGAGATTTCAAAGCACGTTGGAGCGGCTCGGCCAAGCCGAGATCCGCGAAACATTTGTCGTTCACTAAAGATTCCTTATGCACCGGCGCGTCGAGGCAGCGCCTGATGACGCGGCCTAACCCCGGGT
>JAPYRS010000176.1 GCA_029936875.1 Alphaproteobacteria bacterium | reverse complement strand
CCGATGTTCCACGCGTATGGTACGCAAATTCAGGATCAAGACATTGCCCCACGCTGAATTAAAAGTTGAACCGATCGACGCCAACTTCAGCTTGAAGGATAAGATCTACGATTCCCTCAAGAAAGCCATCACGTCCATGAACATCTATTCCGACGACGCGGAACTTCGCCTCGACGAACGCCGTCTGTCTGAAAAACTGGAAATCAGCCGTACACCGGTGCGCGAAGCCCTGGCCCGTCTGGAACAGGAAGGGCTGGTGCATATCGTGCCGCGTCGGGGCGTCTATATCGTCCGCAAGACCAAGGCGCAGATCCTGGAAATGATCACCGTCTGGGCGGCGCTGGAAAGCATGGCCGCGCGCCTGGTCGTGGATAATGCCAGCGACGAGGAAATTGCGTCTTTGAAAACACTGTTTTCAACGTTTGAAGGCGACCAGTTGCAGGCCCATATCGATGAATATTCGGAAACCAACATCAAATTTCACCAAGCCATCCTGACCATGAGCCAGT
Organism: Alphaproteobacteria bacterium; assembly: GCA_029936875.1. GTDB lineage: Bacteria > Pseudomonadota > Alphaproteobacteria > SHVP01 > SHVP01 > JAPYRS01. The sequence goes on along the minus strand of JAPYRS010000176.1, from coordinate 3,587 downwards.
GTAACCTCATCCGTGAAATGGCCGACAACCTGTTCATTCACATGCGCTCCATTCGGGCCAGAACCATATCCGAAGAAGATCGGATCAACCGCTCAATTATCGATCACATGGATATCATCGAAGCGCTTGAGAGCAGAGATGCGGATCTCGCCGCAAGATTGGTGCGCGAGCACAGTCTGAACCTGGCGTCGCACATCAAGAAACACGTTAATTATCTCGAATAAAAGTCCGGCTAAGGCTCTTCAATGGGGCCATGCCTGATCCATCGGAGGAAAACAAATGTCCAAAACAGAAACGGACACCCTTGCCAAGAAAAGCACCGACGCCGACGTGATCTCGGGCGGCCATCTGGTCGCCAAGGCGCTGAAGAACGAAGGCGTGGATACCATTTTCACCCTGTGCGGCGGTCACATCATCGATATCTATGACGGCTGTCTGGATGAAGGCATCCGCATCATCGACGTTCGCCATGAGCAGGTCGCGGCCCACGCCGCCGACGGATATGCGCGCCAAACCGGCAAATTGGGCTGTGTCGTCACCACCGCCGGGCCCGGCTGCACCAATGCCGTCACCGGCGTCGCCACGGCGTTCCGGTCCGAAAGCCCGATCCTCCACATCGGTGGGCAAAGCTCGCTGACCCAGCATAAGATGGGATCGCTGCAGGATCTGCCGCATGTCGATATCATGACGCCGATCACCAAATTCGCGGCCGGCGTGTTATCGACCGAACGGGTCGCCGATATGATTTCCATGGCCGCGCGCGAGGCGTTTTCCGGCGCCTACGGGCCCAGCTATCTGGAAATTCCGCGCGACATTCTGGACCGGGAAATCAACATTGCCGACGCCGTTATCCCCGAGCCCGGGTCCTACCGGGCGTCAATCAAATCCATCGGCGATCCGGCCGATATCGAGAAACTCGCCGATCTGCTGGTCAAGGCCAAAAAACCGGCGATGCTGGTCGGCTCTCAGGTCTATATGTCGCGTGGTCATCAGGCAGCGATTGACTTGGCGCGGGACCTTAACATTCCGCTTTACATGAACGGCGCCAGCCGCGGCATATTGCCGCCGGGCGATCCGCACTACTTCAACCGCACCCGGCGCATGGCGTTTGATAACGCCGATGTCATCGTTATCGTCGGCACGCCGTTCGATTTCCGCATGGGCTACGGCAAACGCATCAGCAAGTCCGCGACACTGGTGCAGATTGACCAGGATTACCGCACCGTCGGCAAGAACCGGGACATAGCCCTCGGCATGGCCGGCGATTCCGGCGCCATTCTCAAGGCCGTCCACGACGCCACCACCGGCGGCAAGACCAACGGCGCCAAGGGACGCGAAGGCTGGCTCAAGGAACTCAGAGACGAAGAAGTCAGCCGCACGGAAAAACTGATGCCCTTGTTCCTATCCGACAACGACCCCATCCATCCCTACCGGGTGGCCTGGGAAATCAACGAATTCCTGACCGATGACACCATCTACATCGGTGACGGCGGAGATGTGGTTACCATCAGCGCCCAGGCCGTTCAGCCACGCGGTCCGGGCAACTGGATGGATCCGGGCGCGCTCGGCTCTCTCGGCGTCGGCACGGGGTTCTCGCTGGCGGCCAAGCTGGCGCATCCGAAAAAAGAAGTGTTGTGCTATTACGGCGACGGAGCGTTCGCCATGACCGCATTCGACATGGAAACCGCCAACCGGTTCGGCGCGCCCTATCTCGCCGTGGTCGGCAACAATTCATCCATGAACCAGATCCGGTACGGCCAGATTGCCAAGTACGGCGATCAGCGCGGCAACGTGGGCAACAAGCTGGGTGATATTCCTTACGGCACCTTCGCCGAAATGCTGGGCGGTTATGGTGAGGAAGTCCGCGACCCGAAAGAAATCCAGCCGGCCCTGCTGCGCGCCCGGGAATCCATACAGAAAACCGGCAAATCGGCGGTCGTCAATATTTGGGTCGATCCGGACGAATACGCACCCGGCACCAAAGCCCAGACCATGTACAAATAAACGCCAGATTACGAAAAAAGGTGAGGATATGACGAAGGCTTTAGACGGTGTGCGAATTCTGGACATGACGCACGTTCAATCCGGTCCGACGTGCACCCAGATTCTGGCTTGGATGGGCGCCGACGTTCTCAAGATCGAACGCGCCGGCGTCGGCGATGCAACGCGGGGCCAGTTGCGCGATATTCCCGATGTGGACAGCCTGTATTTCACCATGCTGAACCACAACAAGCGTAGCCTGACGTTGAACACCAAGTCGGATAAGGGCAAGGAAATCTTCACCCGGCTGATCGAAGAATGCGACGTTATGGTCGAAAACTTCGCGCCCGGCGCGCTCGACCGAATGGGATTCAGCTGGGAACGCATCCAGGAAATCAACCCGCGCATGATCTATGCCTCGGTCAAGGGCTTCGGCCCGGGCCCTTATGCGGACTGCAAGGTTTATGAGAACGTTGCACAATGCGCCGGCGGCTCGGCATCGACGACCGGCATTGAGGGCGGGGTGCCGCTGGTGACCGGTTCTCAGATCGGTGATTCCGGCACCGGCATCCATTTGGTCGCGGGTATTCTGGCGGCGCTCTACCATCGCACTCATTCCGGACGCGGCCAGCGGGTGGAATGCGCCATGCAGGACTCGGTGCTCAATCTTTGCCGGGTCAAGTTGCGCGATCAGCAACGCCTGGCCCATGGCCCCTTGAAGGAATATTCCCAATTCGGCGAAGGCAAGGACTTCGGCGAGGCGGTGCCGCGTGCGGGCAACGATTCCGGTGGCGGCCAGCCCGGCCGCATCCTCAAATGCAAGGGCTGGGAAACGGATCCCGACGCCTATACCTATTTCATCACCCAGGCGGCGGTTTGGAAAAATGTCTGCGACGTAATCGGCAAGCCCGAATGGAAGGAAGACCCCGATTTCGCCAAGCCCGAAGCCCGGCTGCCGCGTCTCAACGAGGTCTTCGGAACCATCGAGGACTGGACCAAAACCAAGACCAAGTTCGAGGTCATGGAAATCTGCAACCCGCTCAACATTCCCGTCGGGCCGATCTTGTCCATGAAGGAACTGGTGGAAGAAGAATCGCTTCGCAAGACCGGCACCGTGGTCGAGGTCGATCATCCCGAGCGCGGCAAGTACCTGACGGTGGGCAACCCGATCAAGCTGTCGGACTCGCCGTCGGACGTCGTGCGCTCGCCGCTGCTGGGCGAGCACACCGATGAAATTCTGAGAGACGTTGTCGGCTTAAGCGACGAGGAAATCAAAATTGCCAAGGAAGAAGGCGCGATTTAGCGCTCTTGAAGGGAGGATACAGTCATGCGGATAATCGTTAATGGACAACAAGCTTTCGGCAAGGCCTGCTTGGAAGCGATGGTGGATCGGGGCGACGATGTGGTCGCCGTTTACTGCGCGCCCGATAAAGAGGGCCGGCCCGCCGACCCGGTCAAGGAATATGCCCTGGAAAAGGGCTTGCACCTGATTCAACCGGCCAACTACACCGACGCCGACATCCTCGACGAGATGCGGGCGCTCAACGCCGACCTGATGGTCATGGCCTTTATGATCATCTTCGTTCCGGAAGAAGCCCGCGATATCC
>JAPYRS010000175.1 GCA_029936875.1 Alphaproteobacteria bacterium | reverse complement strand
GCCATGGAGGGAGGCAACCTCACCGAATTGACCGACCTCGAGCAGCGGATGACGCCGCGCTCGCGCCTTCTTGGGCTTGATCTCGGCACAAAAACCATTGGCCTTGCCCTATCAGACGCCGGACGAACGATTGCCACGGCTTTGTCGACGATCCGACGTCGAAAATTTCGCGACGACCTCGCCTCACTGCTCGCCGTAATCGAAGAACATAATGTCGGCGCGCTTGTGCTCGGGCTGCCGGTGAACATGGACGGGAGCGAAGGGCCACGGTGCCAATCGACCCGCAAGTTCGCGACAAATGTGAGCGAACACATTGAAATTCCAATCGCCTTTTGGGACGAACGTCTTTCCACCGCCGCCGTCGAGAAGACCCTTATTGAAGCAGATATGTCGCGCAAGCGCCGTGGAGAAGTGATCGACAAGGTCGCCGCAGCCTATATCCTGCAAGGTGCACTTGACCGTCTCTCTCAGCGCTCGTTGCCATAATCATGATGACCAATCCATGACCCCCATTCTTGCCGCCATCTTATCGACTTACCTTTTGATTTTGCTCGGCGTCGCGCTGAAAAGCCGCGAAGTCGTTGGTGCCGAATTTTGGCAGGCGATGCAGAAACTGAATTACCATGTGTTCCTGCCTGTGCTGTTCGCCTACTCGTTTGCGACCAGCGAGGTGTTTGCCGAAGTCGGCATGATTGGATTTGTTGTTGCGATCATTGGCACGCTCGTCGCCGGTGCGGCCATCACCCTGATTTGGGTCCGCCGCAACGACACGCGCCCCGATCTCGAGTTACCGCTGGTTGAGGGGGCGATCCGCTCCAATGTTCCGCTCGGCTCGACGATGGCGTTTACGCTGCTCGGCTCCACCGGGCTCACGCTCTTTCTCGGCGCGGCCGCGACCTACCTCATTTCGGTCATTCTTATCGGCGCTTTCGTTGTTAATCGATCAGGCCTTTCCGAGGTCGAGGAAACCGAAGGCGCCTTTGCAGCGGCAATCCGCCTGATTGCCCGAAACCCAATCGTTGGCGGTGCGGTCGTCGGCATCGTTTTGAACGTCACCGGAATTGGCATCGCCGACGGCCTTTCCAGCATTTTGCAGATCGTCGGCATGGCCGCGCTGCCCATTGGTGTTCTCGCCACCGGCGCCCATCTCGACCTGCGTGCGGCCCAAAGCGCCATCGAAATATTCCGCGCCAATGTCACGGCCGACCTCATCATCAAACTCGCGATCCTGCCGGTGATTGCCACGGTCTTCACATTCATATTTGGCGTCGATGGATCGGCGCGGGTGATTATTATTCTTCTGGCCGCAACGCCTGCGGTCGCACCGCGATTTACCTTGGCCCGCGATTCGGAGACCTGGGCAGATTTACCACAGGGTCTCGCCGCCGCTGGAACCGTTGCAGGACTGGTCACACTACCGCTCGTGCTTTGGATTTTGGTTTGAACCCATTGTTCAAGTTTGCCTCGCCTGAGAGGCCATCCTTCCTTATTGCGTCGGCGACGCAACACGCAGTTCTTCCTTGTGTCCACCGACACACCGCGCATATAGTCCCGTTTTGATGAGCCCTTCGCGGAAGTTCAATTTCCCGCACCGCCATTTACTTGGTATTGAGGCCCTATCCCCCCAGGATATAACGGTACTTCTCGACTTGGCCGAGGAATACGCGATATTGAATCGCGGCCCGGAGAAAAAGCTTTCGCGGCTCCGCGGCCTCACCCAAATCAATCTGTTTTTTGAGACCTCGACCCGAACCCGGACATCGTTCGAGCTGGCCGGCAAACGCCTCGGCGCCGATGTCATTAATATGTCGGTCGAAGGGTCCGCGATCAAAAAAGGTGAGACCCTGATTGATACGGCGATGACGCTGAACGCCATGCAGCCCGACATTATGGTCGTGCGGCATCCGGATTCGGGCGCTGTTGACCTGCTTTCGCAAAAAGTATCGGGCTCGGTCATCAATGCCGGCGACGGAAGCCACGCCCACCCGACCCAGGCCTTATTGGACGCGCTAACCGTACGGCGCAGACGCGGTCGGCTGGAAGGCCTCAAGGTCGCGATCTGCGGCGATATACTTCATAGCCGCGTTGCGCGCTCGAACATTCAGCTTTTCCTGGCGATGGGTGCCGAAGTGCGCGTCGTCGCGCCGCCGACCCTGCTGCCAATCGCCGTCGAAAAACTTGGTGTCAAAGTGCACACCAATATGCTGGAGGGTCTCAAGGACTGTGACATTGTCATGATGCTACGGCTCCAGACCGAACGGATGCAGGGAGCGTTCGTGCCAAGTTTGCGCGAATATTTTCATTATTTCGGTCTCGACCGCGCGAAATTGGCCGCGGCCAAGGGAGACGCGCTGATCATGCATCCGGGGCCAATGAACCGCGGCGTCGAAATTGATACCGACGTTGCCGACGACATTGATCGCAGTGTGATCCACGAACAGGTTGAAATGGGCGTCGCCGTCCGCATGGCCTGCCTCGAGGCACTCGCCCCGGTCCGGGATGCCACATCAGCCGACGGGCCGGCGACATGACCGGCCACACGACCGCTTTGGGCAAACCGACGGCCCTGATCAACGCCCGAATTCTCGATCCCGCGACATCGGCCGACCTGTTAGGCGGGTTACTGATAACGAACGGTGAAATCACCGCCGTCGGCGTTGATGTTCGATCCAACAACGTGCCAGACGGCGCAGAAGTCATTGATTGCAATGGATATTGTTTGGCACCGGGCCTTATCGATATGGAAGCGTCGCTCGGCGAGCCGGGCGGCGACCACAAGGAAACGATTGCGAGCGGTACACTGGCGGCGGCCGTCGGCGGCGTCACCACGGTCATCTCGACGCCAGACACCAAACCCGTAATCGACGACATCGCGCTGGTTCAATTTGTTGAGCGCCAAGCCGCACAAAAGGGACATGTCCGTGTTCGCCCGATGGCCGCCATCACCAAGGGTCTGGCTGGCACCGAAATGGCGGAGCTCGGCCTTCTCGCCGAAGCCGGCGCCGTCGCTTTCACCGATGGCCCCAATACCATCGCCGATGCCGGATTGTTCCGGCGCGCACTGTCTTATGCGACGACATTCGACCTTCTCATTTGTCATCACGCGCAGGATGCGGGGCTCGCCGGTGCGGGTTGCATGAACGAAGGCGAGATGGCGACACGGTTGGGACTCGCCGGCATTCCTAATGCGGCTGAAACAATAATTGTTGAGCGCGACCTGGCGCTTGTTGAGTTGGTCGGCGGGCGCTATCACGCGGCCGGAATTTCAACGGCAGAATCGGTCGCGGCCATTCGCCGCGCAAAAGACAAGGGCCTCAATGTATCGTGCGCGGCCGCGCCACAAAATTTCGCGCTGAACGAATTGGAAGTTGGCGACTACCGAACGTTTGCGAAATTATTGCCGCCGCTTCGGGCTGAAAAAGATCGGCTCGCGATAATCGAGGCGCTGGCCGACGGCACCATCGACACCATTACGTCCTGCCACCGGCCTGAAGATCAGGAAAGCAAACGCCGCCCGTTTGCGCAGGCGGCGTACGGATCTGTTGGTCTCGAAACCCTGTTACCGATTTCGCTCGATCTGTTTCACAACGCGCAGATGTCACTGCTGCAAGTTCTCGAAAAAATGACGGTGGCGCCAGCGCGCATTCTCGATTTGCCTGCCGGGACTTTGGCGATTGGAGCGCCAGCAGACTTGTGTCTGTTTGATGCAGGCGTCGCCTGGAAAATTGATGCAGAACTGCTCCACAGCAAAGCCAAGAACTCCGCCTTCGACGGCCGCCCAGTGCAGGGGCGCACGGTGAAGACATTTGTCGGCGGCGAACTGGTCTACGACCGCGACGCGGCGTGACGTTCCGACGGGAGCCAAAACGAAATGCCTGACCCGATTGGAAGTCTCGAATTTATCTGGCCATTTCTGGCCGTTTATCTTGTCTCTTTCTTGGTTGGCGGCATTCCATTCGGCGTAATTCTCACGCTCGGCGCCGGTCTCGGTGACGTTCGAAAAATTGGCTCCGGTAGTATCGGCGCGACCAACGTGCTTCGAACCGGCAATAAATTCCTCGCCGCACTCACATTAATACTGGACGCCGGAAAGGGCGCCCTGCCGGTTTGGC
>JAPYRS010000174.1 GCA_029936875.1 Alphaproteobacteria bacterium | reverse complement strand
CGAGAATGGCGTCAGCCGCGTTGAAGACGGTGCCGGTCGTTTCCCGCAGGTATCGGGTCTCACGTTTGTTTTTGATCGCAATGCCGCAGCCGGGAGCCGCGTGAGCAACGTTATGGTCGGCGGTGCTCCGCTTGATGCCAACAAATTGTACACCGTTGCCACCAACGACTTCATCCAACGGGGTGGCGATGGGTACTCTGCCCTTACGAAAGGCCGGGCAATCATCGATGCCTCTGGTGCAAAGCTAATGGCGACGATGGTGATGGACTACATCTCGGCAATGGGCTCGGTATCACCGGCGACGGACGGCCGTATCACGGCAAAATAGTTGTAACCCGGGAAACACAAGACCCTCGGTCGAATGAAAGTTCCATTCGGCCGGGGACGCCCCGAATATTAACGACGGCTCGGCGCAATTATTTTGGCGGCGCCGGCACCCGGTAACCACCGTGGGCAATTTTTGATCCTGCGGCTTTGAGGTCTTCGACAGACAACGCGACGCCGGTTCCATCAACCAATCGATTCATAAAATTGTGCAATGCGCAGACAGTGACCGCATCCAATATTGCACTCTCGTCCCAACCCGCCTCAAGACAATCGTCGATGTCACTCTGGATCACGCGGCTTGGTGTGAGCGTTAGTTTTCGAACCAATCGAAAAACCGGCTTTAGCTTCTGATCGAGCGACGAAGTCTCAATGTCTTCCTGAAGCCCTACAAACAGGCCTTCGTCAATGCCAAGTTCGATCGCACCGGCTTCATGTGATCCATAGCAATAATTACAGGCATTGAGACGCGATCCGTAAGCAAACATCATTTCGCGTGTCGCCGGTGTGAAGGCGGAATCGCCCCGCATAACTGCTCTCGTATAGTCGAGCATTATCTTGCTGCGCTCCGGCGTCACCATCATCATCTGCATGAGATTTACCGAACCGGGTAGTGATGGAAGAAATGACACTGTTTTGGCCTCATGTTTTGGGGGCGGACGCATACTCAATTAGAACCTCTGGCCGCCGACCCTCGTTCACCACAACGTTCTGCGAACCGGGCCATGCATATCGATTATCGATATTGAGATTGCTTGAACTCGGACTTGACCTCAAGCCGCAATGGGGCAAACTCGCCGCGCGAATAAACGCTGAGTTCCCTGTACGATGCGGGGTCGGCAAATGCAGGACCAGTGCAGGACTAACGTAAATGAAGCCGCAACCGCCTCTCAGCGCAACGCTCATCTTGCTGACCTACAGCCCAAAAGACGGTGTCGACGACACCGCGTATGAATCCTGGATCGCCGAAGTCGACAATCCCTTTTTTAATTCGGTCCCCGGTATCGTCCGATATACCAACTGGAAGGTATCGAGCGCGCCTCCTGATCTTTCCTATTCGCATTTCGATCTTCTCGAGATCGAGAACGAGGATGCCTTTGATGCGGTCTGGAACAATGTTGATCTCACGAACTTTCGTCAGAAATGGCGGGAACTCTGGGGTCGAACGCCGACCGAGGATTCCCCGTTAAATTCTCATGCCTACCTTTCGAGCCGGGTATCCGGCGCGCCTCAACCTCTCGTTGATGGGATCAGGTTGAAAATCGAACCAGCTTCGACGGAAGCCGATTTTGAATCGTGGCGGGTTGTTTCATCGATAAAAGGGGGTACGCAAAGATTTTCGAATTTTGCGCTTTCGTTTATCCCGGCGGCGAATGAATCGGTGATCGGCGAGTTGGTCGCGGGTCAGTTAATCGCCGCGCCAAATTGGTCAGGAAAGTAGAGACGGTATGAAGTTTGGATTGGGACAAAGCGTTACCCGTGTTGAAGACCCTCGCCTGTTGACGGGGCGCGGTCGCTATTCAGACGATATCGTAATTCATGGCATGGCCCATGGCTTCGTGCTCCGTTCTCCACACGCAGCGGCCGACATCAAGAACATCGATATTTCGGCGGCCGAAAAAATGCCGGGCGTTCTGGAAATTATCACGGGAGAAGAACTGCTCGCCGACAAGATTGGTGATTTGCCCTGTCTCGCTCAGTTCAATAAACGAAACGGCGATCCGCTCTTTAAACCGCCCCATCCGGCACTTGCCCGGAGCGCCGTACATCATGTCGGCGACGGCGTCGCCTTCGTGGTCGCGGAGAATCGAAAATTGGCCGAAGATGCAGCCGAAGCCGTGGTCGTCGATTATGAGCCCAAAACTGCGATCACCAATCTCAGTGAAATCGGTCCAGATGCACCCGCCGTTTGGAGCGATTGCCCGGACAACCTCTGTTTCGACTTTGAAGCCGGCAATAGAGAAGGCGCTGACAAGGCGTTTGCCGCCGCCGACCGAATCGCGTCACTCGATTTTGTTGTCAATCGTGTTGCGCCTGCGGCGATGGAACCGCGCGCCGCCGTCGCCACCTACGATTCAGACGACCAGCGTTACACGCTCTACACCGGGACCCAGGCCCCTCATACGCTTCGCCGGATTATGGCGACGGTCTGTCTCGGTATACCGGAAACCGATCTTCGGGTCGTCAGTCCCGATCTCGGCGGCGGTTTTGGCATGCGAAGCGACGTTTATGCAGAGTGGGTAATGGTGCTTTGTGCCGCGCGTCGCATTGGCCGCCCGGTCAAATGGAACGGGACCCGCATGGAAGGTTTCGTTTCCGACAATCAGGGGCGCGACAACCGGACCCGCGTTGAACTTGCGCTCAACAAAGACGGCGACTTCCTCGGGTTGAGGGTTCGCACCATGGGCGCGTTGGGTGCCTATCTTTCGCTTGGTGCGACGTCGCCGCTGATGCTCAATATTGGTGGCTTGGCGGGTGTCTATACGACACCGGCCATTCACGTCGAAATCAAAGCCTACTTTTCCAACACGCCTTCGACCGCACCCTACCGGGGCGCGGGCCGTCCGGAAGCGTCGTTTGCAATCGAACGGGTAATCGATCTCGCGGCGCGGGAAATGGGCATCGACTCTGCGGAACTCCGTCGCCGCAATACCATTCCATCGTCGGCAATGCCCTACAAGACCGGCCTTACTTTCACCTACGACTGCGGCGAATTTGAAAAGAACATGGATACCGTCCTCGCCAACGCGAATTATTCCGAATTCGAGGATCGGCGAAAGAAAGCCAAAGATCGCGGCAAACTGCTTGGCTTCGGCATCGCCAATATTATCGAGCGAGCAGCGGCAATGGGTGAAGAGACCGCCGACATTCGGTTCGATTCGACCGGTACGGTGACGCTGACCGTCGGCACGCATTCCCACGGGCAAGGCCACGAAACAGTATTTCGTCAGCTTCTCAATGATGTACTCGGCCTTCCGTTTGACCGGGTTCGATTTGTCCAAGGCGATACCGACAAAGTCGCGCACGGGTTTGGCACCTTCGGGTCGCGGTCATCGGGCCTCGCCGGTGCCGCCATCCAGCGTGCCGCGATCAAACTCATTGAAAAGGGCAAACGGATCGTCGCCCATGAATTTGAAGTTGCTGTCTCAGATATCGACTTTGACGACGGAACATTTCGCGTAACCGGAACCGACCTTTCAAAGGATATCTTTGATGTCGCGAAAAAGGCCTATATGGCCGCGACACTGCCGCGCGACATTGAGCCCGGCTTCTATGAGCACGCGACGTATTCGCCTACCGGCCCAACTTTTCCCAATGGCTGCCACGCCTGCGAAGTCGAGATCGATCCGGATACGGGTCAGGTTGCGCTAACTAAATACTGGGTCACGGACGACGTCGGCGTCATCATGAATCCGTTATTGGTAAAAGGTCAGGTCCACGGCGGCGTCGCCCAGGGCGTCGGCCAGATCCTGACCGAGGATATGCGCTGGGATCCGGAAACCGGCCAACCGCTGACCGGATCGTTTCTCGACTACGGCATGCCGCGGGCGGATGATCTTCCGTCGATCGAAGTGACGGCGAATGTGGTGCCGACGCCGACCAATCCGCTCGGCATCAAGGGTGCTGGCGAGGCCGGGACGGTCGGCGCGATGCCCTGTGTGATGAACGCGATTGCGGACGCACTGGCACCAATCGGGGCAACACCCCCGGACATGCCAGCCACGCCCGAGCGGGTATGGCGCGCCATTTCCGAGGCCTGAGCCGCGCGAAGGCTAAATAAAGGCCGATTC
>JAPYRS010000027.1 GCA_029936875.1 Alphaproteobacteria bacterium | reverse complement strand
CTATCAATCTGGTGGGTCTACGCCATTTTGACATTGATCTGTGCGGTCGCACTATTGATGGCCGGCATACCGACCTTCGATGCGCTGGCCTACGCGATGTCGACAATTTCCACTGGCGGATTCAATACCCGCGACCTGGGCTTTGGCGCATTCAATAATCCTGTCGCAGATTATGTGTTGATCGTCTTCATGTTGGTGGCAGCGGTGAACTTTACCCTGCACGGGGCGCTTTTCCATGGCCGCACGCGTCCGCATCGGCGCGACATCGAAACCCGTTATCTGATCGCGATCGGCTTGATCGGGGCGTTGTTGGTTTTTGGGGGTGTCCTCGGCAAATTGGATCTTGGCTTCGGCGATGAGATTAGAATCGCTTTGTTCTCGACCATTTCAGCGTTGACGACGACCGGCTTCAACATTCTTCCCGGTGTCGTTGACAGTGCAGGCACCGCAACCGGGTCGGGCGGCGCGGCAATTGGATTACCCGTCATTGCGACTGTTCTTCTGATCGGGCTGATGCTGGTCGGGGGCGCCACCGGATCGACCGCAGGTGGCGTAAAGACGATGCGCATCATCGTCTTTATCAAACTTGCAGGCCGCGAACTTTCCCGCCTCACGCATCCTCACGGCGTCGTCAGGTTGCGTTTTGGCGATCAGGCGATTGATGAAGACACGCTTCGGAGCGTGTGGGGCTTCCTCACCATCTTTATCAGCACCTTCGTTCTTATCGCGATTGCACTTGGCCTGATCGGCTTTGACTTTGAAGACGCGATTGCCGCGACCGTCGCCATGCTGACGAATACCGGCGCGGGCTATTCGTTGCTCGGTGGCGGCGAAACATTTGCTGACGCGCCGTCAGCCGCAAAATTAGTACTCGCCTTGGGCATGTTGCTCGGCCGCCTAGAGGTAGTCACCGTTCTTGTTCTTTTCAGTCCGTCCTTTTGGAGATATTGATCGGTTCATGTCACGCATCGCATATGTAAATGGACTTTATGTGCCGTTTGAATCGGCCGCGGTTCATGTTGAAGACCGCGGTTATCAATTTGCCGACGGTGTCTATGAAGTGATCGCCGTGCACAAGGGCCGTATGGTTGATGCCGATCCGCATTTCGACCGGTTGTGGCGCTCGCTTGCAGAATTGTCGATCGACCCAGCGATGAGCCGCGAAGCACTGGCGCACGTGCTTTTAGAAACGCTCCGCCGAAACAGGCTTCGCGAAGGCATTCTCTATCTGCAAATGACGCGCGGGGTCGCCAAACGGGATCATGGATTTCCGAAGGAACCGCGAACGGCTCTGGTAATCACGGCACGCCGCGGCGGCAGGCCTTCACCCAAGGGAATGGAAGACGGCGTCGAGGTGTTGATGGTCCCGGATATTCGTTGGGACCGCTGCAACATCAAAAGCGTTTCGTTGCTGCCGAACGTGCTTGCCAAACAGGCGGCGCGGGAAGGCGGCGCGTTCGAAGCCTGGCAGGTGGATAAAGACGGGTTCGTCACCGAAGGCAGCTCGACCAACGCCTGGATCGTCGATGGCGACGGCAATCTGGTGACGCGGCAACTGGAATCGGCGATCCTTTCCGGCATTATCCGGCTTGTGCTGCAAGACCTGGCCGCCTCGGCAGGCATCAAAGTTATTGAACGCGCCTTTACCGCCGATGAAGCCCGAGATGCGAGCGAGGCCTTCCTGACCAGCACGACCTCTTTTGTGCTGCCCGTCGTCCGTATCGACGGTGAACCCATTGGCGATGGGCTTCCCGGTCCGGTCACGAAGAAATTACGTGAACTATATGACGGCCATTTTGAGGGCAGGGGCCGGAACTCGCCGTAACGGGCGGTTTGCAACAGTATCAACAACGGCGGTGGCCCTTGGGATCAGCCCTGTCTCGCCTTAAGATGGAGCCGCTTGCAATGCGACGTCACGGCCCCATCTTTTGGGCAGGTATTGCAGCGAATATGCGAAACCATTGAGTAATTCGTATCGGAGAGTAACGAGTCCAGGCAGACCGCAAGGGGGAATACGGCATTCCAAAATGGGATGGCGGCATTCACCCACAACGAACAACAAATGAAAGGCTTAAAAGATGGCCTCTAATAAAACCAACTTGCAGGACACTTTCCTAAACCATGTCCGGAAGGAAAAACTTCCGGTCACAGTCTTCCTCATCAACGGCGTGAAACTTCAGGGCATGATCACTTGGTTCGATAATTTTTGCGTGCTGCTGCGCCGCGACAGCCATGCCCAGCTTGTCTACAAACACGCGATCTCGACAGTCATGCCGGGGGGGCCAATTCGCCTGTTTGAAGGAACCGACGAAGATGAATCGGCGACAGAGTAGGGACCGGTTTAACCGTTTGAATCTTTTTGTCTGAAGACACTGTAGAAGACGCGATCGCCACCGGAATCGGGGCGGTCTTTCACCCAACGTCGAAAAGCCGGCGCGGGCAAAGTGTGGCCCGTCGCGACTCGGATTCTGCATTGGCCGAAATTGTTGGTCTCGCCGAAGCGATCGGCCTTGTTGTGCGCATCGCCGAATGCGTGCCCATTGCCGCAAAACGACCGTCCACGTTATTTGGAAAAGGCAAAGTCCAGGATCTGGAAGGTGCGATTGCCGCAGCAGACGTTGGGCTGGTGATTGTCGACACGGCACTCACGCCCGTGCAACAGCGCAATCTTGAAACAGAGTGGAAGGTCAAGGTCATCGACCGCACCGGGTTGATTTTGGAAATCTTTGGCGCCCGCGCACAAACCCGGGAAGGCAGGCTTCAGGTCGAGCTCGCCTCGCTCAGTTATCAACGCAGCCGACTGGTCCGGAGCTGGACCCATCTTGAGCGCCAGCGCGGCGGGTTCGGCTTTCTCGGCGGTCCCGGTGAGCGCCAGATTGAATCGGATCGGCGCATGATCGACCAGCGCATCACGCGCCTGAAACTGGAACTCACAACCGTCAAACGGACGCGGAAACTGCACCGCGAGAGCCGGTCCCGCGTGCCATATCCGATCGTCGCCCTGGTCGGTTACACAAACGCCGGTAAATCGACGTTGTTTAACCGCCTGTCCAATGCAGATGTCATGGTCGACGACATGCTGTTTGCGACTCTCGACCCGACCATGCGGGCGCTGAAACTAGCCAGGGGTCCGCAGGTTATTCTCTCCGACACGGTCGGGTTTATTTCGAACCTGCCGACCGATCTTGTCGCCGCATTTTCGGCAACACTCGAAGAGGTGTTGTCAGCCGACATCATTATTCATGTCCGCGATGTCTCCCACGCCGATACCGAGGCCCAACGGGAAGACGTGATCGAAGTCCTGAAGAAACTTGGCCTTGATGAAACCGATCAGCGGCCGACCATCGAAGTTCTCAACAAGATCGACCTGCTGTCGCCCGAAGACCGCGAAGCGGCAATTACCCGCGCGAACAGAAATGGTTCGCTGGTCGCGCTCTCCGCCGTCACCGGGCAAGGAGCCGAAACCCTCCTCGAGGCCATCTCCGACACTTTGATGAAGGAGCGGGAAGTGCTTGAGGTCACCGTGCGCCATGACGACGGGGCGACGCTGGCCTGGCTACACGCCCACGGCGATGTTCTTGAGCATCACAGCGAAGACGGGCAAAGCCGCCTCAAAGTCAGCCTCACGCCTGCAGATGCCGGTCGATACCGCCATCGCCATGGGGCCACCCTGCCTCTCGCCGCCGATTAGGCGAAAAAACCATCGAAATCCTCGATTTTTTGCAGAAATAGGGAATTCTCCGTTGACATAAGCGCCGCCCGCGCTTAACTCTTTGGCACTCTATAGCAATGAGTGCCAAAGCCGGTTTCGACTCTGTGTCGACGGTTGTGGCTTTTCATATCAACTGGATTTAATGGAGATTTCTTGATGAAAATCAGGCCTTTGCACGACCGCGTTCTCGTGCGCCGGGTCGACGAGGAAGAGACGTCCGCTGGCGGTATCATTCTTCCCGATACGGCCAAAGAAAAGCCCATGGAGGGCGAAATTGTTGCTGTTGGCAAAGGTGCCCGCAACGAAAACGGAAAAATCGAACCTCTCGACGTTAAAAAAGGGGACCGCATTCTGTTTGGAAAGTGGTCTGGAACTGAAGTGAAACTCGATGGTGAGGAGCTCCTGGTAATGAAGGAATCCGACATCATGGGCATCATTGAGTAGGGAACCAGGTAATGGCAGCTAAAGAAGTAAAATTTGGTAGCGACGCACGCGAGCGCATGCTCGCCGGCGTTGATATCCTCGCCAAGGCCGTCCGGGTGACCCTCGGACCGAAGGGCCGTAATGTCGTGCTCGAAAAGTCATTTGGCGCACCGCGGATCACCAAAGATGGTGTGACGGTCGCAAAAGACATCGAGCTCGCCGACAAGTTCGAAAACATGGGCGCGCAGATGGTTCGTGAAGTTGCTTCACGCACTTCTGATGAAGCCGGTGACGGCACCACGACAGCAACCGTTCTCGCCCATGCCATTGTCATGGAAGGCGCGAAGGCCGTTGTTGCGGGTCGTAACCCGATGGATCTCAAGCGCGGCATCGACGCCGCCGTCGAGAAGGTCATCGCCGATGTCCGCTCAAGGGCAAAAGCCGTCAAGACTGAGGAAGAGGTTGCCCAGGTTGGCACCATTTCCGCAAACGGCGAAAAGGAAATCGGTCGCATCATTTCTGAAGCCATGCAGCGTGTTGGCAAAGAAGGCGTGATTACGGTGGAAGAGGCCAAGGGTCTCGACACTGAACTTGATGTCGTTGAAGGCATGCAATTCGACCGCGGTTATCTATCGCCGTATTTCGTGACCAACGCCGAGAAGATGATTTGCGAACTCGAAGATCCGCACATCCTTCTTCACGAAAAGAAGCTCTCCAACCTTCAGGCGATGCTGCCGATTCTCGAATCGGTTGTGCAATCGTCCCGTCCGCTGCTGATTATTGCAGAAGACATTGAAGGCGAAGCGCTTGCGACCCTCGTCGTCAACAAGCTTCGTGGTGGCCTTAAGGTCTCCGCGGTGAAGGCACCGGGTTTTGGTGATCGCCGCAAAGCGATGCTCGAAGACATCGCCATTCTGACCGGTGGTCAGGTGATCTCAGAAGACATTGGCATCAAGCTCGAGAATGTCACGCTCGACATGCTCGGCACCGCCAAGTCCGTCACCATCAGCAAGGAAGAAACCACCATTGTTGATGGCGCTGGCAAGAAGAAAGAGATCCAGGGCCGGGTCAGTCAGATCCGCGCGCAGATCGAAGAAACTTCTTCCGAATACGACAAAGAGAAGCTGCAGGAGCGTTTGGCTAAACTCGCCGGCGGTGTTGCGGTCATCAAAGTCGGTGGCTCAACCGAGATCGAAGTGAAAGAGCGCAAGGATCGCGTCGACGACGCGCTTCACTCAACGCGCGCTGCGGTCGAAGAAGGCATCGTTCCGGGCGGCGGCGTAACACTCCTCTACGCGGCACGGGCACTCGACAAGGTCAAAGTCGATAACGACGATCAGCAGGTCGGCATCGAAATCGTGCGCAAAGCGCTCGAAGCGCCGGTCAGGCAGATCGCCGAAAATGCAGGCGTCAGTGGCGCCGTCGTGGTTGACAAGCTGAAAGAAAACAAAGACCACAAGCAGGGCTTTAATGCCCAGACTGAAGAGTACACCGACATGATCAAGGCCGGGATCGTCGATCCTGCCAAGGTTGTTCGGACTGCATTGGAAGATGCGGCTTCGGTTGCAGGCCTCCTGATCACGACCGAAGCGATGGTCGCTGATAAGCCGGAGCCCGCCGCAGCCGGCGGCGGTGGCATGCCCGATATGGGTGGCATGGGCGGCATGGGTGGTATGGGCGGCATGATGTAGCCCACTACCAACTTGATCGAGAAAAAGGGGTCCTTTGCGGGACCCCTTTTTTTGTCTGGTAGAAAACGCCGCTGGCTTAAGGCGCATCCGGAAGCGGATATTCCTTGAAGTCGGCGTCGAGTTCTTCGGCCTGTTCGCGCAGCACGAAAAACACCCGGTCGATAAAGGCGCGGCTTTCGCCGTCCATGGCCGCGCGAAACTTTTCGCTTTTGGCCATCCGATCGAGGTCTTTTTCCGAGAACAACCGTTCTTTGGCATTCAACGCTTCAACCGCAGCGAGGCGTTCCTTCACCACCCACAATTCCTCGGCGAGCGTCATGCAGACGGAAACCAGTTCATCAACGCCCTCAGCCTTGAAGAATTTTGATTTCTTGCCGCGGACGCTTTGCCGGATTTTACCATTGCCGGTATTGGTTGCTGCAGTTGCCATGGCTATTTCCAGGCGCCGAAGCAGAACCAGGTGACGCCTTTGCGGAATCGCCCGGTATCACTGTCCGCTTTGCTTTTGCCGGCACGGGCCGCCACCTTCACGGTTTTAACGCCTGCGCCCTGAATGCTCGGCACCACGAACTGCACGAAATCCTTTTTCTTGAATCCCGCTTCCCGGCAGACGGCGACAAGATCGCTATCCCGGAATGATTTGTAGAATGGCTCTTTATTGTAATAGCTGTCCCAATCCAAATAGAACCGCTCGTACGCTGGCAGGTCCGAATTCGGCGGAAGTTCCATGTGCAGCATTAGTCCGCCCGGCTTTAACAAACGGTGGGCGTGCTTGAACACCTTGGGGATGCCCTTGGGTGAAACTTCATGCAGGAACATCGACGAGAAGATGAGATCGAAACTCTCGTCTTCGAACCCCGGATCTTCGGCATCACCCTGATGGAAATGAACCGTGGTGCCTTCCGCCTGTGCGCGGCCATGGGCGTAACGGACCACCGGCGCACCGGCGTCAATGCCGTGGGTTTCGGCATCCGGAAAGGCTTCTGCCCAAGGCAGCGTGTTGTGGCCAACGGTGCAGCCCATATCGAGAATGCGTTCCGGATTGAATTTCGGATAGCGCGTCTTGATGAACATCGCGATCGAACGGCCGATATCATCGAGACGATCACCAAAGAAGCCCATGCTGAATACAGAGATGCCGTTGTCGTAGATGGCGCCCTGGACGACATCGTCCTTGCCATATTCAGTGTCGTAGTTGCCCGGCATCAGATGGACGTCGAGCGCCGACACACTGCGCGGCACAACAAATCCCTTCGGAATATTAAGCGTGCCTTTGGCTTTCCTGGTTGATTTGGAAAACGCTTTGGCTTTTGTCTTCAGTTCTTGCTGATTGCGCTCCACCGTCGGGATCACCGACCGGAAGACCATTTCCTGGGTGTTGCAGCGCATCGACGAATAGAATTTGAAATAGGTTTCGTCCTTGAGCGCCTTATGAACTTCAACGCCGTCTTTGGGCGCGCGCTTTTTCTTCCGTTTGAAAGCCGGTTCAACCTTCTTGTCGTAAAGCGACCGCATGCCGTTGGCGAGATCATGTAGAACATAGGTCCGCATGTTCGACATGAAGTCCTGGCGCGCCAATTCGTCTGACGTCGGTTCGATTCTAAGATCGTGAGTTACGTGTTTGGTCACCGTGATACCCCCTCTTAGCGGCCCTCAGTAAAAGGCATTCTAGCCTGAATTTCTCAACATCCAACCTATCAATGGGCCAGAAGGGAGCGAGCGGGGTGCGCCAGGTCGCCGCGCTTAAGCCCAACACCCATAGGCTTAATTTTGATCTCGCGTGAAAACGAAGGCGCCGAAACTCTGGTTGGTGCACATCAATTCGATGCGGTTGACGTTGACATGGGCCGGTGCTGATACGGCGTAGATCACCGCGTCGGCGACATCTTCGGGCTGAAGCGCCTCCAATCCAGCGTAAGTTGCGTCCGATTTCGCCTGGTCGCCATGGAAGCGCACCAGCGAGAATTCGGTTTCGGCGGCCCCCGGTTCAATCGACGTCATGCGGATGTTATTGCCAGCGAGATCAGCTTTCAGATTGAGCGTGAACTGATGGACAAACGCTTTAGATGCGCCGTAAACATTGGCGCCGGGGTAGGGGTAGGCGCCGGCGACGGAGCCCAAATTGACGATGTGGCCGCGTCCGCGTGTCACCATGCCCGGCAGAATCGCCCGCGTGCACAACACCAGCCCCTTGATGTTGGTATCGATCATCTCGAGCCAATCATCGAGATCGGCTTCGTGCGCAGAGGAAAGCCCACGGGCGAGACCGGCGTTGTTGATCAGAATATCAATCGCCAAAAGCTCAGATGGCAGGCCCGATATAGCTGCGGCCATTGCGTCATTATCGCGCATATCGAAGGGCAGGGGATGGACGGCGGCGCCCAGCTCGTGCGCGAGTGCGTCGAGGCGGTCGGCCCGGCGCCCGGTCGCGATCACCCTCGCGCCCTCAGCCACGAACCGCCGCGTCATCGCCTCACCAAATCCGGAGGTCGCTCCGGTCACCATGACGATCTTGTTGTCAAACGAACCCATCAGTCGTGGCGCTCCCGTTTCGCGTCCTGCCACAGCGCTTCCAACTCATCGAGGGAGGCGTCCTTGGGCTCGCGGCCTTGTTCAAACAGCTGGTCTTCAATATGGGCAAAACGCCGCTCGAACTTCGCATTGCAGGCCCGAAGCGCCGTTTCCGCATCAATCCCGAGGTGCCTAGCGGCATTTACATAGCCAAAAAGAATATCGCCGAGCTCGTCGGTCAGGCGCTCTGCCGATTCCTTGTTGGCAATCGCGTCCCGAAGTTCACCCAGTTCTTCCTCGATTTTGTCGAGAACCGGTCCGGTTTCGCCCCAGTCAAAGCCGACGCGAGCCGCACGTTTTTGCAGCTTTTCCGCGCGAATAAGGGCGGGCAGGGCAGACGGCACATCATCTAATACCCCGGTGCGGCCTTCATTGCCGTTCTTCTCGGCCCGTTCAGCGGCTTTGTGGGCCTCCCAGGCGATGGTTTGCGCCTCAGGGCCGTCTATTTTCTCGGACCCGAACACATGGGGGTGGCGCCTAAGCATCTTGTCGGAAATCGCCTCCACCACATCCTTGAACGAAAATTCACCGGCTTCTTCCGCCATGCGGGCGTGAAACACGACCTGAAATAAGAGATCGCCGAGTTCGCCCTTGAGCCCGGCGATGTCGTCTGTGGCAATCGCGTCGGCGACTTCGTAAGCCTCTTCAATGGTGTAAGGCGCAATCGTCTTGAAAGTCTGCTCGATATCCCACGGGCAACCGGATTTCGGATCCCGCAGCGCCGCCATGATTTCCAGCAGGCGGCCAATACCGGGATCGTTGCTTGAGCTCGAAGCATTCGCTGCGTCGTCGCTCAGGTCATTCGATTTGATGTCATTCATGGCCGCGGATTATCCGGGTGGACCTGAAGAGTTGCAACGGCAATTGAATGCTGTAATCGCAATTGCGTCGTGTTCCATCTCGGCGTCGCGGCCTTGGCGGAGGAGGCCGAGCGGGGCCGGGGGGATTCAGACGTTCGAGGAATCTCACAAATTTCGATGGGTCAGGTGCTAACTGAACACTTAATCCAATGTCTGAACCAATTCCATAAATCGCATAATGTATATTATGGAAAATAATATATGGATATCGGATAATCGTTATATTTCATCACTCTGCCAATATCAGTTAATCTTCCAATTAAACGTAATACACCCCCTCTCGACACGCCGCGATTTGCGAAACAAACTCATTTCATCCCGTTCAGCATTTGTTAAGCAAGATATTTCACACTCTAAACACCCGGCGCATTACGCCATTTGATGCGCAGCCACGCTAAGGGTGATCAGCCACAACAAGGGTGTTCAATATATGAGTGCGATCCTCAATCCAACGCCTGACCCCGCGCCGCGCCCACCACTGCACGTCTGCTTCATCGGCCAAGCCGCACCACGGTCGCGGTGCTGGCCGTTGCCGGACAATCCGTGCTGGCGGTCCTCGAAGATGGACCGACCTAGCGGCTGCAAGCTGAATTTTAAACTCTGGTCCCGCCGCTCACCAAGAAACCGGTGCCGAGTTATCTACGCGTTGTGAAATAGAGACCTGCCAACCGACCCGAATATGGGCCGGCAACGGCCGGATGCAGGCCTCGTTGGGCTGCGAATTCGGCTCAAACCAACCGGGTAACGGGCTCTCACGGCATTTCGATTACATGTGATTTCGGCCCACGCGGGCCATAGCGCAGAATTTGGGTGAAGGAGATCACCCATGCTCTATCGCGTCATGCTTGCGCTTGCTTTCGTCATGGTCCTGACGGCGCAGAGTTGCGCCACTTACGGCGACGACGCCGGCGAAAAAACCGAAGAATCCAAGTCGGAACGGGAATACTGAACGAAGCGTCGTTCGGACAAATCTTGCTGGGTCCGGGCCTAACCGGCGGGCCTGCTATTTTTCGTCGGAAATATCTGCATAAGCGTCGGTTCGCGGGGTCCGCCGCGCCATAAATATTGTCGCATCGGCGGCTTCAAAGCCAAATTGCTTGTAATAACCGTGGGCGTCCCGGGTCGCCAGCATCCATCGCTCGATCTTGCCAAAGCGTCGACAGCCAAGAATCGCCTCCATCAGCCATTTGCCGAGTCCTTTGCTGCGGAGGCTCGGGTCAACGAAGACGTCGCTGAGATAGGCAAACCGCACATGGTCCGTGACCACACGGGCAAATCCAATCTGCGTGCCCGCGGCCGTGTCATAAACACCAAAACATATTGAATTTTCGATCGATTCGCGTAACACGGCGTCCGGAATGCCTGTCGCCCAATAAGACCCGGCAAGTGCTGCGCACACCCAGTCGAGGTCGAGGCGCGCGGGATCATCGCTGGTCTTAAATCCGTCGTACGATGCGATGATGCCATCGCTTGCAGGGGTCTCGGCCATTGTCAGACCTCCAGCACCATACCGTCATATGCGACCTCGACATGATCGGGCGTTGCCGCCATCACGGTTTCATAATCCATCGTTACATTGAGGTGCGTGAGCACAGCGCGGCGCGGGCGAACGCGTTCGATCCATTCCAGCGTCCGTTCAAGATGCGCATGGGTCGGGTGCGGCTCCATCATCAGGGAGTCCACGATCCAGGTATCCACACCTGCGAGCGCTTCGAACGCGGCTTCATCAAGGTTCACCACGTCGGTGGAATAGGCGATGTCACCAAACCGAAAGCCGAGCGTATCAATCGGGCCGTGATCCTGACGAAATGACGTTATCTCAACGCCACCCACGGTGAAGCGCCCGTCGATCACGTGCGCACTCAAAATCGGCGGATAAAGTTTCGCGGGATCTTCCGCAAACACATAGCCGAACCGCGTATTGAGCGCGTCCAGTGTGCGGGCGTCTCCATAAACGTCGATCTTCTCCCGCATCAGGCGAACGACATAGCGAAGGTCATCAATGCCGTGGGCGTGGTCGGCGTGGTCGTGGGTGAACAGCACCGCGTCGAGCCGGGTAATCTCTGCATCAATCGCTTGGCTCCGAAGGTCGGGCGAGGTATCAACCAATATGCTGGTCTCAGCCGATTGCACGAGAATGGAAGCGCGGCGGCGGCGGTTGCGCGGATTATTCGGATCACAATTGCCCCAGACGTTACCAATCCGGGGAACGCCCCCGGCGGTGCCACAGCCAAGGATGGTGACTTTCATTGATCAGCGCTCGCGAATTCAAGGCGCCGCATTACTGAGATGCGGCATCTTTGGGCGGATGGGCTTTGGCAAACAGGGAATAGAAATTCTCCCGCGTGGCGGCGGCAAGCGTGCCCATATCAATGCCCTTGAGGTCGGCGAGATAAGCGGCGGTGTGGGCCACAAACGATGGCTCGTTTCGTTTTCCGCGCATCGGCACCGGTGCGAGGTAAGGCGCGTCGGTTTCCACCAGAATACGATTTAGCGGCAGGGCCTTGGCGGTTTTCTGAATGTCGGCGGCGTTCTTGAAGGTAACGATGCCGGAAAAGGAAACGTACAGCCCGCATTCGATCGCCGCTTCTGCAAGTGCGCGCGTTGCCGTAAAACAATGCAGCACGCCGGTGAGATCAGCAGACGCGGCCTCTTTCAACATCCTTGCCATGTCTTCATCGGCGTTGCGGCTATGGATGATTACCGGAAGTTTTGATTCCTTTGCCGCAATCAGGTGCTCGGCAAAACAACGTTGTTGCTGGCCCCGGTCCGACTTGTCGTAATAATAATCGAGCCCGGTCTCGCCGATCCCGACGACCTTTGGATGATCGGCAAGCGTGACAAGGTCGGCGGCCCCTACTCCATCGTGACTGTCCGCTTCATGCGGATGAACGCCGACGGTGCAGAAAATATGATTGTGCGCCTCGGCAATCGCGCGGACGCCGGGGAAATTTTCAAGTGACGTGCCGATCGTCAGCATGGTCTCAACACCGGCATCCGATGCGCGGCTGAGCACACTGTCAAAGTCTTCCTGGAAGACGTCAAAGTCGAGATGGCAATGACTATCGACGAGCAAAGTGGTCACCGAACTCACGCCTCGGCCTCGACAAAACGGGGAAAGATGCCCTCCGGTTTCGGAAGCGTGGTGCCGGGTTTGAGACGCGCTTGCGTGATCGCGGCAAAGTCCCGCGCGTCTTCACCTGCAGCCAATTGATCGAGCATCGCTGACGCTGAATCCGGCATGAACGGTCTTGCCAATATCGCCAACCGCCGCACCGTTTCCGCCAGCACAAAAAGCACGGTCTTCATACGATCCGGATCGGTTTTTTTCAGCGTCCACGGCGCCTCGCCGTCGACATAGCGATTGGCATCACCGATCACCCGCCACATTTCAGTGAGGCACTTTGTGAGACCGATGTCCCTGGCAATCCACGCCCGCATGTTGTCGAGCAGGTTTTCGCAAGCCTCGATCAGGTCGGTGTCTTTTTTCTGGAGCTCGCCCGGCTCGGGCACGGTGCCGTCGCAGTTCTTATTGATCATCGAGAGCACGCGCTGCGCCAGGTTGCCAAAGTCATTGGCGAGGTCATTATCGATCCGCGACACAATCGCTTCGTGCGAAACACTGCCGTCCTGGCCAAACGGCACTTCGCGCAGCAGGAAATAGCGGATCGGATCGAGGCCATAGGTCTCAACCAGCGCATCTGGCGAAAGCACATTGCCGACCGACTTCGACATTTTTTGGCCTTCGATATTGAGAAAGCCATGGCCGAATACTTTTTTCGGCAATTCAATTTCGGCGGCCATCAAAAATGCCGGCCAATAGACCGCGTGAAAACGGACGATGTCTTTGCCAATCATATGGAGATCAGCCGGCCAATACTTTTTGAACGATTCTGCATCGGTATCTGGGAAACCGACGCCAGTAAGGTAGTTGGTCAGCGCATCAAGCCATACGTACATGACATGGCCGTCCGCATCCGGCACCGGCACACCCCAATCAAACGTCGTCCGTGAGATTGATAGATCATTCAATCCGCCTTCGACAAACTTCACCACTTCATTTCGTCGGGATTCCGGCAGAAGGAAATCGGGATGGTCGGCGTAGTGTTTCAACAGCCGGTCCTGAAATTCAGACAGCTTAAAAAAGAAGCTCGGTTCCTCGACCCATTCAACGTCGGCACCGGACGGGGCGAGGAACTTACCGCCCTCCCCTTTCGTCAGCTCCCCCTCGGCGAAATAGGCTTCGTCCCGAATCGAGTACCATCCGCCGTAGGTATCTTCGACGATGTATCCATTGTCTTTGATCGCTTTCCACAACGCCTGGCTGGCGTCGTAATGGCGGGGCTCGGTCGTGCGAACGAATTCGTCATTGGAGATATTGAGAAGGCTCGCCATCGCTATATATTCAGCCGCGATTTCATCGGCAAACTCTCGAGGCTCCTTGCCCTGATCATTGGCCGTGCGGGCGACTTTCTGCCCGTGTTCGTCGGTGCCGGTCAAAAACCAGACATCGCGCCCATCAAGACGATGAAAGCGCGCGACCACATCACTCGCAATCATTTCGTAGGCATGGCCCACATGCGGCGAGCCATTGACGTAGTAAATCGCCGTGGTGATGTAAAAACGGTCAGTCATGGTACCGGTGCAGCGAACAGCTGCCCTAAACAAATGCCGCGCGGTGAATGCTGGCAAAAAGGTTGATGATCACTTGCTTGCGGTCGAGATTGACGGATTCAGCATCGGCCACAAGGCGGGCGGACTTTTCCCATACTTGCACCCAGTCATCAAGGCTTTGCGCTGCGAGAAACCGGGTTCGGAGCGCTGTCTCACCCGGCACCGATTCAACAAGCGCGATTTGGCTCGCGCCCGACCGGATCAACCGTTCCAGCCATTGCAATAGGAGACCGGTTAGAACCCGGTAAGCGCCTTCGTTATTTCGTCGTGCGAGGCGGTCGCCGAGGCTGTGCAGACCCGGCACATCAAGCGCTGCCTGATCCAGCAGCCCGACCATTTCACGGTAGAGATTTAGCCCGCCCTCATCCGCCAAGCCAAGCGCCCGTCCCGGACTGTTTTCAGCGAGTTGGGCAAGCGCAAGACGATCGGCTGAAGGCCAGTCCGGCAAACGATCAGCCAGCAATGGCGCCAGCACGTCATCTTCCATCGGCCGCAGTTTGAGTATGCGGCAACGGGAGCGGATCGTTGGAAGCAATCTACCGGGCGCGCTGGATACCAATAATATCAATGCGTTAGTAGGTGGTTCCTCAAGTGATTTCAGAAGCGCATTGGCGGCATTCCGGTTCAATTCATCGGCCGAATCAATGATCGCGACCCGCCACGCACCGCCCGCCGCCGTTGATCCAAAAAATGGAATTAGGCGGCGCACCTGGCCAACGGAAATATCCCTTTTCAACCCGCCGCGATCGGATTCTTCACGTTCAAGCGTGATCAGGCCACCGTGGGCACCGGTGGCGACCAGCCGGAACGTCGTCTCTTCCAGGTCCATGTCGAATGGCCGTGTGGTTTCCGCCAGCGCATCGCCGAACAGCCCCGGCGCCTGGGCCAGTAAATGGGCAGGTGACTGAGCAGTTGTCGCGCCCTTTGCCAAAATGCTGCGTGCGGCCCGGAATGCGAGCGTCGCTTTGCCGATCCCCTTCGGCCCGGTAATCAGCCAGGCATGGGCAGGCCGTGCCGAATGGAGGTTCTCGGCAAGCTCCGCCTCTGCCGCGGCATGGCCCTCAAAGGCGGGGTTTTCCCGGGGCGGCACTGATTCAAACGCGGGCTCGGATTTTTTTGCTGCCATTACTTGAGATTAAGTCGCGTCTCCAGCGCATACCAGATTTCGTTCGCCACGGTTTCGATATCCTGAGAGGCATCGATAATCACGCAGCGACCCGGATTGGCAGCGGCAATGTCGAGAAAGCCGGTGCGAAGGCGTTGGTGGAATTCGATTTCCATGCGTTCGTACCGGTCTTCAGCGCCATTCCGGTGACCGGTTCGCGCCAAAGTTCGCGCAAGCCCAATTTCCGGGTCGAGATCAAGAATGAGGGTGAGATCAGGCTCGGTCTTACCAACAACGGCATCATGGATCGGCTGAATCGCTTCCCGACCCAATTGGTGTCCGTAGCCTTGATAGGCAAAGGTCGAATCCGCGAACCGGTCGCTAATCACCCATGATCCCTTATCGAGTGCGGGTAAAACTGTTTTCTCGAGGTGTTCCTGTCGCGCCGCATAATGCAGCAGCACTTCGGTCAGCGAATCCCACTTTCCGGTATCCCCTTCGACCAGCAGTTTTCGGATTTCCTCAGCGCCGGGGGCGCCGCCAGGCTCCCGCGTGGTGATGACATCGATGCCGGCTTCTTTAAGCTGCGCGGCGAGCGTCTTGACGTGGGTCGACTTTCCAGCCCCCTCGCCGCCTTCGAATGTAATGAATTTACCGCGCACCGAACCCGGCCAGCCCTATTCGCTGCCCAGACCCCAGAGCAGGTTGCCCAGCGCCGCGCCAATTCGACCAACAAAGCCAAGCCGCCCAACAGATCGCCCGGCCATCAATGGCAGTTCGATCGGCAGCGTATCCGGCGCGGTAATCACCAGCCGGCCAATCACAACGCCGGCCTGGATCGGCGCTGGTGGGGGACCGTCCATGACCACGGCCACCTTCATGTCACGCCGCGCACTGCGCGTCATCGTGACCGTCAGCGGCTCCGCCAGCACCAGCGGCACGGTTTTGTCTTCGCCCAGCCATACCGGCGCGTCTTCAACGGTCGCCCCGGCGCCGAACAGTTCATAATTTTTGAATTCGCGAAATCCCCAATCGAGCAGCCGTTCAGATTCGTGGGTCCGCTGGCCGACACTTTCGAGACCGTTCAAAACCAGTATTAACCGGCGGCCATTACGAATTGCGGATGCGACCAAACCATAACCGGACGCATTGGTGTGACCTGTCTTGAGGCCGTCGGCGCCGGCGTCCCGGTACAGCAACGGGTTACGGTTGCCCTGCTTGATATTGTTGTAGGTAAATTCTTTTTCGGCGAACATCGGGTAGTACTGCGGAAAATCATGAATGATCCGCTGCGCGAGCACAGTCAGATCACGGGCCGTTACCAAATGTTCCGGGTCGGGCCAGCCGGTGGCATTACGAAAGACGCTGTCGATCAGACCAATAGCGCGCGACCGCTCGGTCATGTCGTCGGCAAAGGCGTCTTCGCTGCCGCTGATGCCTTCGGCGAGAACGATGCTGGCGTCATTTCCCGACTGAATGATCACGCCGCGCAACAGATCTTCAATCCGAATGCGGCTGTTGACGGCGACAAACATCTTTGATCCGCCTTTGCGCCAGGCTTTTTCGCTTACGACGAATGTATCGTCGAGCGTCAGCGAGCCTTCCTCGAGCCGCTCATACACCATGTAGACGGTCATCAGCTTGCTCATGCTGGCCGGATGCATCAGCGAATCTGGATCTTTTTCGAGCAGGACCGTCCCGGTCTGGTCGTCGATCAGCAAGACCTGAAGGGCCGCCGTCTCAAGTGCGTTTGCGTTGGGCGCGGTCAGCCAACCGGCGAACAAAACAATCAACGCCACCGAAGAAATTTTTAAACGTAAATTCAGCAAATGCCCGGTCTTTCCATTGTTAACAGGCTTTCCCCCGTTGTATGGCGTTCCATTATTGAGACGCCCCTCGTTATTGAATTTACATCCTGACCGCGAAATGCGTCTGGATTATGACAGCGCCTCCTGGCGAAGACTGGGCTCATCGCAGTGAAGGTGTACCAGATTTTGGCGAACTTCATGCGGTAAATGGGGTTGGCTCTCGTGAGGTCTCAGAGACTAGTCGATGATAATGCGGGCGTCGGTGTGACCACTTTCGATCACCTGAGCCAGCATGGTATCGGCCTCTTCAAGATTCGCCAGCGGACCAAACCGGACCCGGTAGAGTTCGCGGCCATCAATTATGACTGATGTCACCCACCATCGGCCAAATCCTGAAAGCCGCGCGCTCAACATGTTGGCGTTCTGGAACTGGGCGAATGCGCCGGCCTGAATAAACAGATTGCTGTCGAAAACGGGTTGGATCGTGACATTGGGGTCGCTTTCAGCAGGGTCGGCTTCAACTTCACGTGCGGGCGCTTCTTCAACACCTTCCGGGGGCGCGAGCCGGTCCGACTCGACCGTACCAATCGGCGCCGCCAACGCGGCTGTCCGTTCCACATCCGATGTGAACGGCTTCGCTGATACGAAGGTTTCACCATCAAAATCGGCGATGATGGCGACCCGCACGCGCGCCGTGCCTTGTCGCTGAAAGCCAAGCAGTTGCGCGCCGCGCCGCGACACGTCGATGATCCGGCGATTGACGAACGGTCCGCGGTCGTTAATGCGCAGCACCAGGCTGCGGCCATTTTCGAGATTGGTGACGCGGACGTAACTCGGCATCGGCAGCGTTTTGTGGGCCGCCGTCAGCGCGTTCATGTCGTAGGTTTCGCCGTTCGCCGTAAGCAGTCCGTCGAAATCCTTGCCGTACCAGGACGCAATACCGGTCACGTCGTACCTGCGATCTTCCTTCGGCACATAACGGACGCCCATCACGACATAGGGATCGCCAATTTTGAATCGCCCGCCGTCGCCGATCGGGACGCCGTCCGGACTAAGGCCCGCCTCGCCGGTAGGCTCGGTCGTTGCGACGATGGTTTTTGTTGTCTCGGGTGTCGTCGTTGTGGCCGGTTCTGGTTCCGTAAATTTTTTGACGGCATGGACGACAAGCTCAGTTTGAGCACAGGCGGCAAGAAAAAATGAGCCGAGCAGCACCACAGCCAACTGCCCACGCCAGCGTCCTTCCCCTACTCGGATCGCTCGGATTTTCAGCGGATTAATCCCTTATCTTGTGGGGTAGTCTGATTGAGTTCCCTTATCTTGTACATTAGCGGTCGTCAATTCCGTCAGCAAGAATCCCGACTGCGAGCGCGAAATAGTTCGCCCGGTTCCACTTGAGGATGTTGCGGAAGTTCTCGAAGACCATAAACGCAGGACCGTCGAGCCCGTCCGGGATCAGAATCGAAGGCCCTTCAAGCGCGGGGAATTGGCTGCCGTTCTTAGCCTTGACGCCTAAATTTTCCCATTCGGCCACCTGCTTGCGGATTTTTAGCCCCACCATTTCAGGGTCGAAACCATTTGGAAGGGTGACGGCAAGACCCCAGGTCTCACCGGTTCGCCAGCCTTCAGTGGCGAGAAAATTTGCGCCTGACGCAAACACATCGGCTTGATTGGTCCAGACATCCCGCCTGCCGTCGCCGTCATAATCGACCGCATAAGCAAGGAAACTTGTCGGCATCATCTGGATCTGGCCCATTGCGCCCGCCCACGAGCTGCTCATGTCGGCGGCTCTCTTGTGGCCCTCAAATACGATCTGCAACGCGCCGAAAAGCTCACGCCGAAAATAGGCGCCGCGGCGGCTATCGAAAGCGAGTGTGGCGAGCGCCGGGATTGCGTTGAAGCCACCGGTGAGGCGCCCGAAATCCGTTTCAATCGCCCACAGCGATACGATCATCCCGGTCGAAACGCCGTAGTATCCCGATACCTCGGTCAATATGGCGCGGTGATCTTCGACCCGGCCGCGCGCCCGGTCGACCCGGAAGTCGGGCACGATATTGCTGAGATATTTTTGAAAAGTGAGCGTGAATTCAGGCTGCGCCCGGTCGAAATTGATCACCCGGACAATCGGGCGGACATCGGTCATGGTCTCAGAGACCACCCACGGCGGAAATCCGATTGCCAATGCTTCAGCACGAAATTCCGCCAACCACTTTTGCCAGTCTTCCTCGTTAATCTTGGTTGGATCGTGGGCGAAGGCCGCCCCCGAAAAAATCAATAAGCCAAGCAAAACGCCAACCAGCGCCCCGCCTGCCCAGTTCAAAACCCGTCGAAAATTCATCGTCTCAGTATTCCAGTCATATGCATCGATCTAACACGCAGAAATTGATCCGGCAAAGGCAGGCAATGAATGTCACCCGCCCCACTCTTCCGGTCCCGGCAGGAAGGCGTCGGTGCGGCCGAGTATCCGGTAGGCGATCAGCCCGACCCATTCACGCAGCGCGACGCTGAAGGCCTCGCCCTTTCGCGTGAGGTTGAAGCCGTAGCCCCAGCCCGGCCCCGACGTGGTCCGGTAATCAACCGGCACCGGGACCACCCGCCATTCGGCCTCGCGAAAGACGCCGATGCTGCGCGGCATATACATTGCCGACATGATCAGCAGCCAGGTTTCATCGGGCAACGGGCCGAACAACTCGCGCGCGTCGCGGGCATTCTCATAAATATTGCGGCTGGAGGATTCGAACTTCACGCGGCTCACGTCAAAGCCCATCTGTTTCAGCACGTCGCGGGCAATATCGGCCTCGCGGACTTCGCCGGGATTGAGTTTTCCGGTGCCGCCGGAAAAAACCAGACGGGCGTTTGGGTAGTGCCGCCCGAGTTCGGCGAACCGGATTAACCGTTCACCACCGGCGTTGACCGAAGGCTGGCCGCGATTTGTTGAAAGGCCAATCGAAGTCGCGCCACCAAGGACAATGATGCCGTCAACTTCCACGGGTAGTTCGGTCACCGGAAATCGGTTTTCCAGGGGCCGCGCGAGCCAGGTTCCAAATGGCAGAACGGCGATCGCGATCAGGCCGATGGCGCCAAGGGTTGCGAGCCGCCGACCGAGCCGTTTCCACGGTGTCCACATCAGCAGAACGCCGAGACCGATGAGGATCGCCATAACGTTGCCGGGTGCAACCACCACCCAAAAGACTTTGGAGAACCAGAACAGCATCCGGGTTACATAACGCCCTCCCCTCTTAAGTTCAATTGGCCGTCGACGCATGGCGCGCCACTTTCGTCCCGCAACCATCCACGCCATAGTGCCGCCATGAATAAAACCAAACCTCCAAAACACCGGACCGTCCGCGGCCGCCTCGATTATATCCACGACCAGCGCGGCGAAACCGGGCGCGAATGGTTTACGATCACGGTAAACGCCGACGGTAGCCGCACCATTCGCGCACAATGCGAGATGGACGAAGACGGATTGTTGCGGGACGTCATCTGGTCGCTGAATGCCGACTGGACCCCGGTTGATGCCTACGTGCGGCTCAATGTCGGCGGTAAATTTCACGGCGCCGGCTGGTTCTGGATCGACGGCAGCGAAGTGACAGGCGAAATTTTCAATGCCGGAACCGGGCGGTTGCGGCAGAAGCTCGCCCTGTCGGAGCCGCCGGCGATCTTCGGTGCGCATCCGGTTTCAGGCGATGCGATGAAGACGGCTAAGTTCGACCGCAACTCGGCCGACAAGATCCAGAAATTTCAGGGCATCAGCACGTCACCACTTCCCAACGGCGGCTCCGGTCCGATCCTGACCGAAATTACGATGACGTTTGAGTTTATCGGCGAGGAAGAAGTGACGGTGCCCGCCGGGACATTCCAAACCGAACGTTTCCGCTGGCACTTCGAGCAGTTCGCACCGATCGAGATCTGGACCATGGGCAGCGACCATATCCCGGTCAAACTGCGTTGGGACGAACTCGATTCGGATTACCTGCTGACGGAATTATCCGGCGACGTCGAATAAGGGCCCAACTCAATTGGCGCGTCGCCGTTCACCCTCTTTTAGAAAGGCGCGTCCCCTTTCAGTGTGGTCCGGTTCATGTGACGGCGATATTGCGGGTCGTAGTCGGACGCGCAATGCATGGCGCAGCGGTTGTCCCACATGACAAGATCGCCGGCATTCCACTGATGAAGATAACGAAACGGCTCGCTGCTCGCATAGTCCGACAGCTCGTCAACAAAGGCCGCGCCCTCTTCTTCTTCCATGCCGACAACACCGGTGCAAAAGCCGCCCACATAAATTGTCTTCTTGCCGGTTTCGGGATGGGTGCGAACGATCGGGTGATCGACCGGCGGCGTTTTCGCGAGTTCCTCCGCCGACATTTTTGGCCGCACGCCAGCCTTACCGGTTTCCTTGTTCCAACGGCTGCCGAAATGATGGACCGCGCGCAGTTTCGATAACTCTTCCTTGCGATCATCGGAAAGCGCATCGAAGGCCGCGTACTGACTTGCGAACATCGTATCGCCGCGTGAAGGCGGCACTTCAATCGCATAAAGCAGCGAAGCCATCGACGGCTTTTCGAGATAGGACAAATCCGAGTGCCAATAGCGCCCAGCGTCTTCAATCCCGACCGCGTCGCCGTTTGGCTTTTTGTCGTTCGACAGCACCAGCACTTCGGGATGATCCGGCAGCAGAAACTGCGACATCACGTGAATTTCGAGATCGCCGAAACGTCGCGTAAACGCGATGTGCTGCTCCGGCGTTATTTCCTGCTCGGGAAAAATCAACACCGAGTTATCAAGAAACGCTTTGTGAATCTCCGCGAACGCCGCGTCGTCCATCGGCGCGCCGAGATCAACGCCGGTTACGCGCCCGCCGAGTCCCGTTGCCTGTCTGGTAACTTCCATCAATCGCTCACCCTAACTGTGTGGCCGCCTGAACTTACCGTCTAGCGCCAATCATAAACCACCGCTGATCCTGGACCAAGCACACGCGCGCACCTGAGACAACACGTTGCATATCGGTTTATCAGACTGCCCCACCTTCAGACCGCATTGCCCTCGGCAACGTGGCTGTCAAAAAACTTGATTTTGTTGCCAGCCGGTTCGGTCGCAAAAAAGGATTTGTGAATTTTGTTTTCACTGATTTCGGTCGGTGCGCCGCCGAGGTCCGCAACCATTTGATGGGCCGCCTCGATATCATCGACCATCAAATCGAAGGTCACGTCGCCGGTCTCCGCCTTCTCGTCTTCCAGCAGGACAAGGTGCGTACCACCGCGAAGTTCGAGAATGATGGCGTTGCCGTCGCGCGCAACCAGGCGCATGCCAAGCCCGCACATGAACGTCTCCGTCGCCTCAATTTTCGCGGTGTTCAACAGCACATGCCCGACCCAGATCGGCGGGCGTTGATCAGCCTTGGTCATGTCATTTGCCTTGTCATTTGCCAAGTGTGGCCTCCTCTATTCGGGGACCGGCAGTATAGCGCGATTCGGGATGGTTTGAGGCGCTTAGCCTTTGTTTGGTCCGCTCTGCGCGGTTGATGTAGCCTGGCAGCATTGGTGACTTGCCCGCGTTTCTATCCAGTTCAGCGCGGATCCATTCACACCACTGTGTAAGATCAAATCCGCCCACCATGTTATTGAGGATTTCTTGGCCTCCCAGATGAACCCTCCCTCCCCAAATTCGCGTTCCGCCTCGCGCGCCGTCACTGGCGGCGTCCCGGGCGGGGTCGCAGGCTTGATCAGTGGCTTAATGCAGCGGATATCTAACGGCTGGCGGCTAAGCGCATTTGTCGTCGCCTGCGTCGCGGCCTGCCTTCTGTTGACGGCAATTTCCGGCGCCGTCTTTGCGTAAGGCAATGGGGCCCAGAACATCCAATCGCCAAAAGATCCGGCGCAATTATTCAATTCGATTATCCGCCTCACCGCCCATGTCCCCGAAGAGGCGCGGACCGCGCGCGGCCTCGGCACCGTTCGGCAACGCAACGGCATCGTCATCGATGAGGGTGGATTGATCCTGACGATCGGCTATCTCATCCTCGAGGCCGATTTCGTCGAACTTCGCCTCAATCAGGGCCGGACAGTTGCCGCCGAAATTGTGGCCTACGATTACGACACCGGGTTTGGCCTGGTACGGGCGCGGGAACCGCTCGACCCGCCGCCAATTCCGCTCGGCAATTCATCACTTGTCTCGGAGCAGGATCAGGTTCTGGTGGCCGGTTTCGGCGGAATTGGCAGCACCATCGGCGCCCATGTCGTCTCGCGGCGGACCTTTGCCGGCTATTGGGAATATTTATTGGAAGACGCGATCTTTGCCGCACCGGCCCATCAAAACTGGGGTGGGACGGCGTTGATTTCACGCTCCGGTGAACTGGTCGGCGTCGGCTCGCTGTTTGTGCGAAACGCGATTCCGGGTCGCCGCGATGTCGTCGGCAACATGTTTGTACCGATCAACCTGTTAAAGCCAACCCTCGCCGACATGCTGCTGACCGGGCGCGGCGGCCGCCCGGACAAACCGTGGCTCGGCGTGTTCACCACAGAACTTCAGGGCATGGTGGTAGTGAGTTTTGCGTCCACCGACGGGCCGGCAGCGCGCACCGGCATCCAGCGTGGCGATGTCATCATGGGCGTCGGCGGCACGCCAGTGACAAAACAGGAAGAATTCTACCGCGCACTTTGGGCACAGGGGGAAGCAGGCGTGGTCGTGAAACTGAAAATCATGCGGGACGGCGCGTTGATCGACATGAGCCTTACCAGCGGCAACCGTTACGACTTTCTCAAACCCGGCATCAGTAACTAGGGCATTGGAGTTTTAGGCGGGCACGCCCGCTATTAAGATGTACCTGTTGGCAGATCGAACAGATCGCGCGGCAACCCGTCCATAAATTCAATCGTCACGGCGCTGGAAATCACGTCGGCGTATTTCGCGTTCATATCGCAGAGATTAATGGCGTGGCTCGCTTGTGAACGGTCAAAGCAAGCGTCTTCAACAATGCTGACGTGGAAGTTTTCGCTAAAGCCGTCGATTACAGTGGCCCGCACGCAGCCGGACGTCGTCGTCCCCGTAACCAGCAACGTGTCGGCCTGAAGCAGGTTTAGGAACGCCGACATGTTGGTGCCGTAAAATCCGCTCGGCTTTAGTTTGCGAATGACGATGTCCTGCGGTGCCGGTTCGAGTTCCGAAATGA
This sequence comes from Alphaproteobacteria bacterium, assembly GCA_029936875.1. Taxonomy (GTDB): domain Bacteria; phylum Pseudomonadota; class Alphaproteobacteria; order SHVP01; family SHVP01; genus JAPYRS01. Next base: position 211 of record JAPYRS010000027.1, on the reverse strand, counting down.
TGTCGTTACCGCCAAAATTCGAATCGCGTTTGATGGGCGGACCGGACGTGCGGCTGTTCTTCCAGCTCCAGCTGCCCCGGTCCCAGCCATCGGCGCGGCTATCGCCGGTGGTGTAGATGACCGGCACGCCGTTTTCGTGGGCCGAATCGATCACCCGTCTGGCGATCGGCACCGCGTCCCAGCCTTCCTGGCCGCAGGAATTGGGCCAGCG
>JAPYRS010000173.1 GCA_029936875.1 Alphaproteobacteria bacterium | reverse complement strand
CCTACCCCAGCGCTTTAACGATTTGCTCGGTCATTTTCTTGGCGTCGCCGAACAACATCATCGCGTTGTCGGCATAAAACAGCGGATTATCGACCCCCGCATAGCCGGGCGACAGGGACCGCTTGACGAACAGAACCGTACCCGATTTTTCCACATCCAAAATCGGCATCCCGGCGATGGGGCTCGATGGATCGGTCTTGGCGACCGGGTTGGTGGTGTCGTTAGCGCCGATGACGAAGGCGACTTCGGCGGTTGAAAATTCGTGGTTAATTTCTTCCAACTCGAAGACTTCGTCATAGGGCACGTTGGCCTCGGCCAGCAATACATTCATATGCCCCGGCATGCGTCCGGCCACCGGATGGATGGCATAGGCGATGTCGACGCCCTCTGCTTTCAGAATATCGGCCATTTCCCGAAGCGCATGCTGGGCCTGGGCCACGGCCATGCCGTAACCGGGCACGATAATCACCTTGTTGGCGTTCTTCATCAGGAACGCCGCATCCTCCGCAGCGCCCGACTTGGCGGTCTTATCACCACTCGACGCCTGAGAAGCCCCTGGCGCAGATGTATCGCCACCGAACCCACCCAGCATGACGTTGAAGATGGAGCGGTTCATACCCTTGCACATGATGTAGCTGAGGATGGCGCCTGATGATCCGACCAGGGCGCCGGTAATGATCAGCGCCGGGTTGGACAGGGTGAAGCCGATGCCGCAGGCCGCCCAACCGGAATACGAGTTCAGCATGGAGACGACGACCGGCATGTCTGCGCCGCCAATGGGAATTATAATCAAGAACCCGATCAGGAAGCTGAGCGCCGCCAACGTCCAGAACGTACCCGGCGTCTGGTTTAACACCAGCAATAAAATCAACACGACGATGGCCGCCGCAATGGCAGCGTTCAAGGGATGCTGCATGGGGAGCGTGATCGGATTTCCGCTCATCAACCCCTGCAATTTGGCAAATGCAACGACCGAGCCGGAAAAGGTGATGGCGCCGATAACCAAACCTAGCGACATTTCAATGATGCTGGCGGTATTAATGTCTCCGAATTTGCCGATGTTATAGGCTTCCGGGTTGTAAAAAGCTGCCGCCGCGACAAATACAGCGGCCAGCCCGACCAGGCTATGGAAGGCGGCGACCAACTGCGGCAGAGCAGTCATCTTGATCTTGAGTGCAACGAAAGTACCGATGGAGCCGCCGATCAGCATGCCCAGCAAAATCATCGAGAAACTGACGACGCCCGGATCGGCCAATGTCGTAACAATGGCGATGACCATGCCGGCAATGCCGAACATATTCCCCTGGCGCGCCGTCACCGGCGAGCTCAGGCCGCGCAATGCCATAATGAACAATACGGAAGCGGCAAGATAAGCAAAACCTGACATGTTCTTTATCCCCGCTCCTTAACTTTGTTTCTTCTTGAACATGGCCAACATGCGTTGGGTGACGATAAAACCGCCGAAGATGTTCACCGAGGCCAGCGTCACGGCCAGGAAGCCCATGAGTTTAGCAAAATCCAATTCGACCGGGCCGGCGGCCAGCAACGCGCCGACGATAATCACCGAGGAGATCGCATTGGTCACCGCCATCAGGGGCGAATGCAACGCCGGGGTAACGCTCCAGACCACGTAAAAGCCGACGAAACACGCGAGCACGAAAACCGTAAACAACGACAGGAACGGATCACCTGCCCCACCTTGCGCCTGCGCCTCGGCCATTTTGGTCGTGGCGATTGCCAATTGTTCGCTTTGTTGAAACAGGTCCGCCGTGGCTGTCGCCAGATCCGCGGCCATATCCCTGATGGTTCCCGTATCCATGGTTATCCCCCTTTTTTCTTGGGTGCATTCGTTTTACCCGAGCTTTTCTTTTTCGTCTTCGAAGCCGCCGGCTTTCCAACGAGGGCCGGGTGCACGACTTTTCCATCGCGGGTGACAAGGGTGCCGGCCACGATTTCATCTTCCCAGTCGATGGCTAGTTTTTTGGATTCAGGATCGACAAGCGGGGTAATAAAATTGAGCAGATTTTTCGCAAACAACTGGCTGGCATCCTCGGCCAGACGTCCGGCCACGTTGCCATAACCCAAAATCTTGACACCGTTCTTGGTCGTCACCACCTCGTTCAATTTCGACAATGGGCAATTGCCGCCCGCTTCCACCGCCAAATCTACGATCACAGCGCCTGGGTTCATGGACGCAACCATCTCTTCCGTCACCAGCACCGGCGCCGGGCGGTTGGGGATCAGCGCCGCCGTAATGACGATGTCCTGTTTGGTAATATGCTCCGCGACGACCTTCTTTTGCTTGTCAAAATACTCCGGCGGCATTTGCTTGGCATAGCCGCCTTCCGTCTGCGCGTCTTTTTCCATTTCCGGGTCGACTTCCAGGAACTTACCGCCCAGGCTCTCGACCTGTTCCCTGGTTGCCGGGCGCACGTCGGTCGCGGTAACAACCGCGCCAAGCCGCTTGGCCGTGGCAATTGCCTGAAGGCCGGCAACCCCGACACCCATGATAAAGACCTTGGCTGGTGCCACTGTGCCCGCCGCCGTCATCATCATCGGCAAAGCGCGCCCAAACTCCGACGCCGCGTCCAAAACCGCCTTATAGCCGGCCAGATTAGATTGTGAAGACAGGACGTCCATGCTCTGCGCCCGGCTGATGCGCGGCATCAGTTCCATGGCAAACGACGTCAGACCCGCCGCTGCATAAGCCTTCATGTCTTTCGGGTTGCCGAGGGCGCCCAGCGACCCAATCAGGATCGTGCCTTTCTTGTAGTGGTTCAGTTCCCCAGTCTCCGGGCCCTAGATTTTAAGCACAATATCAGCGGACTTGGTAGCAGAGGCGACATCCTTGGCGATGGTAGCGCCCGCGTCCTTGAAGGCCGCATCGGTAAACGACGCGCCATGGCCGGCGTCTTTCTCAACAGTAACCTGAAAGCCGAGATCGATCAGTTTCCTGACCACCTCTGGAGACGCGGCAACTCGCGTTTCGCCGGCTCGGCGCTCCTTGGGGATGGCAATTTTCATGCGCGGATCGTCCTTGTCGGTTAAGCCAAATGATTTGAGGTTATTCGACGTTACTCGGCGGCGGCTTCCTGCTTCGACTGTATCCGCCCGATCCTTGCCGCGGTCCGCTTGTAGGCCGGGGTTTGCGAGGCCTTGTCGAAGGTGGCGCTGGTCAGCCGGTTTGCCGGCGCTTCGGAGAAGTGGAACGGATAAAAGAGTGCTCCCTCCGACGTCTTGTCGGTGACAACGACCTTGACGTCAACCGAACCGCGCTTGGTGGTGATACGCGCCATGCAGCCGTCCTCGAGATCATAACGGCGAGCGTCCTCGGGATGGACCTCGACCTCGCCCTCGGGCCGCATATAATCCAGTCCCTTGGAACGACGCGACATGGTGCCCGTGTGATAGTGCTCGAGCAGCCGGCCCGTGTTGAGGTTCAACGGATATTCATCATCGGCCACGTCCGCGCCCGATTCTTCCTGATTGACGGCATGGAACAGGCCCTTGCCGGATTCCGTGGGGAAGTTCTCCTCGTAAAGAAAACGGGTGCCGGGATGATCGTTATCGAAGCAGGGCCACTGCAGTCCACTGCCGCCAAGCCGGTCATAGCGCATGCCGGCATAGGACGGCACCAGCGAGGATATCTCATCCATAATTTCCGAAGCGCCTGGATAGCTCATGGGGTAGCCCATGGCGGTCGACACGTCGCAAATGATTTCCCAGTCGGCGCGCGCCTCACCGGGCGGTTCCACCGCCTTGCGAACCAGTTGCACACGGCGCTCGGTATTGGTGAACGTGCCGTCTTTTTCGGCGAAGCTGGCGGCGGGGAACACGACATCGGCCAGTTCCGCCGTCTCGGACAGGAACAGGTCCTGCACGACGAGGAATTCGAGTTTCCTCAGGCCGTGCTCGACCTCACTGATGTCAGGGCTAGAGCCCATCGGATTCTCGCCCATGATGTACAGGGCCTTGATGTCGCCCTCGGACGCAGCCTCTTCCATCTCGACCACCGTCAGGAATTCGTCCTCGGGCATGGGCACGCCCCAGGCCTTCTCGAACTTGGCGCGATCTTCAGGGTCCTTGATGTCATGATAGCCGGGCAGGTTGTTGTGCTGGCCTTGCATATCGGAACAGCCCTGCACGTTGGATTGACCGCGCAGCGGGATAAAGCCGGTGCCGGGAAGGCCGACATGACCCGAAATAAGTGAAAGATTAGCCATGGCTAGAGCGCCATCGACGCCGGTCAGGTGCTGGGT
>JAPYRS010000172.1 GCA_029936875.1 Alphaproteobacteria bacterium | reverse complement strand
GGATGCGAACCGAGCCGCCGGTGTCGGTGCCGATTGCAATCGGAGCGAGATCCATGGCGACGGCGACTGCCGAGCCCGATGACGAGCCACCGGGCGCGCGCGGCGTCTTCGGGTCATGCGGGTTATGCGGTGTGCCGAAATGCGGATTGATGCCGATGCCGGAAAAGGCGAATTCGGTCAGATTGACCTTGCCGAGCGAGACCATGCCAGCGGCAGCGGCACGTTTCACAATCGGCGCGTCTGCCGATGCCGGTGCGCGATTCCGGTGAATCTCTGAGCCGCAGGTGGTGATGGTGCCTTCGACATCGATCAGATCTTTCCAGGCGATCGGCACGCCGTCCAAAGGCCCGAGCGAGGCGTTATTTTTCTGGCGGTCAGCAGATGCCTTGGCTTCGGTGCGGGCGCGATCAGCGGAGACGGAGATAAAGACGTTCGAACCGGACGCGGCTTCGATGCGCTCCAAATAATATTCGGTGACCTCGACCGCGTCGGCCCCATTGGTATGCAGGGCGCGGCCAAGATCGACCACCGAGATCTTGTCAAGATTTACGCTCATGCCGCCACCTGCTTGCTGGCGATGTCGCCGAGTTGATTGAATGCGATCAGCGACGCCCGGATCTGATCTTCGGCCAAATCCCGGACGATAAAGACGATGCGCGAGCGGCGATCCGAATCCGGCCAGCGATTTAGGTGGATCGGTGGATGAACAACGTGCTGCACCCCATGAATGGCAACCGGCGCCGCCACATCAACCACATTCAACAAACCTTTCACGCGCAATACCTCCTCGCCGTGATTTTGTAAAAGCGCCGATAGCCATAACCCAAACGCCGTCCAATCCAAAGGCGTATCGAAGGTCAGGCAAAAGGCGTGGATACCCCCATCATGACGATTGACGTTATCGTGCGCATGCGCGCCAGTGTCATCGTCATGCGCATGGATGCCATCGGTAAACGCTTCGGCGTCGATCCAGCGGGCGACCTCAGCCGATTTCGCTCGCGGATCGTAAACGTCGTTGGTAAATAATTTTGCCGCCGTCAGTTCGTCTTTCTGGCTATCGAAATGCGGCGCCGACGGGTTGAGGCGTTTCAGTTGCGCGATAAGGGTGTCGGCATCTTCCACACAATCTTTTTCGGCCAACATATCCATCTTGGTAAGCACGATGCGGTCGGCGACGGCGGCCTGTTTGCGGCATTCGTCATTGCGCTTTAGCTGCTTCGCCCCGTTCACCGCATCCACCGTCGTCACCACATTACCGAGGCGGAAGTGGTGGCGGAGCACGTCTTCAGCGGTGAGCGTGTAAACGATTGGCGCGGGATCGGCGAGGCCCGTGGTCTCAATCACCAGGCGGCTGAAGTGCGGAACTTCGCCCGAATCCCGCCGCGACAACAGATCCCGCATCGAGATCGCAAGATCGCCGCGAATGGTGCAGCAGATACAGCCCGATTGCAGCACGACGGTGTCGTCGTCAATGCGTTCCAGCAGATGATGATCGAGCCCGACCTCGCCGAACTCGTTTATCAGGACGGCGGTGTCTTTCATGCCCGGATCGGTAAGCAACTTTTGCAGCACCGTGGTTTTGCCGCTGCCGAGAAAGCCGGTGATGACATTGACGGTGACGAACTTTCTTTGGGCGGTCATGCGGATGCACCGTTGCTATTAGCGGCGCTGAGCGCGCCGATAAATTCAGCATCAAGTGGATCGAACGGCTTGCCGCGCATGACTTCGGCCGCCGCCCACAGCGCCCCCAAATGATCGATGACATCGGACGCGCCCTTGCCGTTCGACAAGATAAACGACGCGCCCTGCCAGTCGGCCACGGTCAGCCCGAGCGGTTTCAAGGCGGCATTGGCGAGCCGGACCTGATAGGCGCGTTCGCGGCGGCGCGTCGCAGCAATCGCCCGATCTTTTAGGGCCTTCGTGGCCTTACTTCCATCAGTCCAGTGATCGCCGCCGCCGAGGACCCCGCATAATCCGCACATGATATTCGATTCCGCCCGTGTTTCTACGACGTGGGGTCAGATTATTTCCGCTTCTTCTTCGCCGGTTTCTTCTTCGCCCCCGCCGCTTTTGAAGTTTTCTTGCGCGGATATCGCTTTAGATGATCGCGGGCGATTTCTTCAAACGTCACGAACTTCACGCCGGGATGGCGGGCGAAATGTTCGTGCAGGCGCTCGTGCATCAGCAACACCTGCGGGCGGCCGGAAACGTCCGGGTGAATCGTCATGGTGAAAACGGCGTGGTCGTATTCGCGGTAGACCCAATCGAACTGGTCTTTCCACATCTGTTCGATATCGCGCGGATTAACAAAGCCGTGAGAATTGGGCGCCTTCTTGATGAACATCATCGGCGGCAGATCGTCGGTGTACCAGTTCGCCGGAATCTCGACCAGGCCGGTTTCTTTGCCGCGCTTTAACGGCTTCATCCAGGTATCGGGATGCTGCGAATAATCAATTGGCGTCCACGAATCGCCGACCCGGACGTAATAACACTGGAAGTCGTGATGCATCAGCGAGTGGTCGTAGAGGATGCCGCGCTCCAGCAAAAGTTCGTTGGTGACGTTTGAAAATTCCCACCAGGGCGCCACGTAGCCGCGCGGTTTCTTGCCGGTGACCTTTTTGATCAGCGCGATGCACTTGTCGAGGATCACCGTTTCCTGTTCGCGGGTCATGGAGATCGGGTTTTCGTGGCTGTAGCCGTGAATGCCGATTTCGTGGCCGCGCTTGTGCACGTCCTGCATTTGCTTGGGGAAGGTTTCGATCGAATGGCCGGGGATGAACCAGGTGGTTTTGATGCCCCAGCGGTCGAACAGGTCGAGCAGGCGGGGCGAGCCAACCTCGCCGGAGAACATGCCGCGCGAAATATCGTCGGGCGAATCCTCGCCGCCGTATGAGCCGAGCCAGCCGGCCACCGCATCGACATCGACGCCGTATGCCACCAGAATTTCTTTTTTTGCCATCGGAATTCTCCCCGCAATTGTGGTTTTGCGCCCGCGCATGAAGTGCGCGTTCAGCCCTGTGGCGGAAACCTAGCACAGCATTCGGTCCGACTGCGCATCGGTTCATTCCCCCGCTGTCGCCCTGTACTCGCATTCCAATTCGGCGATATTTTTTACCGTGATGCCGCCGTAATTGGTTCGCCTGCGCACCTCGGATCGGTAATGGTAAAGGGCAAGATCGCAACCACCCGGGCTTTCAGGTGCATGGAATCGTCTCCAAGACGCAACTCCGTTCGACAACTATGGAGTGTACATTTAGGCCTCTAATTCGCAACGGGGCATCGCCGCTCGCGCGACGCAATTTTTGCCGTTAGGCTTTGGCCATGTGATACACCACTTCAAGAAGACCAATGGGGAGGACTTATCTTGATCATCGATTGCCGCATCTACACGTTCAAGCCGGGCACCGTGCCGCAGTTTATCGCCCTTTTTGAAGCCGACGGGATGACCGTGCAAAAACGCATCCTCGGAAACTTCATCGGCATGTACCGCCACGAAACCGGGCCGATAAACCAGATAATCCACATGTGGGGTTATGACAGCGTCGCCGAGCGCGAACGCCGCCGCGGCGAATGCGCTGCTGACCCGGAGTTTCTCGCCTATGCCAAAAAAGCCCGCGAATTGATTGTCGAACAGGACGTTCGCATCATCATTCCGACCGCCGGTTCGCCCGATCACAGCAAACAGCGTTAGTACAAATAAAAGTCCGGAGAGGATTACCCAGTGAAACTGATTTTTACCCCGAACCCCCAGTACGTGCACAAGGTGCTGGTAGTTGCGCACGAGGCCGGTGTCCTCGACAAAATCGGCCTTGAACGCCAGGTCCCGTTCGATGAAGACACCGAAATCTGGCGCTACAATCCGTTGGGCAAAGTGCCGGCCTTTGAAATGGATGACGGCTCGCCGCTTTATGGCGGGTTGGTGATTTGCGAATACCTCGATTCGTTTAATAAGACAGCACCCGTATTTCCCAACGATGACACGCGCTGGCAGGCACTGCGCCAGATGGTGACCGGCGACGGCATTTTCGATGCGACAACGTTGATCCGCATTGAAAGCTGGCGGCCGAAGGAGACCTGGCACGTCGATTCGATGCTGCGGGAGAAGAAGAAAATTCTCGGCGCGATGCGACGCCTTGAAGAAGACGCAAAAAGCTGGACCGACGACGTATTTCACATCGGCCATGTGACGACAGCCGGCGGGTTAAGCTATCTCAACCTCCGCAACCCGATTGTCGATTGTGCCTTGGAAGATGGTGACGCCGAATGGGATTGGCAAAAGGATTTCCCGGTGCTGGCAGCTTGGCTTGATAAGATTCAAG
>JAPYRS010000026.1 GCA_029936875.1 Alphaproteobacteria bacterium | reverse complement strand
CCTTAATCCTTATTACTGTCCCTGTTTGCGATAGCTCTTCGACGTTGTGCGGCCCAAATCGCCAGCGCCTGTACCGACAGCGAAAACGCCAGCGAGAAATAGATGTAGCCCTTCGGGATATGAAACTGGAGCCCGTCGGCAACCAGTACCGCGCCAATTAATACAAGAAACGCGAGCGTCAATAATTTAATCGAATCATGGCGGCGGATAAATCCGGCGACCGAATCGGCTGCCAGCATCATTATAATAATGGCGACGATGACGGCTGCAATCATCACCGGCAAATGATCGCTGAGACCGACCGCCGTCAATATTGAATCAAAGGAAAACACGGCATCGAGCACCACAATCTGTCCGATTGCGGCAGCGAACCCCGGCACTTTTCGCGCGGTTCCCTCCGGCAATTCCACGCCCTCGACAGTGTGATAAATCTCGATCGTCGCTTTGCCGATCAGGAACAAACCACCCGAAAACAAAATGATGTCGCGCCATGACAGCGCCAAATCAAAAACCGTTAGTACTGGCTTCGATAATCCGATCATCCAAACGAGCGAGAACAAAAGCCCGATCCGCATCAGCATCGCGAGGCTCAGCCCAATCATCCGCGCGCGCCGCTGCTGTTCAACTGGGAGCCGGTCCGAAACAATCGATACAAAGATGATGTTATCGATGCCGAGAACGATTTCGAGAATGCACAGCGTCGCAAAACTTACCCAGACGGCGGGGTCGGCCAAGAGTTCAATCATCGGGCAAGGATAATGGACGGTGCATGCTGTGGAAACCGCGCATCCATTGGCGCGGATGGCGGAATCGAGCCTTGATCGGGCTTGAAGCGACTTGAACGCAGGGTTAGAATTTTACGCTTTCCGTAAGCGAAAGCGTAATGTTCATATGAGTCATCCTGATATTGCGGCGGGCCGGCGTGACGCGGCCGGTTATGCCGAACTCAATACCGATTCAAAGCCGCCGCTAAATTCGGGTCAGGCCGTGATTGAGGCGTCCCGTTGTTATTACTGTTTTGATGCACCCTGCGTTGAGGCCTGCCCGACCGGGATCGATATTCCGGGGTTCATTGGAAAAATCTCCAGCGGAAACATCCGCGGTGCGGCGCTCGATATTCTCGAACCCAATATTTTCGGCGGCATGTGCGCGCGGGTTTGTCCAACCGAAGTCCTTTGCGAACAGGTTTGTGTCCGCACGGCGCAGGAAGAAAAGCCCGTCACCATTGGATTGCTGCAGCGGCACGCCACCGATCAATTTTTTGCCACCAATGAACAACCTTTCACGCGCGCTGCCGATACTGGGAAAAAAATCGCCGTTGTTGGCGCTGGCCCAGCAGGTCTTTCTGCGGCGCATCGGCTTTCAAGGTTTGGACACAGTGTCACCGTGTTCGAAGCGCTTTCAAAACCGGGTGGGTTAAACGAATACGGAATCGCCGCGTACAAAGTGCCGAACATGTTCGCGCAAAAAGAGGCGTCTTTTATTCTCGGTCTCGGCGGCATCGAAGTGCAATACGGCAAAGCACTTGGCAGCGAAATTACGCTTGGCGATCTACGCAATGATTTCGACGCAGTATTTCTCGGCATGGGCCAGTTCGGTGTTCGCGCCCTCGAAGACGAAGGCGCTGAACTGGGTGGCGTCGTTCCCGCCGTCAAATTCATCGCCGAACTTCGCCAAGCTGGTGATCTCTCCAAACTCCCGGTTGGCCGCAAGATCGTCGTTATTGGCGGCGGCAACACGGCGATTGACGTTGCCGTTCAATCCCACCGCCTCGGCGCTGAAGATGTGACAATCGTTTACCGTCGCGGCCCCGAGCAAATGAGCGCGACCGGCCACGAACAGGAATTTGCCAAATCTGACGGCGTCCGCATCCGTCATTGGGCGAAGCCGTCCCGCGTCATTGGCGAAGATGGGCATGTCACCGGCGTTGAGTTTGAGCGCACGCGCGCAAATTCAAACGGCGGCATCGAAGGCACCGGCGATACATATGAATTACCGGCCGATACCGTGTTCATCGCGATAGGCCAGATGTTTGAGGGAACGCCGCTCGATGGCGACTCGCTCGATGGCGACACACTCGAAATTCAATCAGGACGCATTCAGGTCGGCGAAGCGGGCGCGACTTCGCTTCAAGGCGTTTACGCGGGCGGCGATTGTGTCGCCGGCGAAGACCTCACCGTGCAGGCCGTTGAAGACGGCAAACAGGCTGCAATTGCAATTGACCAATACCTCAAAGGGTAACGGCAAGGAACTCAATCATGGCAGATCTCAGAACCAATTTTGCTGGAATTAAATCTCCCAATCCGTTCTGGCTCGCGTCCGGCCCGCCAACCGACAAAGCCTATAACGTCAACCGCGCGTTCGAGGCGGGGTGGGGCGGCGTCGTCTGGAAAACGGTCGGCGACCCGATCATCAACACGACGTCACGTTACTGGGCGAATGATCATAACAATTCCCACGTCGCCGGTTTCACCAACATCGAGCTGATTTCGGATCGCCCGATTGATGTAAACCTTCGTGAAATAAAAGAAGTGAAAAAGAACTGGCCGGACCGGGCCGTGGTCGTGTCCCTGATGGTGCCGTGCACCGAACCGGACTGGGAAGACATTCTCGTTAAGGTCAATGAAACCGATGCCGACGGCATTGAGCTTAACTTCGGCTGCCCGCACGGCATGTCGGAACGCGGCATGGGCGCAAGCGTCGGGCAGGTTCCGGAATATGTTGAAATGGTTTCGCGCTGGGCGAAGAAACATTCGAACATGCCGGTGATCGTGAAACTCACGCCCAACATCACCGATATTCTTGCACCTGCAGCCGCCGCGAAAGCCGGTGGTGCCGATGCGGTTTCACTGATCAACACGGTCGCCTCGATCGTCAGTGTCGATCTCGATACCATGTCGCCGCTGCCGTCCGTTAACGGCAAGGGCAGCCACGGCGGTTATTGCGGGCCTGCGGTGCGGCCAATTGCGCTTCGCATGGTCGGCGATATTGCCCGCGATGAGAAAATCGCCGGCATTCCGATTTCCGGTATCGGCGGCGTCGGCACCTGGCATGATGCGGCCGAGTTCATTGCGTTGGACTGTGGCACGGTGCAGGTTTGCACCGCCGTCATGCATCACGGCTTCCGCATCGTCAGCGATATGGTCGACGGCCTTTCCAACTGGATGGATTCGAAAGAATACCCGACGATTGATTCGTTCCGGGGGCAGGCGGTGCCGAACTTTGTCCGCTGGGAGGAGCTCGACATGAACTACGAACTTCTTGCCCGCATCAATCAGGACACCTGCATCGAGTGCGGGAAATGCCATATTGCCTGCGAAGATACGGCCCATCAGGCGATCAGCATGAAGCGCACAAATGGGTCCCGCACCTACGAAGTGATCGACGAAGAATGTGTCGGCTGCAATCTTTGTGCGCTGGTCTGCCCGGTTGAAAATTGCATCACCATGTATGCGGTCGAAAACAAAAAACCCTACCTTGCCTGGCAGGACGATCCGCGTAATCCGGCGAACGCGGCGGCGGCTGAATAATTTTGAGGGGATTGCTTCGCCGCGCAGTGCGCTTTTGCTGCGGATTTAGGCCTGCGCCTTTCGGCGGAGTTGCAATCCAATCATGAGCGCCGCTCTCATGTGCATTGGTGATCGGCGATGAACACGCTGCTCAACATTTTGGTATTGCCCGGCGACGGCATCGGCGCCGAAGTCACCGCCGAATCATTGCGCGTTCTCGATTGGGCCGTCAGCGCCCATTCCCTCGACATGAAAATTTCCGAAACCCAGTTCGGTATTGAAGTTTTCCGTGAACATGGCGCGCTGATAAGCAATGCCGACATGGCACTGGCCAAAAGGGCCGACGCGATTTTGTTCGGCGCCATAGGCGGGCCAGGATACCAAGACGTGCCGGCGCAGGTTCGCCGCGAAACCGGAATCCTCGGACTCCGAAAACATCTCGGGCTGTTTGCCAACCTCAGGCCGGTGCGAGGGTTCGCTGCACTCGGCGATGTCTCGCCGCTGAAATCCGACATCATGTCGGGCGTTGACCTGCTGGTCGTGCGTGAACTAACCGGCGGGCTGTATTTTGGTGAACCGCGTGGTGTCACCGGGGAGGCGGGCGCGCGCCGCGGCATCAACACCCATGTTTACACTGAAGCAGAAATTGCCCGCATCGCCCGTGTTGCATTCGAAGCGGCGCGGACAAGGCGGGGTAAAGTTTGCAGCGCCGACAAATCGAACGTCATGGAAGCGGGGGCGCTGTGGCGGGATGTGGTCACGGAAATCCACGCCGCTGAATTTTCCGACATCACACTCGACCATATTCTCGCCGATAATTGCGCGCTGCAGATCATCCGGGATCCAAAGCGCTTCGACGTCATTTTAACGGACAACATGTTCGGCGATCTGTTGTCGGATGGGGCTGCCGCTATTCCAGGGTCACTGGGTGTGCTGCCGTCGGCGTCACTTGGCGAGACCCGAAAAAATGGTTCGCGGCCCGCCCTATATGAACCGGTGCACGGCAGCGCGCCCGATATCGCCGGCAAAGGTATTGCCAATCCAATTGGTGCCATTCTCTGTGTGGCGATGATGCTGCGCCAAAGTGCGAACGCCAATCCTGCGGCCGCTGCCATCGAGAAGGCCGTCGAAGACACGCTTGATGCGGGCATCCGCACTGCCGATATTGCGCCCACCGGCCAATCCCCTGTATCAACACGGGCGATGACGGATGCGGTCATTAGCCGGCTTTCGGCTAACGCCTGATATGGGCGTCTTTCGGCCAGCGCCTGAAGTGGGCGGCTTACCGCCAGCGCATAGATTTCAATTTCCACCCTCCGGCCCCTAAAAGTATTGGTACGTTAATGCCCGGCACCGCCCGCCGCGACCCGACCAGCCTTGCGATAAAGGTCACGCTGCTCATGCTGATGGGCATGCCGATGTTGGCGTTTGCGCCGCTGTCGCCGAGCCTGCCGGAAATTCACGCTGAATTCGCGCATGTCGCCAACATCGATTATCTCGCGCGCTTTGTGCTCACCATGCCCGCGCTTTTCATCGCCATTGCTGCGCCGATTGCCGGCATTGCTGTTGATCGGTACGGCCGGAAAAATTTGTTGCTCGGATCCCTGGTGCTGTACGGCATCGCCGGTGTTGCTGGATACGGCGTCGAATCGATTGAGACGCTTCTGGTCACCCGCGCGATCATGGGCGTGGCCATCGGCGGCATCATGTCGGCCGGCACCGCCTTGATCGGCGACTATTACACGGGGTCCGACCGGCAAAAGTTCATTGGGCTTCGGGGCGCCGTGGTCAATTTCGCCGCCGTCATCTTCAATTCGGTTGGCGGCCTTGCCGCCAGCATCGATTGGCGGGCAGCCTTTTTGATTTACGCGGTCGGCTTCCTGGTGATCCCCATTGTCATCCGGGTAATTTACGAGCCGGACCGGTCACCGAAACCGGGAGCAGATACGGTCGCTGGGCAAGCAAGCGAGCCGGATACGACGCCTTATCTGTTTCTCGCTATCGCCTATCTTGTCACCATCATTTTCTCGATGGCGTTTTTCATGGTGCCGGTGCAGCTCGGTTTTTATCTGCGCGAACTCGGCAATGATTTGCCGCTGGTTGCCGGACTCGCCATTGCGACTTCCGCTTTTGCGGTGGCGACGTCGTCACTTTTGTTCGCGCGGTTGCGCGCACGTTATCAGGCGGAAACACTAATGGCGCTCGCTTTTATCGTATCCGGTATCGGTTTTGTTCTGGTCTCGATGGCAACCAGCATGCCGTTCCTATTTTTCGCGCTGCTGGTATCGGGTTCTGGCTTTGGCATCATGATGGCCAATGTCGTCGGCTGGATTCTCGATAATACGCCCGGATCCATTCGCGGCCGTGTCTCGGGCGGTATTGCCACAGCGACCTTCGTCGGCCAGTTTCTGACACCACTGGTGAGCCAGCCGATTGCCAACGTCTATAGTGTCGGCGCCGCTTACGCCTTTGTTGCAGGGCTGCAATTTATCGTGGCCGCGGCGTTCGTTATTTACGTGATGTCAAACCGGCGCAAGGCGCGCGCGTGAAACTGCGAGGAACAAAACAATGTCAGACGGCCCCTTTTATCATTTTGTCCTGATTAAATTTCATGAACCGCAGAGCAAAGCCTTCTTCGAACAGGTGAATGAATTTATCCGCCGCATCAAGGACGAAGTGCCGGGCCTCATCCATTATTATTTCGGCGAAAACACGTCAGATCGCGGCAACGGTTACACCCATTTCAATCTCAGCATTTTTGAGACCAGCGCCGACCACGACGCCTATCAGTTGCATCCGCTACACCACGAGATGCGCGACCTGATGGTGCCGCGTATGGATATCGTCGTTTGCGATTACGACGCGGAAGGCCGCGCCCACTCCTGCGACTAAACCACTCAGCGGTCTTCGAAATGTCTCGCTGAACCTATTCGCGCCTCCGCACCGCCGTGACCCCCGCCGAAATTAGCCCACACCCCTGTTCGTGTTACGGTAGAAAAACCGTCTTGATCCCTTCATAGGTTGAATTGTGGGTCGCCAAAGTTTCCGTCGCAAGAGTGGGGTGGACAATGTTTAGATTTGTACTAATCGCGGCCCTCGCCTTGATCGTTGTTTCGTGTGCGGCACCTGCGCCTCAGGCTATCGTCTGATTGCGGCGATTCTGATGATGATTGCAATACCAATTATCTTGAATTCATCGAGGCGAAAACGGAGCGCCGACCCCATGAGACTATTTCGCTCGCATTAAATTATGAGGGCGGCTGGTGTTTACCGGTTGACCTTGAAAAGGCGGCGGCTCTGCTCACGGAAAACGCAGATCAGAATGAGCCGGTTGGGCAAATACTATTAGGGGATGCCTATCTTCATAGCCGCGGTGTAACACAGGATACTGCTCGGGCGCGAGAACTCTTTGCCGCCGCTTCCAAGACGCTGAAAGCATCAAGCTCAACCCCTTATTGGCAGGCCGCATTTGTCTTTGCCTATCGCGGCGTCCCCGACCTGTTTCTTGAAGCCGGCAATTGGCCGAAGCCCTCCGCCGAGATTGCCTTTGATTCTCAGTTCAAGAATATGGATCGTTGTCAGACTACCCCCGTCGCAATCGTTATTTACAATTACAGCAATTCGCTCTTTTGGCCGGGCTATATTGGAGAGCAATTTACGAACGGTGAATGCGTTTATCGCAATGAAAAGTTGGCGTTTCAAATATTTCTCGAAAGCGCATTGCGGCATAATCCATTTGCCGAAGTATCGCTCGCTCGCGCCTATCTGATCGGCATGGGCGTGACACGAGATGCATTATTGGCGCAACACTGGTTCGATCAGGCAGCGCTTCGGTTAATTTCTACATTTTCGCGCGATAAACCGGAAGACATTCGCGACTTCTTCTGGACCGTTTATGAAGAGGAGCCATTGCCCGTCGAAGCGGTGGCGGCATTTGATCGGGCCGAAAAATTATGGGCGGGACCGGCGGACGATCTTCTGGCATTAGCGTTGGAATATCGGGATGGAAAAATCCGAGCCAAGGACGAAAAATTCGCCCTTACGCTGCTAAGACAGGCGGCCGATCACGGGCACGGACAGGCAATGTTCGAATTATTCCGATTGCAACTTAAGACAGCGACAACTGAAGATGAAATGAGTTCGGCGTTTACCAGTTTGCACCGTGCGGCCGTGGCCGATAATTTACCCGCCCAATTGGAGGCCGCGCGTCGCAATGCTGTTGGCGATCTCGTTAGGCAGTCAGATTATTGGGCCTACCAATGGTATTTGATCGCTGAACAAAATGGCGCCAACGTAAAAATTGAACTGGAAACTTTGGCCAAACGTTTGAATTCGGCCGAACGATACGCAGGAATCGTATCAGTGCGGGATTGGGATTATTATCCAGTGATCGGTGATCTCAACTGATAAACGTTTTGCAACGAAGTTGGCTGTGACGTCATACCGCCGCATCTAGCTTCCGTTGATGCTGGTCCCGAAAGTCCTTTTGCCAATCCCAATCTCTTTTCCGAGCCTCTTGTTCCTCTAAAAGAGGCGCATATTCGTACAGCAAAGAGACTAAGTTTTGAACGTCTCTCGGTTCTTTTGCGTACTTGCGTATTTTGTTGGCCAGTACTATGGCGCCAAGAATGGGAAACGCAATACTGACAGCCGTAAGTCCCGCCTCCCATGCAATCGCGATTTCAAGTTGGGTCAATTGTCTAGTGACCCCCTCCCATTTCTGCTGAGCTTCGCGCACGCGTAAATCGGATTCCGCGATGTTCATTTCGAGATTTCCGATTGTTGCCCTAAGCGGTTGGCACTCTGCCGATTCCGTTGGACCGGTTTTCAACGCTACGCCACCCTCAAACGCATTCGGCGCTGCATCGGCGAGTGCTTTCAGGGTTGGGCCGTTTGGGCGGACGAATGCCGTCGGGGCGCTGTTTCCGGTTCACCTGAAAACGCCGGATCGCCGAGTTCAACGCTTCGTTGATCATGCCGCCGCGAATTTGGCCCCGGCGCATCCGAGCACCGCGCGTTTCACCGCCGCCCGCCTGTTCGCCGCCCATCTGGCCGCCGCGCGTGCCGCGCGAGTCGCCGTCCAAAAAACCCAACGTCGTCAGCGCCGTGTGCACCGAGACGACATCGGTTATCCGATCCTTGAGGCCGGTGCCGACCTCACCCTGAAGCGGGCGGTGCGTGTCACCATGCCAATCAACTCGGTCCCCTGAACCGGTGGTGCCGCAACCACATTTGCCTGCGCGCCGATCACTTCTCAATTGGGCAGCGCCTATCGAGTCGCCGCGCGTTCCGCGCGAGATAACCTGAATGGCCTCTCTCTTCTCAAATTGTGAAATCGCGAAATCCTGAATGGTCAGCGTGGTGATGCTGGAACCAGTCTCGAGGGTATAGAGAATTAATTCCTAATTGTCAAGGGTATTCCCGTTCACCGCACTTCCGGCCACAGGAGGTATACGAAAAACAAGGCAACCAGCCCTTCTACGCCGATGATGGTGACCGCCGCCGGCGCGCCGAACAGGCTCGATAACAGCCCGACATGCAACATGCCGATCGGGCCCATGCCGATCGCCACCGAGATCACCCCCATCACCCGCCCGCGCATGGCCGGGTCCGACTGAATGAAGGCGATGGTCGAGTGCATGGTGCTGAAGCCGGCGATGCCGAAGCCGCCGACCATCAGGATTGCCATCGAGAACATCAGGTTCTCGCTGTTGGCGAAAAACAGGATGGCGACAAAGAAGATCACCGGGCCGAAGAGATAGTATTTGCGGTAATACTTTTGCTGGCCCCAGAGCGCGATAAGGAGCGCGCCGAGCATTGCGCCGACGCCTTCGGCGGACGCCAGCAACCCGATCAGAAACGCGCCGAGGCCAAGGTTGCCTTCGCCAATCGCCGGCAACATGGCGCCGTAAACAAAGCCCCAGATGTTCATGACGATCGTCACCAGTAAGGTGGCAACAATGCCGCGGTGGCTGAGGATGTAGCGAAATCCATCGAGAAGATTTTCGAGAAAGTTGCGGCCTTCATCGGGAACATTCATCCGTTTGTAGGGCAGCGGCAAAATCAGAATGAAACTCCACAGGAACAGAACGGAGGCGAGGAAAAACGCGCCTTCAATGCCGACAAACTCGACCAGGAAGCCGCCAATCGCCGGGCCGACGACGCGGGTCGAATTGCGCGTCACCGAATCAAGCCCCATGGCGGTGCCGACATTTTCCATGCCGGCAATTTCACCAAGCATGTTGCGGCGAACCGGAAATTCGGTGGTGAAGACAATCCCCGACACCATGCCGCCAACCGCGATGTGCCATATCTCGAGAACACCGATTACCGCGAGCAAGCCAAGAATGGCGGTGGTCACCGATTGGATCATCAAGCCGATCAGCAACATGTGCTTTCGGTTCATGCGCTCGGCCAAGGCCCCGGTAAGTGAGCCGAGCAACATGTTCGGCATCATGCGGGCGAGGAATACGAGTGCGACCGTCAGCGCCGATCCGGTTATCTGAAAGACATAAACGCTGGTCGCCAGAATTTCGAGCCAGCGCATGCCGTCGTTAACAAAACCGGCGAGCCACATGCGGCGGAATCGCGAATCCTTCATCAGCGCCATCCGCGACGTCGCCGCAGAACGGGGGCGATCCGAAGGGGGTCGATCAGAAGGGGGACTGGCAGTCGGTTCGGTCATCAATCAGGGCGCGCGGGTCCGCGCAGCGGCGGCCCAGCATAATCTCCAGAGATAAAGAATTTTGCCCGGCGTTTGGCCGAGGATTCCCAACCTAGACGCCGCCGCTTACCCGCGCCATTGAATTGTGAGTGACCCCTGGCATTGCCAAGGTTGCGAACCTTTCCGCCTCACCTAAATGGTAGGCGGCGTGACTTGTGACGTGGGCCGAGCATGTTAGCGTTGGTGCGGATTGCGGACTTTCCGGGTCGGCAATTTTCCTCCGCGATTTGACCAACCGAAGGCACGCCCATGATCTCGCCCGAACCAGAAGATCTGTCGCTTGACGGCAAATGGACCGCGATCGGCCTGCTGGCGGTCGCCGAAGTTCTGGTTTTGGCGCTGTGGTTATCGGCCTCTGCCGTCATCCCGGCGCTTCGGGCGGAATTCGGCATCAGTGATATTTCTGCCTCGCTTCTCACATCAAGTGTCGTGCTCGGGTTTGTTGCCGGGACCTTGGCAAGTGCCTTCCTTGGCCTCGCCGACCGCATCGATCCGCGGCGCTTCTTCATGGTGTCGGCATTTATAGGTGCTGGTGCAAACGGGGCGATCCTTCTGGTCGAACCAACCTCGTTCACGGTGCCGCTGTTGCGTTTTGTTGTTGGCGCCACCATGGCCGGCGTTTATCCGGTCGGCATGAAGATGGTTGCGACCTGGGCGCGAGGCGACACCGGGTTGCTGCTCGGGTTGTTGGTCGGCGCGGTTGCCCTCGGATCGGGATCGCCGCATCTGATTGACGCGCTTGGCGGCCTCGATTGGCGCTTCACGATTGCCGCCGCCAGTGTGTTTGCTGCCGCCGCTGCGGTGCTGGTGAATTTCGTTCGCCTCGGTCCCAATCAGACGGAGGGCGCGAAGTTTGAGGCCAAGATGGTGTTGCGCGCCTGGACCAACAAACCATTGCGCCTCGCCAACCTCGGATACTTCGGCCACATGTGGGAGCTCTACGGGATGTGGGCGTGGATCGGGCTGTTTCTCGGCGCGTCGTTTGCGGTCAATCCCAGTGGTGAAAATGCCGGCGTGCTCGCGCGGATTGTCACGTTTGCGGTCATTGGTGCCGGTGCATTGGGGAGTTTGATCGGTGGATACCTTGCTGACCGCATCGGCCGGACAACACTGACGATGGCGGCAATGGCTATCTCGGGCGCCTGTGCACTCGTGATGGGATTTCTGTTTGGGGCTTCACCAGTGTGGATCGTTCTACTTGGTCTGGTTTGGGGCGTCGCCATCATCGCCGACAGCGCACAGTTTTCGGCAAGCATCATCGAACTCTCTGATCTTGGCATCACCGGCACCATGCTGACGGTGCAAACCAGCATCGGCTTCCTGCTGACGATATTCACCATTCACCTGATCCCGCCGACAGCGAGATCGATCTCGGCAACCGGTGTTTTGAATCCATCGTGGCCCCACCATTTCATTAGCAGGTCCGGATTAGTGAAAGCCTTGAATACGAGCGCGGGTTTTGCGTGAAAAACACGCCGGACGACGACTGGCGGCAGTACCGTTGCTGCGCGTTCAGCGCCGGCCCTGTCCATCCCCGTCTGATCTTGCGTTGCGCTATTCATCTTCGCCCCCTGCGTCGCCTTTGTTGTTGGTGATTTTGTCGCTGTTGGTTGAGTCTCCATTCTCTTCGTCCTCCTCACTTAGGGTTTCGAGGAAATCGGCCAAGGCATCGAACTGCTGTTCCCAGAATTTCTGGTATTGCGAAACCCAATCGGCCACATCGCGGAGCGGTTGGGCCTGCAAGTGACAGCGCCGCCACTGCGCATCTTTTTCGCGGACAATCAGGTTGGCGTTTTCCAGCACCTTTAAATGCCTCGACACCGCCGGTAGTGAGATCTCAAAGGGTTCCGCGAGTTCAGTCACTGAATGGTCGCCGGTCGCGAGCCGGGCGAGAATCGCCCGCCGGGTCGGGTCCGAAAGCGCGCCAAACGTGGCGTCGAGTGCATGTTGAGCTGCCATGGCGGCCACATTCCTTATCTCATCTTGTATTTAACAATTATATTAAATACAGATCAGAGGGGCAGGAGTTAAGAACCCTCGAACAAAATAATGAGATTGGCGCTATTCGGCGGCTTGCGCGGGGGCCGGTGCACGGCGCCGGAGCGGAAGCATGACTTCGTTGCCGATGTCGGGGTCTCTCGGCACCATCCTCGCCAGCACCAGCGATCCGCCGGCCATCGCCGCGCCCAACAGGAACACTGCCGACGGTGAGACCAGCCACAGAATTCCGAAGGCCGCCGGTAAAACGACAGCGGCAATGTGGTTGATGGTGAAACTGACGCCGGCCGTTGGCGCGATGTCCGCTGGGTCGGCGATTTTCTGGAAGTATGTTTTGAGTGCAATCGCCATGGCAAAAAAGACGTGATCCAAAACGTAAAGCCCAACCGCCAGCCACCAGATATCGACAATGGCGTAGGCGGTGAATACCAGTATGAGGCCAATATATTCGAACGTCAGCGCACGGCGTTCGCCGAACCGGGCAATCGCCTTGCCAATTAGCGGCGCGACCACAACGGTGATCCCGCTGTTGATCAGAAAAATGATGGCAATGGTACCGGCGGGGATGCCAAATTTCTCGACCAATAGAAATGCCGCAAAGACGACAAAAATTTGCCGCCGCGCACCGGACGCAAACACAAGCAGGTAATAAAGCCAGTAGCGTGACCGCAGGATGATCTTCTTGTGCTGCTCCACGTGTTGCGGAAACTGTGGAAAGACAATCCACATGTAAATTGCCGCCGCAAACGTGATGCCGCCGCCAATCAGATAGACCCAGACAAAATCAAGGTCGAGAATATCCATCGCCGCCCAGATCATGCCAAACGCGACCATTGAGGTCAGCGATCCAATCGAAATGTATCTTCCCAGCCAGACCGCCAGTTTTTCTTTTTCGATCCATTGCTGCGACAGCGATTCCTTCACCGTCTCAAAATAATGAAAGCCGAGCGACATAATGACGGTGGTCGCGTAAAGGCCAAGCACGCCTGGGAAAAAACCGGTAATCGCGGTGCCCAGACCGAGCAGACCGAGTGCTAAAAACATCAACCGCTGTTCGCGAATGACCAAAAGCGCGAACACCACGCCGAAGGCAAGGAACCCCGGTATTTCACGGATGCTCTGCAGGATGCCGATCTCGCGCCCGGTGAACGCCGCCCGTTCAATGACAAAATTGTTGAGCAACGCGGTCCATGTCGCCCACGCCATCGGCGCGGCCGCCACCGCGATCAGCAGCATGATTTCGGGCCGCCGCCAGAAGCGGGGCGCGTCCGGATTTTCAGCCATAGGTCTCAAATGGGGGTTTCGAGTGCGTGTCGGTGTGTTCTAACGGTTCGGGGCCTTGCTCACAAGTTGGGCGGTCACAAGACGGGCGCTCGCAAGCAGGCTGACCAGAATAGCGGTGTTCACTTACCGCGAGATGAACGGTCTCTGCCTCTAAGAACGGTCTCTGCCTCTAAACCCCTTCAGTCATGACGTTCAGCACCGCCGGGCGCTTTTTATTGATAACGACGTCGCGCGCTTTTTCGAGTGCCGGCATCAGATCATCCGGCTCTTCGACCTTGGCCCCGTAGCCGCCCGAGGCCGTCACTACGACCTCATAATCCGGTGCCGGATCAAGGTGCGTGAGGGGCACGCGGTTACTGCGCGACGCATAGCCGCCTGGATACATCGCCTTGGTCGCGCGGCTGACGGCGCCCCACATCAAATTATTGAAAATGATGGTCAGTGTCGGCAGCTCCATCGCGCGCGACATCTGGTGGGCGGAGGTCGGATTGTTAAACATGTAAGACCCGTCGCCGACCGCCGTCATAATAAATCTGCTGCGGTCGGCAAGCTTGATTCCGAGCGATGCGCCGAGTGCCCAACCAAGGCCGCCAACAGCACTTGATGAAAAATATGTGCCGGGCCGGGTGTGGGTGAGATGCCCTTGAGAGACCGGTGATTCGTTAAGCAGGATGCCGTCCGTACCGCGAATTTTTTCGATTGCCGCAGTGACGAACGCCCGGCTCATCGGTTTCTCCGCCGAGCGGTTTTTGAGCTCTTCGGCAACCCCGGCGATATAAGCGTCATGGCGCGCGCGCACTTCTCTGTGGCGGGCGTCAATCTTGTCGGCCTGGCCGGCGAGCAGCGGCCCCAGCGCCCGGTGGATTTCGCGAAGTGCGGCGGCAGGATCAGACGTTATTGCGAGGTCGGTCGGGAACGTCCGAATCGGATAATTGGAAAAGAGCGGGTCGGCGCCGATGTGAATAACCGCCACGTCCGGGCCCGGGTTATCGGTTGACGGCGTCCACGGCACATCACATTCAATAACGATAATTACGTCGGCGCCTTCAAGGGCCAGTTTTGAATCAACACCGAGATACATCGGGTGGTCGGCCCGGATGTTGACGTAGCGCGGCCAATTGGCGGCAACGGTGATCGCGCATTCGTCTGCCAACACATCGAGCGCGGCGACGGCATCGTGGTTGGCACCGAGATTGGTTGTGATGATGACCGGGCGTTTGGCCTTGGCGATCAGCTTGGCGACTTGCTCAATGGCGGCGGGGTCCGGCGCCGGTGCGGTCGCCGCCTTGTAGACGGGGCCGTTGGGGATTTTTCCGCCCGGCAATTCCGTTGCGATCACTTCCCGCGGCAGCGTGAGGTAAACCGGCCCGCGTGGTTCTGTCATCGCAATCGAAAGCCCACGACCGATTACATCGTCGGCCATTTCGGGACGCCGCAATTCGTAATCCCACTTTGTGTATTCGCGCAGCATCGCCGCCTGATCGAATGATTCCTGCGCCCAGTGGATATGCCGGCTGCGCGCGCCGCGGGCGTTGCCCTCACTGATCGGCGTCCGACCGGCCATCAACAGGATCGGCACGTTCTGGCGTTCGGCGTTCATGACGCCCAGCGTCGCGTTCGCCGTTCCCACCGTCACATGCGTCATCACCGCTTGAGGTCGCCCGGTCGCGAGGTAATAGCCGTAGGCCATGCCCATCGCTGTATTCTCATGCGGCACCGTCACCGGCAAAGGCGACGGCATGCCTTCGGCGGCAGCGCGCGAAAATGCTTCGATCAGCGGCGCGAAATCAGTACCGGCATTGCCGAAAAAGTATTCCACTCCATGTTTGGCGAGCGACGCGACAACGGCGTCGCCAGCCTGAAGGGCGTAGGACGTTTTGTTCATGGTTTTTCTTTTGATTAGGGCAGGCGGCAAGACGAATTTGTGAGGTCCAAAGTTAGCGGGACCGGCATTAATAGCAACCCGCTTCGCGTGCCCGCTGGATCACCAGCCCGAGAATCGTATCGATCGTCGGCGTCGGCAGATCGACGAGCCGGCCCATCTCCGAGACCACCGGGACGAGGGCATCAATTTCCATCGCCCGGCCCTGTTCGAGATCCTGCAGCATCGAGGTTTTGTGCGCGCCGACATCTTCGGCCGCCTTAATTCGGGCATCCACATCGATTGGAAAATCCACGCCGAGCGCTTCGGCCACGGCTTCCGCTTCCCGCATCATGGCCCGGATTATCGGTTTGGCATCGGTACTGGTAGCCATGCCTTCCAGCGTCGCGTGCGTCAAAACGCTCACCGGGTTGAAGGAAAGATTGCCCCAAAGTTTCATCCAGATTTCGTTGCGGATTTTCGGCCGCACCGGGGACTTCAATCCGGCATCGATCAATACCTTGCTGAGGCGCGTGACCCGGTCCGAGCGCGATCCATCCGGCTCACCAAGCGGCATGCGGTTGCCGTACGAATTCCGGACCACCCCGGGCGAGACAATTTCGCCGGCCGACCAGACAACGCAACCGAGGCAGCGTTCCGGCCCGATGATGTCCCACAATTTTCCGCCCGGATCGACGGCGTCGAGGCGGTGGTCTTTGTGGGAGCCTTCGGTGCCGAAAAAATACCAAAACGGAATGCCGTTCATCGCCGTCACCACGGTCGTGTCGTCGTCCATCATCGGTGCGAGGTTGCCCGCGATCATCGGGATCGACGGCGCCTTTAGGGTGAGGAAAATATAATCCTGCGGCCCGGCCTCGGCCGGATCGTCGGTGCATTTCGGGTGAACAATGTGTTCGCCCGCCGCATCAATAAGTTTGAGGCCGTTTGCTTTCATCGCCGCCAGATGTTCGCCGCGTGCGATCAGCGTGACGTCGATATCGTTCATCGCAAGCAATGCGCCGATATGGCCGCCAATGGCGCCGGCTCCATAAATCGCGATCTTCATGCGCCCGGTTTCTCTTCTGGGCCACTTTTCTCTTCAACGCGCGGCTTCGGTTCAAGACCAAGCACGGCGGCGAGGCCAATCCGTTGCAACTTGCCGGTCGGGCCTTTCGGAATGTCGTCGAGAAAGACAATCTTTCTTGGCACTTTGAACGGCGCCAGTTTTTCGCCGACGAACTCGCGGATCTCTGTTTCCGTTGCCGTCGCCCCGTCATTGAGGACAATGGCGGCGCCGATGTCATCGCCGAGTTTTTCATGCAGGATTGCAAAGGTGACGGCTTGCGCCACGGCGGGATGGTCGATCAATACTTCGTCGACTTCGCGCGGCGATATTTTTTCACCGCCCCGGTTGATGATCTCTTTCAGACGCCCGGTGATGACCAGGTAGCCGTCGTCATCGAGGTACCCCTGATCGCCGGTGCGGAACCAGCTGCCGAAAAAGGCGTCGGCGTTGGCGGCTACGTTGTTTTCGTACGCGGCCATCACGTTTTCACCCATGATCGCGACTTCGCCGGTTTGTCCCGGCGTCAGGATTGCGCCGGCATCGTTCATGATCGCCATTGCTGGTCCCGCGGATAGGCCCACAGTCCCGGCCTTTTGGGGTTTCGGCGGCAACGGGTTGCTGGCCATTTGGTGGGCGGCTTCGGTCATGCCGTATGACTCGATCACCGGTGCGTTGAAGGCCTTTTCCAAGACAAACATCACCGCGGGAGGCAGCGATGCACTGGAAGAACGCACGAAACGAAGGTTCAGGCCTTTAACGAGGTCGCGGTTGCGGTCGGCGCGGCTAAGGATTGCCTGATGCATTGTCGGGACAGCGGTATACCAGCTCGCCTCCGAGTTTCTTAACCAGCCAAAGAATTTGAGCGCATTAAATCCAGTTGTGCAGAAAACGCTGCCGCGCCCGGCCAGGCTCGATAACGTCGCCGCAATCAACCCGTGAATATGAAACAGGGGCATCACGTTCAGGCAGGTATCATGAGGCGTCAATTCGAGCGTCTGGCAAATATTGTGGGCGGAAGCGCAGATATTGGCCTGCGTCAGCGGCACTAGTTTTGGCCGCGAAGTCGTGCCCGATGTGTGCAGCATAAGTGCGATTGATTGCGGCGTTGGGTCTTGCTGGGTCACTGCCTCGCCGACAGGATCGCCAGACAGCGAGAACATGCCCGCCGCTTCATTTTCATCTGGCGTTAATGTGAGGATGCCAACGCCGAGTTCGCGGGCAACCGAAACCGCGGGCCCGTCCAGATCCGAAACAATGATTGCGCGCGCGTTAAGATCGGTCAGAAAGAATTTTAGCTCATCCGCCGTATAGGCCGGGTTTAGCGGCGCGGTAACGGCGTTGGCGGCAACCGCAATGAACGCCGCCGCCATCTCTGGGCCGTTCGGTAGCACGATGGCGACCCGGTCGGCGCCGCCAATGCCCCGTTCAGCAAGTGCTTTCCCGGTTGTGTCGGCGAGGCGCTTGAGCGCGCCGTAACTCATCGGCGTTCGGTCCGGCGCTTTGATGGCCGGGTCGTTGACGTTGGCTTTGGCGATTAGGTCACGAATGGTACGGGGCGATTTCACGCGAATTGTCTCCGTCTTGCGTTGCCCCTCAGAATTAGCACGGGATCAAGAAAAAGGCCCCCGCAATCGGGGGCCAGTTGGGGGGGGGCACTCGGGTACCAGCAATCAACGTTGGAGACCTCGGATGGTCGTGGAGCCTGAGGCGAGGACAACGCCTCTGGGGAATTTGATTTGTTTCGGATTTCCGTTCATGCGGCACCGCTGCCTTTTTTCATGCGGCAATGCCAATCGGTTCAAAGGCACCGAAATATGATTCAACACGCTCTACTGCGACGCCATAAGCATTCGCGCCGCTGCCTGAATCGGTCGTTGCAACTTCTTTGCCCGGGGCAAATTGCTGGCCGATCAGTTGGGCGATGAAGGCGCTTGAATGGAGGACGCGTTCCGGAAAAGCGTTGATGCCAAGATGAAAACCGAACTCACGCCGGGACGACGTATCCTGATTGTCGTTGTGATCGGTCGCCGAATCTTCTCGTTTGAGTTCGGATCGCGCATCGAGGGCGCGGCGCCGATATCGGGGATCGACGCTGTCGCTCTGTTCAATCGGACGGCGGTGGACGGCACCCTTCGACTGACGGTCCGCTGCTTCAAAGCTGACCCCGGGCGCATGCGTCGTCGAGGTTTGTGACGGCGGCGGTGGCGGCAGGAACTGGACGACGGCTTCGATGGCCATGGCTGGCGTTCGCGGACCTTTTTCCTAAATTTATATAAAATTTTATGTATATTGTTCCTAATTCCTTACCATAAGGTTAATGAAGGCCTTAAATCGGCTTTAATAGGAGTGCGGTACGACGCTGCTGGCCCCTACGTAACTGATTGAATTTATTTAATTAATTGAGAGGACGCGCGTATTCGGCTTGCAGAATCCGCAGGAATCCGCGGGCCCTGAAATTCGCTCAAAAAGTGAAAAAAACCGGGCGCAACTAGCCTTTTATTTGGTGGCGAGTTCGTCCAATCGACGCCGCATCTGATCCAGTTCGGCTTTGAGATCGGCAACATCCGAATTGTCTGCCGCACCGGCGTTGGCCGGGGGCTCATCGATTTGCTCGGTTGGGGATTCTACCGGGTCATTTTCAGGTGCCGGTGCGTTACCCGAAAATGGATTGAACATGCTCATCGCTTTTTCAAAAATGGCAATGTTTTGCCGGCCCATCTCTTCAAGCGACTGCGCTGGAATGACGCCGCCCATGGCCTTCGACAATTGCCGCGAAAGTTCTTCCTGATTGTTGGAGAAAGTTTCGAGGCTGGCCTCAAGATAATTCGGCACGACCGATTCAAGATTGTGCCCGTAATAGCCGATCAGTTGTCGCAGGAACTTTATCGGTAACAGGTTCTGCCCCTTGTTTTCCTGCTGGACAATAATCTGGGTGAGAACCGACCGTGTAATGTCGTCACCGGTGCGCGCGTCACGGACGACGAACATCTTGTCGTTCTGAACCATCTCGCAAAGATTCTCAAGCGTGACATAGTTGCTCATCGCGGTGTTATAGAGGCGCCGGTTCGCATATTTTTTGATGACGATGGGCTCGCCCGGGCCGGCTTTTTCGCTCACAAATTACCCGCTAGGTTCAGATCGCGATTATTTTCGCTCTTTTGTTGCATTGCGCAAGGGCGCTGCAACAAGATGCGCAAGGGCGCAGCAACAAACGCGGCAAACGCCGCAGAAAATCTCAATAAACGGCGCCTTTACGGGCGTCGCCGCCCGGTCCAATATCCCCGACCCAATTGGTCTTCGCGCCGCCAATCGACCCCTGCCGCTACGAAAGGTTCCGCCCGTGTCTGGAAAATCATCTGATATCGCAATCGTTGCTGCCGCCCGCACCCCTGTTGGATCGTTCCTCGGTGCGTTGTCCCCTTTGAGCGCTTCGGAGCTCGGCCGGATCGCGATATTGGCGGCGATGGAACGCGCGCACCTCGATGCAGGTGATGTTTCCGAAGTGATCATGGGTCAGGTTCTGACCGCGGCCGCCGGCATGAACCCGGCGAGTCAGGCATCGATGGCTGCTGGCATTCCGGACAGTGTGCCGGCCTGGGGCGTCAATCAGGTCTGCGGCTCGGGCCTTCGCTCGGTTGCCCTCGGCGCGTAGGCTTTGGCGACGGGCGACTCAGATATCGTCATCGCCGGTGGCCAGGAATGCATGAGCCAGTCACCGCACGCGCTCGCCCTACGCAATGGCAAGAAGATGGGCGATGCCGAAATTATCGACGTCATGATCAAGGACGGACTTTGGGATGCATTCAACGGCTATCACATGGGGACCACAGCCGAAAACGTTGCAGCGCAATGGCAGATCAGTCGTGATGCCCAGGATGCCTTTGCGCTCGCCAGTCAGGAGAAAGCATCTCGCGCCCGCGCGGAGGGCCGCTTTGCCGATGAAATCGCTGCGGTGACGGTACCGGGCCGGGAGGGCGACACGATTGTCGATCAAGACGAATACATTCGGGATGACGCGAGCGCGGAAAGCCTCGCCAAACTGCGCCCCGCCTTTACCAAGGACGGCACCGTCACCGCCGGCAATGCGTCCGGCATAAACGACGGCGCTGCCGCTGTCGTCCTGATGAAACTGGACGAGGCGAAAGTACGCGGCCTCAAACCGCTCGCCCGCATCGCATCCTGGGCGCAGGCCGGGGTTGATCCAGCGGTGATGGGGTCTGGCCCAATTCCGGCTAGCCGCAGGGCGCTGGAGCGCGCCGGTTGGTCTGTCGGCGAGCTCGATATGATTGAGGCGAACGAAGCGTTTGCTGCACAAGCCTGCGCTGTAAATAAAGACCTTGGTTGGGATACCGACAAAGTCAACGTCAACGGCGGCGCCATTGCCATCGGCCATCCGATTGGCGCGTCCGGCACGCGCGTGCTGGTCACGCTGCTTTATGAAATGCAACGCCGCGACGCCGCACGTGGCCTTGCGACACTGTGCATCGGCGGCGGCATGGGAATAGCGATGTGTGTAGAGCGCGAATAGCCGCGCGAGCCAATCAAGATGAGAGGGACTAAACGCGCAAGCCAGCCAAGGTGAGCGCGACTATGTCGCAATTAGATTGGTCGTGAAGATCGGGTCGTCGGCAAGGCGATCGTACCACGCGGAAAGTACCGGCCGGCCGGCGCGCCAATCATGGGTCGGATCAATATCGACAAGCTTTTCGCCGAAGTCCTTCATGCGCGGCGCGATGAAACTGAGCGCCCCCATCAACCGCACCTGCGCCATTTCGAGATCGCCAAACGTCGGCGCTTCTTTTTCAAATAAATCCATCGCCCGTTCCATCTTGGCCCATTGCCGGAGAACATAAGGCGAGCGCCGCGTCGCTTCGTCTTCCATTCCCTCGAGGATCAGCTTCACCGAAAGATCGAACAGCGCGTCCGCCTGCCAGGCGCGGCGGCGAATGATCCACATATTCGGTCCCGATTGCGGGAACAGTCGTGGCTTGTCATGCAGCGTGTCGAGATATTCGTAGATAACCAACCCTCCAAACAGCACTTCGCCGTCGTCCATGACTAATGTCGGGACGGTCGATAACGGATTCAGTTCCGGCAGACCGGAATCGGTTTCAAAGGGGTTGGTCGCGACCGGCTCGATTCGGTCGCCCGTTCCTGTGTAGGTGACGACAGCCTCAACCGTGGACACGTAGCCGTCAATCGGCGTCAATCGTAACTTCATTTAAGGAATCCCACAGTGTTTGCGCGACATTTTGTTGCGGCGTGGCGCACGCTAGCACTCAGCCCGAATGGCAGCAATCGGGCCCCGTTCCAGAGGCGCGGCCATTTAGAAGCGGCGGCATTTATTTTCGCTCGTGTTACGATGCCGCGTCATGCAACCGAATGTCATCGACCTCAAGGCTTTTTACGAAAGCCCGCTTGGCCACATGGTGACCCGCATCCTGCGCCGCCGCGTTCGCGCGGTCTGGCCGGACGTGACCAACCAGCGTGTTCTTGGATTTGGCTATGCGACGCCGTTCCTGCTTCCGTTTAATGAGACGGCCGAACGCTCGGTCGCCTTCATGCCGTCGCGCCAAGGTGTGCATCGTTGGCCGAACGCCGGTCGCAACTCCGTCGCCCTAGTCGATGGGCCGGAACTTCCGCTGCCGGACGCGATGATGGACCGGGTGTTGCTGGTGCACGGCCTCGAACACGAAGGGCATGCGCGTATTTTCTTGCGCGAAATCTGGCGGGTGATGGCGCCGGAAGGAAAGCTGCTGATTATCGTCCCGAACCGGCGCGGCTTGTGGGCGCGGCGCGAAAAATATCCGTTTGGTTCGGGCTCACCCTTTAGTACGCGCCAGCTTAATATTCTGTTGTGGGAGTCTCTTTTTGCCCCGCTGCAATCGGAAGCCGCACTCTATTTTCCGCCGAGCCCGAGGCGCCTGGTATTGCGGACGGCGAGTTTGATTGAAGGGATCGGCGCGCGCGTCCGCGCCCATGCGGTTGCCGGCGCGCTTTTGGTGGAAGCGACGAAACAGGTCTATGCGCCGACGGCACTTCGCGAGGTGCGTTCGGCGGCGCGGCGGCGGGTCATCTATCCGATTGGAACATCAACATCGATTGAGGCGGCAACGTCGATCGACTCGGTAACGTCAACTGGCACATCACCGCGGGCGCTGAAAATTCCGCTAACTGCGGCGCAGCAGAAATAGCCCCTGTTCGCCAAACAAATTGGCCCAGACGCCCGATCCCTGGATCCGTTGCGGTGTGCCGTCGTGCGACAGGTACTGCCGCTTTTCAATCGTCAGGCTGAAGTTGCGGCACAATTTTTCAAAGTCACGAATGGTGCAGAGATGAATGTTCGGCGTCTCGTACCAATTATCCTTCAGTGTCTCGGTTACCGGCATGCGGCCATGCAGCATTAACTCCCAGCGGACGCGCCAGTAGGCGAAATTGGGGAAGGTGACAATTGCGCGCTTGCCGATCCGCACCAGTTCGGAAACAACTTCGTGTGGCCGCCGCGTCGCCTGCAGGGTCAATGTCAGCACGACAAAGTCGAACGCCTGATCCGGATAGTGGCGCAGGTCATCATCAGCGTCGCCCTGAATGACCGATAAACCGCGGCTGACACATTCCCGGACGCGGGCTTGCGATATTTCGAGGCCGCGCCCGTCGACATCCCGCTCGTTGGTAAGGTACTGGAGCAGCTCGCCGTCGCCACAGCCAATATCAAGCACGCGCGTGCCGCTATCAATCAACTCGGCGATGACCTTGAGATCGTCGCGAAGCGCGGTTCCCGTCGGTGCCCGGTTCGAAGCGTCAAACTCGCTCATGGCTTTTTAAGGCCTTTTCGATTTGCCGCGCCGTCGAGAAACCCTTGCAGCGTGGTGTGGAACTCCGGTTCATCCAACAGAAACGCGTCGTGGCCTTTGTCACTTTCGACTTCAACGAAGCTCACGTTGGCGGCTTCTGCGTTGAGGGCGCGCACAATATCCCGGCTTTCCTTGGTCGGGAATAACCAGTCGCTGGTGAACGAAATCACACAAAACCGCACCGGCGTATCCTTGAAGGCATTCGCCAGGCGC
Source organism: Alphaproteobacteria bacterium (assembly GCA_029936875.1). GTDB lineage: Bacteria > Pseudomonadota > Alphaproteobacteria > SHVP01 > SHVP01 > JAPYRS01. The sequence goes on along the minus strand of JAPYRS010000026.1, from coordinate 1,448 downwards.
CCATCATGTTCGGCGGCAATGTCGAAATAGTCCATCGCGCGGGTGATGTAGAGATAGGAATTGGCGTCAAACCTGTCGACGAACGTGAAGCCCTGATGGCGCAGGTAACTCTCAACCTGAAAATCGGCATCGAATCCAAACGTCAGGTGCTCACGATCCTGAAGTTTCCGCCCGAACTTCCGTTTCAAGGCTGGTTCCGAAAGATAGGTGATGTGGGCGGACATGCGCGCAACCGATAATCCAGCGCGTGGGTTTCCGCCACGGCTTAGGTAATCCCCCTCCATCCAGTTGGGATCGGCCATGATCGCTTGGCGCCCGACTTCGTGAAAAGCGATGTTCTGCGCTGAATGCCGCGCGGCCGTTGCGATCGGTACGGTGGTATAGACACGTTCCGGATAGGACACCGCCCATTCGAGCGCTTGCATGCCGCCCATCGAGCCACCCATCACCGAGAAGAGCTGATCTATGCCGAGATGATCGAGAACCCGAACCTGCGCCCGCACCATATCGGCGACGGTAATGACCGGAAAGGTGAGGCCCCAAGCCTTGCCGGTCGCGGGGTTAATTTCTTTCGGCCCTGTCGATCCCATGCAGCCGCCGATGACGTTCACGCAGAGGATAAAATAGCGGTCGGTGTCGAGCGGTTTGCCCGGCCCGACAAGACTGATCCACCAACCCGGTTTCCCCGTCGTTGGGTGGGTGCCTGCGACATACTGATCGCCAGTGAGGGCATGGCAGACCAAGATTGCGTTGTTTTTGTCCGCGTTCAGCTCACCGTAGCTCTGAAAGGCGAGCGTAAATTCAGATAATTCGAGGCCGCTATCGAGGCGCAGTGGCGCATCCGGCCCAAACGACACCGATGGCCCTTTCGGTGCAAAAGGGGCCGTGCTCGTGTCCGAACCCCGGACAGTGGTTGGAGACGGTATCGTATCCGTCATGGCGGGTGCTGCTGCCTCTTTGAGCCTGATGCCAGAAAACCCCGATAAGGTGGTGCGAGGCACCGTTTTGTCAATGTTTTCTTTGATTTTGCCGGGGCGCCCGACTATGACATACAGTCCTTTTTTCCGGCCCAATGCCGATTCGTTTTCCTTTAGAGAAATTGCCGCCGCTATGCCCACGGATCAATCCGCCCTTGACGACCTGCGCAACGAGATCGACCGAATCGATGACGGTCTGCGGGCGCTGCTGGGCGAACGCTCAAACCTGGTCAGCCGCATTGCCGAGACGAAAAAGCCCGGTCTTGCGCTCAGGCCCGGCCGAGAGGCCCGGATTGTCCGTCGTCTGGTTGAGGCCGGTGACGCGGGATCCATTCCGGCTGTCGTGCTGGTTCGAATCTGGCGGGAAATGATTGCATCCTTTTGTCGCGCACAAGGCCCGCTGGATGTCGCGGTCTGCGCGCCCGAAAAATCGGTCGGTTACTGGGATATCGCCCGCGACCATTTCGGTTC
>JAPYRS010000171.1 GCA_029936875.1 Alphaproteobacteria bacterium | reverse complement strand
TTTTCTGGACTCCAATCGCTTTGGGTTAGAGATGTCCGTCACGGTTTTTGTATAATTTGTCGTCAGTATAGCCCATCGATTCCGGTCTGCCGCGGCCCAGCATGACTTGAAAGTACACCGGCTCAAGGCTTCTATTCTCGAAGCCATGGATGACGCCTGCCGGACACGCGATGCACTCCCAAGGTCCAAGCCTTATCCATAGTTTCCTGCCGCTCTCGTCTTCGACAAAGGCGTCAAGAAACCCCTGCAGTACAAAGAAGCATTCCTCGACTTCGTGAGTATGTGCAGCGTTTCCCTGGCCAGGCTCTACATACATGATCGAGAGCGTAAAATTACCGGCCGGAATCACGGTTGGGTCGTCGTGCTTTCCCGAGCCGCCGGCGCCGATGAAACGGTGTTGGGCGCGCTTGTAGCCGTCGATCTTGGCGTCTTCGAACGCCACCCAGTCCGGCACTTTGTCCTTGAAGCGACCGACATAACGTTCCACGATCTTTTCTAGCGGCATGTCGGCGAGTTCCGGCGCACGTGGATGGCGGGCTGTATTCATGGTCTTCATTCCTTCGTTTTCCGACGCGCTGTCTCGATCAATTGCCAAATGCGAGGCGGCGACAAGGGCAGTTCGAGCGGCTCGATCCCGAAACCGGCCAGTGCTTCCGCGACGGCGTTGGCGACGACGCCGCCGACCGGGATGATTTCACCCTCGCCCGCTCCCTTGACACCGAGCGGATTCGTCGCTGACGGCGCAAGCTCGCAAACGCTTGTCCGGATGTTCGGGAAATCGCCCGCCGTCGGCAGCAGGTAATCGGCCAGCGTGCCGGTCAGCAACTGACCGTTCTGGTCATAGACAAGATGTTCAAGCAGCGTGCTGCCGAGCCCCTGCACGATTGAGCCGACTGATTGGCCTTTCAAGGTCGCCGGATTGATCATCCGGCCGACATCCTTGGTCGAGGCAATTTCGATAATATCGACCTGACCGGTTTTCGGATCGACCGCAACATGTGCGGCCAGGCTGCCATAGGAGTAGGTGTATTTGCTACTTTTGAACCGGCCCTCGGCTTCGACGGGCTCGTCCGAAAGCGCGCCGTAGGCAAGCGAATTACCGGAGCGATCCATCACGCCGTCAGGCTCGAGCGACACATCGTTCAGCTCACAACCGAGCGCCGCCGCCGCGACCGTTTTCAGTTTTTTCCGGAGCGCCTCGGCGGCCAAAACGATCGCCGAGCCACCCATGACCGTCGAGCGTGAATGGAAGGAGCCGTAGCCTTCCATGACGTGGGTGGTGGAGCCATAGCGGACGCGGATACGCTCGAACGGCACCTCCAACGCATCACCGGCAATCTGCCCCATGATCGTCTCGATACCCTGCCCGACGCCGGCGGAGCCGAGATAGACGGAAAACGAACCGTCCGTCTCTAGTACAATGCGGGCGTCCTCGCTTGGTCCCGCGGCCCCGCCTTCGATGAAACAGCCGATTGAGACACCGTGATAGCGCCCATCGATCAACGCGCCCTGCATCTTCGCCTTTTCGACCCAGCCGAACTCCGCCAGACACTGTTCGAACAATGCGTGGTTGTCACCGCTGTCCAGGGACGTCACGCTTTCAAAGGGAGTCATGGTGGCTAGTGGATAGGGCATTTGATCGGCGGAAACGAGATTTCGCCGGCGGACTTCGACCCTGTCGATGCCAAGATCCTTCGCCATCAGATCAATCAGCCGCTCGCGGACAAAATCCCCTTCGAAGCGCCCAGGTCCGCGATAGGTGCCGGTCGGCGTCTTGTTCGTGGTCAGCATCGATGTTGATAACCGGATGTTTTCGATGGCGTAGGGGCCGGACATGAACTGCGCCGCGTTTCGCGGTGCGATGGATCCGTTGGTACGGATATAGGCCCCGTTGTCGGTCCACGAATGGCCCCGGAGTCCGAGAATGCGTCCGTCCTTGGTCGCGGCGATTTCGACGTCACATTCGATCTCGCGGGCATGGTTCGCGGCCAGCATATGCTCGCGCCGATCTTCAATCCATTTGATCGGATGATCTAGGTGCCGGGCCGCGAACGGGATTAGGAAGTCTTCGGGGTAAAACTCGCCGCGCGAGCCGAAGCCGCCGCCGACATCCCCTTCCAACATATCGATCTGGTCTTCCGACAGGTCCATGGCGCCAGCCAGGATTTTGCGGTTGGCGAAGGCGACCTTGGCCGCGCCCCAGACGGTGAGTTTTTGTGCGCCGCCGTCCCATTCGGCGACGAAGCCGCGCGGCTCCAGGAACAGCGCGGCATGGCGTTGTACCTTGAAGGTCTCGCGCCGGACATAATCGGCGGACGCGAAGGCGGCGTCGGCGTCGCCACGTTCGGCGTGCCATTGGAGCGACTCATTCGAGCCGTGCTCCTCGAACAGGACGGTTGCCGCCGCGGCCGCCTCCATCCGGTTGGTGATCGCCGGTAATTCCTCGATCTCGACCTCGATCAAGTCGAGCGCATCTTCGGCAATCGCCTGACTGTCCGCGATGACCACGCCCAGGGGTTCGCCCACATAGCGCACCTTTTCTTCCGCTAGCATAGGTTGCCGGAACGGAGCCAGCTCCGGCAGCGGTTGCAGCCGCAGTGGAATGACCGGAACGGCGGCTCCAAGATCGCGCGCCGTGAGAACCGCGTGCACGCCGGGTAACATCAGCGCCGCCGCTGCGTCGATGTTTCGCAGGAGACCATGCGCGACCGGGCTGCGCAGAATGACCGCATGATACTGGCCCTCCCGGTTGATATCGGCGATGAACTGCCCGCGCCCGCGCAACAGCCGAAAATCCTCAACACGCTCAAGTGGGCTGCCGATGAGCTGGTTGGTCGATCTCACGATGTTGCCTTCTTGTCCGCGTAGGCAGCGCGCGCTTCCAGCACCGCGTCGACGATCGGAATATAGCCGGTGCAACGGCAAATGTTGCCTGACAGCACTTCGCGCACTCGATCCGCGTCCGCGTCCGGTTCCTCGCTGAGTAGCGCGTGCGCCGTGGTGATCATACCGGGCGTACAGAAGCCGCATTGAAGCGCGTGGTTGCGGCGGAAGGCGGCCTGCAGGGGGCTCAGTGCGTCTTCGTTGCTGAGCCCTTCCACGGTAACGACACTGTCGCCATCGACTTGCACGGCCAGCATCAGGCAAGCTCGTACCGCTTCGCCATTGACAATCACCGTGCAGGCCCCGCACACCCCGTGCTCGCACCCCAGATGGGTTCCCGTAAGCTGTAATTTATCGCGCAGGCAGTCCGCCAGGCTCAGGCGCGGTTCGACCTCGACCTCGACCGTTTCGCTGTTGATTTTGAAATTAATCTGCATGGTTTTGTCTTACCTTGACGCCTGGAGGAGAGAGCGTTCGAGTAGGGTTGCCACCAGCGCGCGCAGATAGTCCGCTGGCGCGTGATGACTTTCCAATGGTTCGACGGCCTGGGAAGCGGCCATCGCGGCGGCCTCGATCACGGCGGCATCAATGCTGTTGCCATCGATAATCCGTTCCGCCGTATTTAGACGGCGCGGGCGGTCCGAAGCGCCGATCACGCCCATATGCGTATCGATGGCCCGGCCCTTTGCATCGAGATCAAAATAAAGCGCAATCCCAGCCAGTGCGAAATCACCGCGCCGCCGTGAAAACTCGATAAATGCCCAGCGCCGCGACGGCGGCCAGGGTGGCAGGCGCAGCCCGGTAATAATCTCGCCGGGCCCGAGGCCGGTGCTCATCGGACCAAGAAAAAAATCACCGGCTTTTACGACACGCTCACCGGCGCTGCCGGTTATCGCAATTTCGCCGTCACAGGTCACCGCAACGCCCGGCAACTCGGATGCGGGATCCGCCAGGGCAAGGCTTCCGCCAACCGTCCCCCGGTTTCGGATTTGGTAATGGGCGATGTGTCGCGTTGCCTCGAGCAATAGGGGATGGGCTGTCGCCAGCCGGGCGTCGCGTTCGATATCGCACCAGCGGACACGTGCTCCAAGCCGCACACCGTCGCCGCCAATCCCAATTTCGGCCAGTCCCGGCACGTTCCTGAGATCGACGACAATCTCAGGCGCGGCAAGCCGGAAGGCCAGAATTGGCAGTAGACTTTGACCGCCCGCCAGCACCGCGGCCGCGTCCCCCCGTTCCTCAAGGACCGCCAAAACCTCATCGAGGGAGGTCGGGGAAACATAGTCAAATGCGGGAAATTTCATTTTCAGCTCGAGCCGGTGCCATTGTCTCCGTTCAAAGATTAGCGAGAAAATGCTCGCGATGGCGAGCGTAATTTTCAAAGCAGTTTAAAAATGCCTGAATTTGGATTCCGGTTCAATCATCATCCCTTGGCCGCCTGGGCAAAGCGCA
>JAPYRS010000170.1 GCA_029936875.1 Alphaproteobacteria bacterium | reverse complement strand
TAGGCCCTTCTTCCGCCATTCGAGACAGCCCTGCACCGCCCAGGCGAGGATGCCGGGCCATTCGGCTTTCAACTTCTCGGATAGCTCGGGGTCGCGTTCGTCCTTCGGGATCGTGACAGCAAACGGGATGAGGTGAATGCGCCGCCGGATCGCTTCGTCCACCGTGCGCAGGCTCGGCTTGTGGTTACCCACGATGCACAGTTTGAACGTCGGCTTGAACGTGAAGAAGTCCTGGCGGATGAACCGGGCTGTAATCGTATCGCCACCGGTGAGTTGTTTAATGCGGCTCTCGTTCCAATGCCGCCCCGACTCGGTTTCGGGTGCGACGACAAGGCGGGCACCATGAAGGGCGGCCAGTTCGGTCGGGTGACGCTCGCCGCGCGCTGCCATGAATGTCTCAACCGGCGCCGTCGTGCAGTAATCACCCATGACGCCCTGGATGGTTTCGATGAACACTGACTTGCCGTTCGCACCGAGTCCGTACAGGAAAAACAGGGCATGTTCGTGGGTGTGTCCCGTCAGCCAGTATCCGCAAACGCGGGCCAGGTAGGCTTGCAGGTCGTCGTCGCAATCGGTGACGCGGGCGAGGAAGTCACGCCATAGCGGGCAGTCACCACCGGGCGCGACGGGCGCAATCTTGGTCAAGTAGTCTGTCGGTCTTGGCGCGTACTGCTCGCTGGTGCGAAGGTCAATGGTCATGGTGTGTCGCCTCCTAGAACGGGATGCCTGGGTCTACGCTGAGTTTGCTTTCCTCGAACAGCCTTTTGGCATGCTGCATAGACTCGACTGTTCCAACTTCAATTGCTCGGTCGATCTGTTCCGCCACGAGTTGTGCGAGTGGTGACTTGGGCAACGTAATGTCTGGCACGCTGTTATCTGGCATGCCGAGAATCTTGATGGCGTCCCTTAGCTCTTTTTTGAGTCGCTCCGGATCATTCTTCCGCCGCTCCAGCGCCTCAGATATTTGAGTGGGTATGTACCCTTGGCCATGCGCCTCGACTGTCTCCGAAAGGTAGAGAAGATCGGCAAGAGCGGGGGCCTTCTCCCAGGCGCACAAATTGCAAATCGACTGATTGCGGGCATTGCGAACCTTAAAATACGGGATCATGAACCCCTCCCCGCAGATTGGGCACTCTGCATCATGGCCGGCCTCGGGGGCTTCGCAGATGGTGAAATAGTCCTCGTCCATTGTCATCGTAATTCTCCTATTGCGCCGCCGTCATGGCCCGGCAGCATGGCCTCGGTGTTGAAAAGGTCCGGGTCCGCGTCCCATTGCTCGACGGTCGCGGCGATACGCCTGTCCGCCTTGGCGAGCCGTTCGATGGCGGCAACCGTTTTGGCGGACGCGAGGGACGTCTTGACAGTTTCCCGGTTGCTGCGGCATTCGGCGGCAGCGGCGCGGCATATCGCGCGGGCGCGGTCGAAGGCGTCGAGGGTCGAGTCGAGTTCCCACCGTGAGCCTGTCCAGGCGTACCAGCGGCCCCAGGCGGCCACGAAGCGCAGCCTAGCGCCGTGCTGGTCGGCGAAGTTCTGGGCCAAGGCGTCGTCGCTGTACTCCGGTGACTCGGGCGGCTCGACGGATTGCCCGGGGCCAGTATCACGTTGCATGGCTATCTCCCCGGCACACCTCGACGCGCGGTTCTCGTGAACAAAAAGCCGTTGTGAGCCGTTCAACGAGCGCGGGGTTGTCGTACTCGACCAAGCCAATGCCAACGAATAGGTCGTTGAGCGGTGCCGTCCATAACAAGACGCAGACGCCGCGTTGACCGCCGAGGAGCCATGCCTCGGGGGTCTCGTATAGCCTGATCGCGTCGTGGTAGTACGCCGCGATGCGTAGAGCGCGCGCACCAAGGATTGGCGTTTCATCGCCATACAGCAGCCACCACGTACCGGTCCTATCCGGCATCCACGCCACGTAATCAACGATCTCGTACACCTCGCCGTCGATGGGTACGCCTTCGCTCACGCCAATCATTTCGATCTCGAAGCTGCGCACCGGCGCGACACGGGCCGATTCACCTTCGGCGTTGATCTCAAAGCGGCCATTGCCCAGCGTCTTGATGCGGACTAGGTGAATCATGCTGCTCGCCCCTCGCCACTGAGGAACGCCGCTCGCCAGTTGCGGTAAGCGTGTTGCCGGTTGAGCCACGTTCGATGGCTATGTTCAGCATCATGAATTAGCGCCGCGACGCGGTAGCGTTCCCAGGCCAACGGTTCGGGCGTTCCTACATGGGCTGCTAGAATTGGGAACCGCTGCGAAAAGTCGTGACGGGTGGATTCGAGTATTGGATTCGAGGTTATGTCATGCGGTTGCATCTGCCAGTTCCGGTGCTGTGCGACATTGGACATGCACCGGGGCAGAGCGTACAATTACGCTTGATCGGTGGTGCCAGCCGCTGGTTAAATTCCTGAGAAGAATCCGCCGTCGAAGGGTCGCGCCTTCGGCGGCGTTCTCGTATGCGGAAGGTGGTGTGAGGCATCACGCGGCCTCGCGCTGGTCGAGCCAGTCCAAGATGGAACTGAGCTTCCAACCAGTGCGATTTGGGCCGATGCGGACTTTTTGCGGGAACTCGTCCCGCTGCATCATTCGCCAACGGCTAGTCTGGCTGAGGTCAGTGATTTCTCGGCACTCACGCTCGCCGACGATGCGGTCTGACACCGCAGTCCCGGTACGGACCGGGGAATGTTCGAGTGACATTTTGGTTTCTCCTGTGGTGACGCCGTGGGGCGTCTCAAAACAGGAAGGAACGTAACGTCGGGGGGTCTATATAAAAATTGGGGGAAAACTGTCGATAGTTTTAATAATCAAACAGTTTACTAGCGTCGCCCTGGTCGCCTACCTGGTAGTTTGAAGCCTTTAGGAACGATGGCCTCACGCCAGATTTCGTTGAACATGTTTCTGGAAAGATTCTCCATATTTGACTCATTCCGGGCGTCGGCAAGGAAGTCGTCTTTCTTGTATTCTTCCGGCTTCTTAATCTTGGCTTTCTCTTTGATGAATTGCTTTAGCCTTTTGCGAATTTTAGGAGCGTCGGCCTGCGCCCTAGTTTCCGGGGCGGACACTGCATCATCTGGCTTGGTGCGCAGGTTCAGAGCATCCCGCAACTTCTGCTCGGGGAAAAGAACATGCCCCTTCCAGTTCCCGTTCGACATCCGAATTTCCGTGGTGCCCGTATCGAGTATTTGCTGTGCGTTCTCGCCCCCCCCAATGAAACTGTGGTGTCGGGTGGGGCTTGCCGCTGGCGGCAATGACATCAGTGGACACCGTTCCGGCGTAACAGATTTGACATATCCGATGAGCGGCTTCGTCTCGACGCTGGCGAGCTTCATCCTCTTGTCGAATTATTGCCCTGCCCTTCGCCACTATGTCCGCCTTCCATTCCTCCGTGGCTGGCTTCCACCCTTTCTGGGCCAGATCACGACCATGGGGCGTTTTGCGCGCAAGGTTTCGATCACGAACAATGGACGCTCGTAATTCAGCCTGGCGTTGGGATGGCGTCCTCGCGGCCATTTCGGACCCCGTCCACTCGTCGCCGAACAGCGCCTTGCCGACAATTGCGAGTGCACCGTGCACGTCAACGTACCCGTCAGGGATAAAGGTCGGTTTGGAATATTGCATCGCACCCCCGCTCGGTGCCCGCATGGAGAGGTCGGCGCGGCAGTCCAGTGCGGTACTGGGCGTTCGAGCGGCCTGCTCTAGCCGCGCCGAAGAGAGTCTATCGGTTGGCCGGTTGTAGTTCCACGACGTTCTCGGGCATCGGCTCGCCGGTCAGAATCTCAGTGAGCTTCGCGCCCCACGCATCAAGGGCCGCCGCCTTTTCCTGCAAGTAGTCGTGACGGTCGTAACGGCCACCGACGCCCGGCTCCAAGTGCCCCAGGCAGCGGTCCATGACGAACCGGCTGAACCCGAGCTTGGTAATTCCGGTGCCACAGGTACGCCGCAGGTCGTGGCTGCGAAAGTCCGCAACGTCCGACGCCTTCTTTGCTCGCTCCGCCGCCTTACCCAGGTTCTTGATGGGCTGGCCCGGCTTCGGTGACGGGAACACGAACTCATCGTCTAGGCGGGAAACACTCCGCAAAATACCGAGAGCCATTTCCGAAAGAGGAACGATGTGGACCCGCTTGCTCTTCATTCTGGCCGCCGGGACAGTCCAAGTAGCATTATCGAAGTCGAGTTCCTTCCAGGTCATGCCCGCCACTTCACCCGAACGCTGGCCGGTAGCAAGAACAAGGCGATAGATGTCGCCGGTCTGCCCATCGAAAGCAGCCCACAGCTTGCGGATTTCCTCGGCATCATAAATGCGGTCTCGCGACTGCTCAGGGCCGCCCGGCGGTGGCACCCGATGCGCCGGATTAGACG
>JAPYRS010000169.1 GCA_029936875.1 Alphaproteobacteria bacterium | reverse complement strand
TCACCATACTGACCCGCGACCCCGATGCCTTGGTGCGCGACCTGGTTTCGCGAGGCATAGACTTTCAGGGTTTGCAAGTCCGTGCCGCCAGTCTCGAAGAGGCATTCCTGGAGATTATTGAGTCCGGGCAAGGAGCCTCCGAGAAGGGTGGCTCCGAGAAGAGGGTCTCCGGGCAATAAAACTTGTCTACGAACATTTTCGCGCGACATTGCTCGGCTTGTTTCGCACCCCCTCATATTCCCTCGTCACGGTTTTGATTCCGGGGTTGATCTTCATCTTTATCGGTGCGTCCGTCGGCCGGGATCAGCAAAGCGCCAATTTCGTCATGGCCTCGTTTGCGATCTTTGCCTCGCTCGGCGCTGCCTTTTTCCAGTTCGGTGTCGGCATTGCCAACGAACGGAAATCGCCGTGGGAACATTTCGCGCGCGTGCTTCCGGTCTCGGCCTTGGCGCGATTTGGCGGCAATGTTTTGACGGCGATGGTCTTCACCGTCGCCGCTGTTGGCATCTTGATCGTCATCGCGCTGATGATAACCGATGCGGGCATGTCTGCTCGGGCGTGGATAAGGATGCTGATCGTCATTTTTGCCGGCACCATTCCGATGGCGCTGTTTGGCATCGCGATTGGTTACTGGGCGCCGGTGAAGGCCGCTCTGCCGATCGCCAACCTGTTTTATCTCGGGCTCTCGTTCGGCGGTGGGTTGTTCATTCCGCCGCAATCGATGCCGGATTTCCTCGCCAAGATTTCGATGGTCATGCCGACGCGGCACATTGCCGAACTCGCCTGGGCGAGCGTGGCCGAGGCGCCGTGGCCGGTCGAATCCTAGGCCTGGCTGGCTGGCTTTACGGTCGTATTTGCGGTGCTGGCGGTGATGGGCTACCGCCGCGACGAAGGCGTTCGATACGGCTGAGAGCGGCGCTAACCAAGGCCCTTCATTGAAATGCCAAATGCCGCTTCAAGACTTGCCGGCTCGCCGTCAACCGACACGTCCATGATTTTCAACGCGGAATTTTCGCCGCAAGCAATCACAAAATGATCCGCCGCGCGCGCGAGTAATTCGCCGGGCTTGCCCGAGCCAGCCTCCGCGCCCCCCGTTCTCACGTCGACTGATGATTTCCAGATCGAAATCTTGCGGTCACCGTCCATAAAAAATGCGCCGGGGTAGGGACGCGTCTGCGCGCGTATAAAGTTGTGGGTCGTGACGGCGTTTTGCCCCCAGTCGATGCGACCGTCTTTCGGTTTTCGTTGCGGAACAAAAGTCGCTTGGGCGTCGTCCTGCGGTTTGAGAACCGCCGTCCCCGCCAAAAGCGCCTCCCACTTTTCGGGCAATGTCCGAACAAGCCCGGCTTCGATCCTGGCAAGGGCGTCTGCGATGTCTTCGTGTTCGGCAAGGGCCACTTTGACGTTGACAAGGATTGGGCCGTCGTCCATGCCGGGCTTTATCTGAAACACGCTCGACCCGACAATGGTGTCGCCGTTGATGATCGACCACACCAGCGGTGCGCCGCCGCGATATTTTGGCAGCAAACTATTGTGAATGCCGAAGACGCCGACTTCCGGAATTTGCAAAATGGCTTCACCGATCAACCAGTACCAGCCGCAAACCAAAATCACATCCGGCTGAAATTCCTGGATGACTCTGTCGGCATCCACCTGCGATTTCACGACATCGAATTGGATGTCATGCGCACGCGCGAACTCCGCAAAATCACCGAGGCAGGATCGCCCGTCTCTCTGATCGGCCGGATGAATGATCTGCCAGTCCTCGGACGGCGAGACCTCGAACACCGCTTTGAGAATGGCAAGGCCGAGCGGCTTGCTGCCGAGATAGGCGACTTTCATATATTACGTGTAACCCACAAATCTACGTCCGCAAGTCCAACGTATCCCGTCTCCGGCAGAACATGTGCCTCGATCGGAATGTTCAGACTGTCGTGGATGGTGTTGTACATTTTCCAGAACCCAACCACGGCGGCAAGTTCCATGATTTGCGGCGGGCTTAAATGCTCGGCGCGCCGGTCATGAATTTCCGACGGAACATTTGATGGGTCAGCAGATGCGGCGCGGGCGAAATCAAAACAGACACGCTCGAATTCATCCGCCGGTTGATACTTCCCGGTAATCAGGTCCTGGACTTGCTCGTCGGATAAATCCCAGCCTTCCGCGGTGGTGCTGGCCGGTTTTTTTAGAATCGAGCAGTGGTGAGACGTGCAGTAGGTGCAGCCATTGACCGCGCTGCAAACGGTGCCAATCTTGCGCTTCAGGCCTGCGTCCAATACCGATGACGGATCGCGCATGACCTTGCCGTTCAACTGCCACAGCGTCTTGGCAATCTCCGGCCGGTGCATATAGACCTTGAGCGCGTTCGGGATAAACCCCATCCGCTCCTGATAAGGCCGCAACACCGGCTTCAGATCTTCCGGATAATCCTTTTCCTCGACGTATGGAAAAAACGGCTCGGCCTCGACGGTCACGCGGGGTGCCGGTGCTGACATGAGATACTCCGTGGGTTGGGAAACCGGGTTTAGATGTAATCCTCGAGGCTCACTTCGCCCCAGTGTTTCGGAAACGCCTCTTCAAAGTCGGTCACATCGTGGCGGCTCTTGATGGTCGCATCGATGCCCATCTTGCCGACAACCCGCCACGGCTCGTCCGGTGACAGGGGTCTCGCCGACGGGTCGTAAGGCGAGCCGCGGGTATTGCCGACAATGATGATGTCCCGGTCAGGGTCGGCGCGGGTCGCAATCGCCTTATAGATTTCGCCGGGGTTGTTGATGTCGGTGTCGGGACTGACGGCGATCACAAGTTTGGTATTGATCCACGGCGCCCCCATCGTTTGCATCAGCGCGTCGTTCACAAACCCTTCGCGCGGCGCATCAACCTGAATGATGCATGAGACCGCCGATCCCCAAGTCGGGAATCGAACGTCGTGCACTTTCAAGCCAATTTCCGTCAGGCGATTGTAAAGGATCGCCTCATGGCAAAGGCGCGGCAGGGTCTGGTGATCGGTGTCGGGGCAGGTCTGGTGGTTGCGGTAAATCGGCCGATCGCCGCGCATGGTGATCGCGGTAATTTTCACCTGCGGCAGGCGCTGCGATTTCGGCAGGTAATACATTGTCGGCGCGACTGCGGTGCCGGCATCAAACATCGATTCGAGATCGACCATCCCTTCGACAACGATTTCGGCGACAGCCGGCACCGTCAGGTCAATGGTTTCACAGGGCACCATTTCGATGTCCTGATCCATGATCGTTCCGACCATTTCCATTTCGCCCCAAAGGTCCATGTGCAGGCCGGAATAGTTGCTCATGATTTCGTAACCGGGCGGCACGCCAAAACAGAATGCGATCGGCATTTTCTTCGCCCCCATGTCGCGGTACTTGCGCATGATGATGTTGGAATGGGAGGTGACGAAACTGATGTGACCAACGTGCGGCCCGGCGACGATGGTGCCAGCATGACACGAATTGTAAAACCCGGTTTCGGGGTCGCGGATAATGTTCATCGCCGTCACGTACGGCTGCGTTTCCCGACCGGAATGGATCGGCGCCGGAAGTTTCGACCAGTCGGCGTCCTTGCCCGTCAAAATGACTTCCTTGACCGGGCCGGTTTTCACGTCGACCAAGCCGCGCGGCGGCATCCTGAGCTGCTTCGCCAATGTCGGCAGGTATTCGTTTTCCGGCACGCCAAGGCCGCGCGCCTGGAGGTGGCGATGTTTGACCAAGATATCGCAGAGCCGGTAGCCGGGCTTCTCAATGATGTTCTCAAAAAGAATCGGCGTTTCGCTCTGCGCCGTCAGCGCGCCGATGTAATTAATTTTCACCGGCTTGGTGATGGGGGTGACAATGTCGGCGTTGGTCTCAAGGTAGCCGCGGAGATCCTTGTCGAGCGGTCGATTGTGGGATTCCCGCGCGGCATTCAATTCAGTCGTGCTCATGGCCCCCCCCTCTCTTGTTAGCCCGAGACTAGCAAAGTTGGCCCGGTAGCGCAGCGCGAGCGCTCCGCTATTTCAGGGTGTAAACTGAAATACAGGAAAAGAGCCATTGGCCAGACAGGAGCAAAAGTAATGAGCGAATGACAGGATCAGCTAACAAGCATCACCAAAGATCTTGAGGACTATGTGAAGGCGTTTTGCCCCTGCAGCGATGACGGCATTTACAATGATTTTTCCGGCGAAAAATGTAACGACGCGTTCCTGATGCTGCAGCAGGCGCTGGGCAGTCTCGATTCGGACGGGAAATAAATGCGGCCGATTGGTTTTTTCGTTCGCGCAACAATCGCATCGCCGGGCCACCAACCCACGTATTGATCTTGCGTGGATGGCCCATTCGGCGACTCGTCCGTTTCCAAATCGCCATTTCACGGCCCCTTCGACGGCGCACCGTAGGGC
>JAPYRS010000025.1:5630-25604 GCA_029936875.1 Alphaproteobacteria bacterium | reverse complement strand
ACGATGTCGTTTTCTTCCGTGATCGCGACACCATCCGCGTTTTCATATTCGTGGCGGACTGTGACAAACACGAGCGCTCCTGACCGCCCCGATTTTTCCGCGACCGCGGTAATTTCTGATCGTCGATTGACGGTTTCACCGACCCGAAGCGGTGCGTGAAATTCGTATCGTGCGCCCGCGAACATGCGCCGGGGCAGTTCGACCGGGGGCATGAAACTTCCCCGCGCCGGGTGCCCGTCGGGGCCGATTTCCGCTTGTGGCGCGCGGTTGAGAAAATAGATCCAGTGCGCGCCGGGCGGCAGCGGCGAACCGGCAGCGATTTCTGGTGTCGGTGTATCGAATACCGCTTCGAACCGGGCGAGCGGCCCTTCGTCAATGATGTCGGTGACCGATTCGGTGCGACCGATCCAATTCTCAATATTTGCGGCTGTCATTTTTGTCCTTTGGCGAGCAAAAAAAATTGTTCCCAGGTAATATTCTGAACCTGAGCTGCGCGATCGACTATCTCAACATCCTACGCAACACGCCGTGCCATTTCCGTCAACCTTAAGCATTGGTCGGTCAACATTGAGCATTGGCTCCTCAGGCATTGGCTCGTCAGGCAATGGCTCCTGAAGTATTGGCCTAGGCTCTTTACCTGTTAGGCGAGGATTGCGCCAAACTGGTTTCCCGCCAAGCCGCCCGCTAAAGTGTCGCCGCAAACAGGACCGAATAAAATACCACGCGGTCCTAATAACAGGAGGAAGTCACATGGGAACTCAGGCCCCAAACCCCGTTATCACGCGCCATTTTGCCACCATTGGTGGGCGGCAGGTTCATTATCGGCGCGCGGGCAGCGGGCCTCCCGTTCTTGCCCTTCATCAATCGCCAAAATCCTCGGCCGAAATGGAACCGGTGATGGTGGCGATGGCCGAGCGTTACACCGTTATTGCGCCCGATACGCCGGGCAACGGCAGTTCCGATGCGATGGGGCTTTCGTCCGTGTCGATGAATGATTACGGCGACAACATCGCCATGCTTCTCGACGTGCTCGGAATCGACAAGGTCGGTGTCTACGGATTTCATACCGGTGCCTGTGTCGGTGGCGCATTTGCTTCCCGCCATCCCGAACGCATTCAGGTCGCGATCCTGAACGGGTTTGTCACCCTCACGAACGACGAACGCGACGACATTCTTGCCAATTACCTGACACCGTTTGAACCGACATGGGACGGGGCGCATTTGACCTGGGCCTGGTCGCGGCTTCGCGAACAGACGGTTTTTTTCCCGTGGTACCGCCCGACAATGGCGGCGCGCTCGCCAGGAGACATGGCGACAACGGAGTTCGTGCATGAAGGGGTGCTCGAGTTTCTGCGCGCCGGTGACGAATACCGCAATCCTTATGGCTCGGCATTCCTGTTCCGTGGTGATGAAGTGGCGATGCGGATGCGAGCGCCGACTTACATTGTTGGCTCGGACTGG
Source organism: Alphaproteobacteria bacterium (assembly GCA_029936875.1). Lineage (GTDB taxonomy): Bacteria > Pseudomonadota > Alphaproteobacteria > SHVP01 > SHVP01 > JAPYRS01. The sequence goes on along the minus strand of JAPYRS010000025.1, from coordinate 24,143 downwards.
GACCCCTTATCAAAACAATTACCGCGATTGCCGGAAAATCTGCCGGATTGCGTGACCGTCCAGAATCTCGGGCCGGGGCGCGACACGGTCATTCCATGGGTAATGGAGACGCTCGCCAAATATGTCACCGGCCCCGATGCGCCGGGGATCGTGGAGGCCAAACCAATCGCCGGTCGAAGCTGGCAGGACTACCTGCCGGTGCCGGGTGGCCAACTGCATGTCCGGCGCCTGGATGGTTCCGGTGCGCCCATCGTTATTCAACATGGTGCGGGCCACGATAATACGGTCGTTGACCGGATCACCCATTCGTTTGCCGGCGTGGCGCCCGCGATTGCCATTTCGCTGCCGGGCCACGGCGAATCCGACAACGTCCTTGGCGACGGCGGCGGTGATATTGCGGACTACGCGAATTCGATCGGCTCGGCCCTTCAGTCGCTCGGCGTCGAAGGCGCGAACTTCGTTGGCATGGGCGCCGGCGCGCTAATCGGTTTGGACCTTAGCCTTGCCAAGCACAAATCTGTCGGCAAGGTCCTGGCCGCGGGGCTGCCCTATCATGATGAGGCCGAGCGAGTGGATCTGCTGGCCAACTATTCGGAGCCGATCGTTCCCGACTGGTTCGGCGGCCACCTGTCGCGGTGCTGGCATTTCGTCCGCGATCAGGCCCTGTTCTGGCCTTACTACAAGCGGACGGCGGAGGGTGCGATCTGGGCCGAACCACAGGTTGAGGTCAAGGCTTTGCACACAAAAGTCGTTGCCCTGCTCAAATCAGGCGACATGCACCACCGCGCCTATCAGGCCCAGTTTTCCTATCCAACGGCCGAAAAACTGGCCGCGGCCAACGGACGGGTCCAGTTCGCCGCACCGGCGTGGGAGCCGCTTCGGGCCCATACCGAGGCAGCCGCCAAGAAATCGGGCGCGACTTTCGCTGATTTACCGGACCTGGAGGCGGATTGGGGCCGGGCGATACAGGCCTTGCTCGGCGCGTAGCGGCTGGGCGCATAGGACGACATAAGCGACTTTGGCCGCGCCGAATTGCGGTCCATTTCGTCTGGCGGACTAGGCCTAAAAATCGGTGCTTTTTTGCGGCAGGGACCCTAATATGCGCCAGCTGGGTCGCCGCAGGGGCATCGTCGTCCTTGACCCACGAAATCAAGATAAGCCGCTCGCAGTCCCGCAGTGGCGCCAATGAGGGAGGGGATATTAGATTATGCCCAATTTACAAAGTGGCTTAGGCCGCAGTATGCGCGCTTTGCGCAACACACTTGGGGTCGCCGCACTCGCCGGAATTATGATTCCGGCCGGTACGGCAATGGCTCAGATGCAAGACGATACGATTCGTTTCGCAACCTCTGCGATCGCACCGTCCTTTGGACGGCCGGAGCAGGGAACAGCTTCGCCAAGCGTATATACGCTTTGGCCGATCTACGAGAGTTTGACCCGTGTGAGTGAAACCGGTGACGTCACCGGCCTTCTCGCGACCGGTTGGAAAAACCTCAACAACACAACGTGGAACTTTACAATCCGCCAAGGCGTCAAGTTCCATAACGGCGACACACTGACGGCAAAACACGTTGCTGCTCAGCTCAATTATCTGATCAGCAATGAAGAAGCCCATGGCACCGTCGCTTATTCGACGAATCAGAAGCAGGCAAATATTAAGTCTGCGAGGGCAATCGACAACAACACTCTGGAATTGATCACCGCTTCAGGTAATCCGGAATTGCCGCGCCAAATGGCCGGTTTCTGGATTCCAAATACCAACGCTCGTGACGATATGGGCACCGAAGCGCACAACAAATCCCCCGTCGGTACGGGTCCCTTCAAAGCGACTAGTTTCAAACCTGGCGAAGTCACTTACGACGCCTTCGAAGGTGCGTGGCGTCCTGCCAAGGTCAAACATCTTCATACGTTTGAATTGGCCGAAGCGGCAACTCGGGTAACGTCCATTCTTTCGGGCGAAATTGACATCTCACAGAACGTTCCGATCGATGCCATTGGTCAACTTGAAGCCGGCGGCGCTGCGGTTCATGTCGCGTCTCGTCCTTCGGTAATGGGCTGGCGTTTCATGTCGGTTCGTAAATCAAGCCCGTTTAGCGACAAGCGCGTTCGTCAGGCGGCCAACTATGCGATCGATCGTCAGTCGATGGTCGACAACCTTCTCGGCGGAATTACCGTTCCGGGTGGTCAGTGCGCGACGCGGTTTACCTTCGGATACAACCCGGCGGTAAAGCCTTATCCGTTTGATCCTGCCAAGGCCAAGGCACTTCTCGCCGAAGCTGGCTACGCCGATGGTTTTGACACTGAAGCCATGGTTCTTCCGGGCGCATTCCCGGCCGACGGCGAAATCTATCAGTTTGCGGCACAGCAGCTGAACGCCGTCGGTATCCGCGTTAAATTGACCAACATCCAGTTCCCGCAGTGGTTGGACAACTGGTTTGGTAAAGTAAAAGGCGACGGAGACACGATGGGCTTCTCGGACATTTTCCAGAATTCCTGCCACAACTACAACGCCATTCCGTTTGATGCTTATCCGAACCTGAGCTGCCAAAAAGACCTTCCGTCACATTGTGACGAGGCCGAGGCAGATTTGTTGACGAGGGCAGTGGCTGAGTTTGATGTTGAAAAGCGTCGGAAACTGATCCAGGAGCTGATGGCTCTTGGTCATGAAAATGCACCGAACCTGTTCTTCGTCGAATTGGTTGATATGACTGGGCTTTCGGGCCGAGTTCAAGGCTTCGACAATACGATTCAGCGCTTCAGCTTCGATACAATTACGCTGAAGAACTAGACGTATTTCGATCTCAAGCCGCGCGGGTTGGTCTTCGGGCCGCCCGCGCGGTTTTTTTATATAGGGTCGATAATACGTAGTTCCGTACGCAGGCTGGTCAGAGGCTCCCAGCCATCTGTGGTCACCAACAGTGTATCCTCGAGGTGCATCGAGCCCCATCCATATTCCAGGAACGGCATATCGAAGTTGAGAACCATGTTCTCCTGCAGCACGAAATCTGAAGACTTGGGGTCATCCGGGGTCACCGGAAATGGCATGTCGGTGTGTTCCAGCCCGACCGAATGGGCGACACAGTGATTGAATGCTTCAAAGCCTTCCCGGTGCATGGTGTCCATCACGATCTTGACGACGTCGCTCGCCACCACACCCGGTTTTAACGCGTCGCAGGCGGCCTTCCAGCCCGCCTGCATGGCTTTGCTGCGTTTGAGGACCTCTTCGCCCGGTTCACCGACATGCAGCATCCTGCCGATATCGCCGTGGTAATGCTCATAGACGCCGAGCGCATCGACCAGAAAGGGTTCGTCCCGGACCACGCGCCCGTGACGTAAATCGCCGATCATGCCAAATAGAATGTAAATGCCCTTGCCGCCGCGTTTGGCCATTTCGACCATGAAAGCGGTCTCGAGGTCTTTCATGGTGGCGCCCTCGTGGACGGCATCAATTGCGACTTCCATCGCGGCTTCGTTGATCTCTGCAGCTTTTCGCATCAATTCAATTTCGGCCGGCGACTTGACCATGCGGATTTCACGAAATATGCGGCTCGCATCAATGCCGGTAACGCCCTTCATGCCAAGATCGTGCAACCAGTCGATAAGGCGCGGGTCATCGACGCCGATTCGTGCGTTTTCGAGACCTGCATCGTTAACCGCCCGAACCAAACCGGCGTGGCTTGAGACTTCGACCTTTCCGGTCAGCGCCTTTGCCGCATCGACCCAACTCTGCTCGCGGTCGGTTAGGCCGCCTTCCCGCAGCAGATAGATCGCCATCGGATCGCCCTGCAGTTCCTTGTTCTCCGAGCCGACATTGGCGGCGGTTGGCGAAATGCGTCCGCTCACACCAACGACATTCGGCATCCAGGTCGGTTTGTCGGCGAGGTTGCGGTGTTCGGTCATGCCGATGACAAGGCCGGCGGCGGCGCTCTCTTTGCGCGGAAGTACGGCAAATGTATTGAAGTGCCGTTCAACCCGCATGGAATAGCTCCAGACGTCGGACAGATAATAAATATTCTGGCGCGTCGCGGCGAGCAGGCCATCGAGCTCGTATTTGTCCATGACCTCATTGGCCCGGTCTCGATTCAACAGCATCGTGCTCTCCCAAATATTGTTTCGCCCCAATTCTTGTGACCATGCTACCGGACGGAATGGAGGCGGGAAAGGCGACGTGCCTTGACATAAATCACGAAGCGCCAACAAATGCGGCAATCGAAAATTTCTCTCAAAAGGGATCGAAGATGAAATACGCGAGGTTGGGGGATTCAGGGTTGCGGGTTTCACCGCTTTGTTTGGGCACGATGATGTTTGGCGGCCAAACCGACAAGGCGGAGAGTGAGCGAATCTTGGGTTCGGCCCGCGATGCCGGCATCAATTTCCTCGATGTGGCCGACGTTTATGCGGGCGGCGAATCAGAAAAAGTCGTCGGCGAACTTATTGCCAAAGACCGTGCCGACTGGGTGCTGGCGACCAAAGCAGCGAACCCAATGGGCCGGGGCCCCAACCGGCGCGGCGCCGGCCGGAAATGGTTGATGCAGGCTTGCGACGAATCACGCATCCGCCTCAAAACGGATTACATCGACATTTATTATCTGCATGTCGACGATTACGAGACGCCGCTCGAAGAAACGCTTGGTGCGCTGGCGACGTTAGTTGATCGGGGTTGGATTCATTATTGCGGAATTTCAAATTTTCCGGCCTGGCGCATTGCCGATCTCGTCCATACGGCAGGCGCGATGGGTCTCTCGAAACCGGTCGTCTGTCAGCCTAACTACAGCCTGGTCAACCGTTTGCCGGAGGTCGAAATCCTGCCGGCCTGTGCCCACTTTGGCATTGGCGTGGCACCCTATAGCCCGCTCGCGCGCGGCATTCTGACCGGGAAATACAGCGGCAGCAGCGACCCGGCTGCCGAAACCCGCGCCGGTCGAAACGACGTTCGCATGATGGAGGCGGAGTGGCGTCCCGAATCGCTCGCCGTCGCGGATAAATTTGTTGCCCGCGCCAAGGAATCCGGCGTCACCGGGTCACAGTACGCTACCAACTGGGTGCTCAATAACGAAGCGATCGATTCGGTGATCGCGGGCCCGCGCACATTCGATCAGTGGGAAGATTATCTTGGCGCTCTTGATTACATCTGGACTGAAGAGGACGAGGCCTTTACCAATGCGCTGGTCGCACCGGGTCACCTTTCAACACCGGGCTTTACCGATCCGAAATATCCGGTCGGAGGGCGCTTTTCAGCCGTCTAGTTGGGCGTCTAGTTTCAAAACCTTACGCCGGTGCCGGGTGATGTTTTTTCCAATGGTCGGCAATCTCGCGGCGTCGCGCGATCCAGACGCCGTCATGAGAAAGTACGTGATCCATAAACCGGCCGACGGCATCGGCGCGCCCGGGCTTTCCCGCCAATCGGCAATGAAGACCAACGGTCATCATTTTCGGCGCGGTTTCGCCTTCGCGATATAGAAAATCAAAGGTGTTCTTCAAGTACTGGAAAAAGTCGTCGCCAGAAGTCCAGCCAGGGTTCATGGCAAACTTGAAATCGTTGGCGTCCAGCGTATAGGGCACGATTAACATTTGCGTGCCGGCGACCTCTTTCCAGTAAGGCAGGTCGTCGTTGTAGAAATCACACCAGTATTCGATGCTGCCTTCCTCGACCAATAGACGGCCGGTGTTTTCGCTATAGCGGCCGGTGTACCAGCCGACTGGGCGGGTGCCGGTGAGGTCTTTGATGGTTTCAATCGCGAGACGTATGTGTTCGCGCTCTTCGTCCTCAGGCATGCCGTCATAGTCGATCCAGCGCCAGCTATGGCTTGCCACTTCGTGTCCGGCCTCGACCATGGCCTTTGCAACTTCCGGGTTGCGTTTTAGGGCAATGCCAACCGACCAGGATGTGAACGGAATTTGGCGATCGGCGAAAAGCCGCATCAGCCGCCAGACACCGGCGCGGCTGCCATATTCGAAAAGGTCTTCGACAAAAAGATTTCGACGGCCCGGCATCGGCGGCAAATCCCGTACTTCCGCGAGATAGGTTTCCGAATGGGGATCCCCGTCAAGCACGTTGCGCTCGCCGCCCTCTTCGTAATTAAGCACAAAGCTGAGCGCTAATCGGGCGCCGTTTGGCCACTTTGGGTCCGGCGTATGTCGGCCATGGCCGATCAGGTCGCGGGGATAGGGATCGGTCATTCTTTTTCTCCGATTAGAACCATGACTTAGCGGAACGTGCCTTCAAGGACGGTCACGGCCTGGCCGCCAATCTTAACGCGGTCGCCACTAAGCGACACCCGGACGGTGCCGCCGCGGGCGGACGCCTGGTAAGCCAGCATTTTGGATTTGCCGAGCTTATGCGACCAATAGGGCGTGAGAACGCAATGGGCGGAACCTGTCACCTGATCTTCAGGAACACCGGCGCGCGGCGCAAAAAAGCGCGAGACGAAATCAAACTCGCCGTCGCCCTTTGCCGTGACAATGATGCCGCGGGCCTCGATTTCCGCCAGCGCGGACAAATTCGGCGATAGTTCGCGAAGGATGGTTTCCGGCTCTACTTCCGCCAGGATATCGAATTCACTTTGCGCGGCGACGATGACATTCACCCCCAACGCCGCCTCAAGTCCCGCGGGCGGCGGTGCCGGCTCGACCTTCAAAGCTGGAAAGTCGAGCACGATCCAGTCGCCGTCAATCGTTGCCGTCAGCTCGCCGCTTTTGGTCTGGAACACGGCCGTTTCTTCTCGCTTGAGTTGCCCGGCTTCCCAAAGGAAGTGCGCACTTGCGAGTGTTGCATGGCCGCAGAGATCGACTTCGATTTTGGGCGTAAACCAGCGGAGGCCAAAGCCGTTGTTGCGGCGTTCGAGAAACGCTGTTTCCGAGAGGTTCAACTCGCCCGCAATCGCCTGCATCCATTCGTCACTCCGAGGTGAATCAGGAAGACAGACCGCCGCAGGATTGCCCGTGAAGGGGCGGTCGGCGAAGGCATCGATCTGGACGAAGGACTGGGACATGTCAGTTTCCTTTGGAGATGTCTTTTACGGTGGGTTGCGCAATCGATCAAACCGACAAAAAAAGCCCCACCCTTTTGAAGGGGCGGGGCTTTAGTTGTTCGTTCCTTCCGCGGCAAGCCGCGGCCGGTGTTATTGGACGTTAAGTTCGTTGTAGGCAATCCAAAGGTTCACGTTCTTGAAGTTCGTGATCTTCGGGTTGTAGCCCATCGCCTCTTCGAACTCGATCAGGTAGATGATCGGTGCGTTAGCGGCATTGACCTTCAACGCTTCCTGAAGCATGGCTTCACGTTTGTCGACGTCGAATTCAACATAGGCAGCTTCGATCAGATCCATCTCAGCCGGGTTGCAGTAGTAAGGCTGAGGTTTGGTGCACGAAACGTGACGTGCGAACGAAAGACCACCGTCCAGATGGCCGGTCAGGTCGTTGCCGAACCCAAACCCGTCATAAGGCCAATCGCCTTTGATCCAATGCTGCAGCCAACCGCCGTCACCACCGAATTGCTGGGCGATCAAGGTTGCCTTAATGCCGATCTTGTTGAGATCCTGCACCGCGGCTTCATAAGCAAAGCGGAAATCGGTGCTCGTCACAATCGCCCGGAATTCAAGTGCAAATCCGTCGCCGTAGCCGGCTTCAGCCAGAAGTGCTTTGGCTTTTTCCGGGTCATACGGGTAGGGCGTGATGCTTTTGTTGTAACCGAACGCTGTCGGCACCGCGGCTTGGCTCGCGGGTCTGCCGACGCCACCAAAAATGGCGTCAATGACCTTTTGTTTGTCGACCGCATAGTTCAAGGCTTGACGGACACGAATGTCAGACAAAGGACCTTCTACCGGCTCACCGCGACGTGTGGTGATCAGCGAAAGACCCATCGTCCGCGTTGACGGTGCGGCAAAGACCTTCATACCGGCGGCGCGAATTTGACCGAACTCATCAGGCCCAAGCTGAACGTTGACATCGATCTGCTCGGATTCCAGCGCCAAGCTACGCGCTGCGGCCTCTGGAAGGACGATGAATTTGATGCTGTCGACGCTTGCCCGAGTCGTCCACGAATTGGCGAATGGAACGCCGGAGGCGTCTTCACCCTTGAACGTAACGACGTAAGGGCCAGTACCAACTGGATTGTTGGTAATGCCTTCAATGCCTAGATCAGCAAAGTTCTTCGGTGCCTGAATCGACTGAGTCGTCGTGAGCTTCGCCAAAACCGGTTGCGGTGACGGCGTTTTGATCTCGACGGTGAAGTCGTCGATTACGGTCGTTGACGCAATAAACACGCCGAGCGAACGAGACTGCGAGTACGTCTTGCCTTCGTCAGAGGCGAGAAAATCGAACGCTGCTTTTACAGCGTGGGCGTTGAACGATTCGCCGTTCGAAAACTTGATGCCCCGGCGAAGATTGAAACGCCAGGTCAGGTCGTCAACAACTTCCCAGCTTTCGGCCAGCACCGGAACGGCGCGACCATCGAGACCAACACTGGCGAGCTGCTGGTACATGGCCGACCAGACGAAAATTGCTGGTGAGCAGACACAGCCTTGGTAGGGGTTACCCCGACCGGCTGGCAATTCGCGCATCCCAACCTTGAGTTCAGCACTCAAGGCAGGTGAAGACAAAATAAGCGCCGGTGTGACAATCGCCACCGCCGCTGCTGCGGTAAAGACTTGGCGAGCGGATACAGCAAAGCGCCGACGCCACCCTTCTCCCCTGTTGAACCAGGTTCCCATATAACTTTCCTCCCGTGAAAGGTGGGATGTTTCCCAGCGCAACTCTACCGTTTTGTGCCCCGCTGGCAAAGGCTTAGGTTATCCTTGGCCGCGCAATGGACAGAGACTACTTGAAGGGTGATTCACGATGCGGTTGAAGGGCTTCGCCCGCCTTGCGCGCCCAGCGATAGAGGTTATGAAAACCAGGACCCAATCGAAACGCAAAGCGCGGCGATTATTCGTCCAAATCGGTCGAATCGGCGTCAATGACGGACCGTGCGATCGAATAATTGAACCCGGCCCGGGCGAGGATGCCCATATCCTTGTCGCGGCGGGTGTCTCGACCTTCCAATCGGTAAGGCCCAATCCGCCTGCGCCGGGCGAGCCGCCAGGCAGCGCTGAGATCGGCCTCGTATTTGTCGACTTCAATGACGGCTGCCATGGCGGTATCGACGATGTCGCGATCAAGCCCACCGCCGCGAAGGTCGGCTTCGATCGCGCGCTGAGATTTTCCGTTGCCGAGAAGGTTGCGCGCCCGATTGCGGGCATAACGCGCGTCATCGACATATCCTTGGCCAACCAGCTTTTCGACAACCTCGTCGACCCAGGTCTCAGCTTCATCGCGGTCGATCTCGTGGACGCGGGCCGATTTGTCGACCCGCCGCATCAATATCCGTTTCAAATGACGGGCAGGGGCGTCATAGCGGCCAAGGTAGTAGACCGCGACATTTTCGAGGGATTTGCGGGTGGTCTTTTTGACTTTTCCTTTCGGGCGGCTCTTGCCTTGGCGCTCGGTCATTTCGGGCTACCGGATTGGTGGCGGGTCAGATTAGGCGCCTGGGCGAGCGGCCATTCGGTTACGTCAAATACAGAAACAGCAGGGTTCCGGACAAAACTAAGCCCGGCCCCATACCGCCAAAGCTGGCATGGGACCGGGCTCAATTCTCAAAATCCGTTCGAACAGATTTCCAGCTATTACTTCTTCTGGAATAGCCAAATAATAATCGCCAATGAGATCAACCCAACCAAACCGTTGTCACCCAACGATCCAATAAGACCAGTCAAATTGCCGACGATGTCTCCTGTAACGAACTGTACATGTGAGCCAAACAGGATTTGCAAAATGATGCCGAGAGCAATAAGCCCAAGACCCAATTCGGTAATCCGATTAACCCATCCCTTAACCTTCTCAAGCCAGTCAGGCATGTATTCCCCCTTGGTGGCATTCACCAGTAAGGGGAGCGTGCCAAAAAACCCGCCGGGCGTGCTCGCCCCCCTGACCTGCTGCTAGGCAGCGGTCAGGATGGTAGGCGGAGCATTTTCCTCTTGTCAATAACAATTCAAGACATGATTCAGTTAAATAGGGTCCGGTGCCATTTTGTCATAGTCTAAACCACTCTATTTTCTAGACTTACACTTTGGACGTTTAGGAACATCGTATTTGAAGCAAGGTTAGGGCTTCCGAATATTATAAAAAATAGAAGTTTCATTGACTTATCGCCGCGACCGGCGAATTTAATTTCTTGCGGCCAATTCTTGTCTTTGTTTTTCGGAACCTCAATTTGCCGGGAATTTTCGGATTTCGGCGCTGAAATCTGCGATTTTCAGGCATTACTACCTTTCGAGCGTGGCACACCCGAGAAATCATGCCGAGTGGGCGATTTCTTGGGAATCGAAGTAAACACAGCCTGAATCTACAAATTGATAGAAAACCTGTCGGAGACACTAAATATAGTGTTGTTAACTAAGAATCCGGGCTTCGATTTGGCTAAGAAGCCGGGTTCCCTGATGGTGCACAACAAGGCAATCTTGGGGCGATCCGGTCGATCCAGCAGCACCCAGATACCGGGCAAATGCTCAGAGGCAAAAGAATAGCGAAAAAGATAAATTTTAGAGGCCTGAAAGTCAGTTACCGCGACGATGGCAAAGGCGAACCGATGGTGTTGCTCCACTCCGGCGGCAGCTCCAGCCGCCACTGGGACAAGATCGGGCCGCAGCTAAAAGGCTTCCGGCGCATCGCGCTCGACATGTTTGGCTACGGCGCTTCCGACCTATTTAGCGGACCGGATCCGCTCGACCATGACATCTACGGCGATCTGATGGCGACATTCGCTGCCGATCTCGGTGGCCGGATACATGTCGTCGGGCATTCATATGGTGGCTCGGCGGCGATCCGGTACGCAACCCGGTATCCGCACCAGATCGCGTCACTCACACTGATTGAACCGGTGTTGCCGCGTCTTTTACGCGATGCGCGCGAAACCGCTCTCTATGAGGAGTACGCGTCTTCGGAAGAAGGCTTTCGAACCCGTGTGGAAGCCGGTGATATGGAGGCCGCGTGGCGGGCTTTCATCGATCGCTACAGCGGCGAGGGATCGTGGGATGCGCTGCCTGACAAAGTCCGTAAGGCAAGGATGAAGGAGACCGACGCGACGGTGCACGCCTTTCACGCCAATCTGGAAAATTCGATGACGATCAAACGCTGCGGCCAGATCCGCCTGCCGGTATGTGTTATTTCCGGCTCAGAAACGCGTGACCCGGATCGCCGCACCGCCGAGATTCTCGGGAAAGAGATTCTCGGTGCATCGCACATTGTCATTGAAGGCGCCGGACATATGTCGCCGCTTACCCATCCGGACGAAGTCGCCGCCGCGATCCTCAGTCATGCCTTCAGTCAAATGGCGGCCTAGGCAGCGCAATCTGGAAATTGCGCAACTACGGCTTAGGCAGCGCGGATACGCTCGCCGATTTCATTTAGTTCCGGCAAGCCAAGGGCAGCGTTGGTCTCATCCAATGTCGCCATCCGGTCGAGCCAGGGCTCAGAGGTGCCGTTTGCCTTGAGGTCGGTCAGGAATTGCGTCAGTTGGCGGATCATCACGCGGATCATGCTCGACGGGAAAATTACGATCTTGTAGCCAAGCGCCTCAAGTTCCGGCACCGGCATCAGCGGTGTCTTGCCTGATTCAGACATATTGACCATCAGCGGGCCGTCGAGCTCGGCGGCCATGCGCTCCATCTCGGCAGCCGTTTCAATTGCGTCCATGAACAGAATGTCGGCGCCGGCTTCTTTGTAGATTTTGAGCCGTTCGAGTGCGGCATCAAGGTCCATCGGCGAGCGCGCATCGGTGCGGGCGATAATCAAGAGGTCAGGATTTCGGCGCGCCTGAACGGCTGCGCGAATACGGGCGGCGGCGATTTCCACCGGCTCGATCTTTTTGCCTTCCATATGGCCGCATTTTTTTGGCCACTGCTGATCTTCAAACTGAAGCGCTGCCGCACCGGCCTGCTCCAATCCGCGAACCGTGCGCATGACATTGGCGACGTCGCCGTAACCGGTATCGCAATCGACGATCAGCGGGATGGTGGTGACATTACGGATGTCGGTGACATTCTTTTCAACTTCGTTATAGGCAATCAGCCCGACGTCAGGCACACCGTAAACGGCGGCCGCGGTGGCATATCCTGAGACGTAGCCCGCATCAAAGCCGCCCAGTTCGATCAGGCGCAGTTCCATGGCCGTGCCGCCGCCTGGCACGGTGATGATACCCGGACGGGCCATGAGTTCAGGCAGTGTGGCTTTCGATGACATCGGGTCTCTCCTAATTGAGGCGTGATTTTTCGCCGCCATTGTACGGCCATTTTTGGGCCAGATTGTTGGATCAATGGGCGATCAGCGCCGCGCAACCTCGCACCTGATCGGCCAAGAAACAAACGCTATCAAATCAGCCGTTTCTTAGTCTTCCGACCAGGGGCTTCGCTGCTTCGGGATCTCGACACCATCGACGTGGATCGCATCAACCTTCTCGTTGAAGAAACAAAGCAGGTCCTTGATTTTCGGGATTTCGGCGATTGGGTCGGGGTAGTACCAGACGATGTTTTCAAACGTCTTGCCGCCCGCATCGACCGAATAATAGTTGGCGTTGCCCTTGTACGGGCACCCGGTCCGAAGGTCGCTTTCGCTCAAAACATCGGCCCGGACATCTTCCTTGGGGATGTAATACCGCGTCGGCATCCCGGTCTCGAACAGGAAGGTCGCGGCCTTTGAACTGGCGACAATCTCGCCGCCCAATTTCACCTCGACGTGGCGTTTGGATAGGACCGTATCGATCCGTTTGTAGGGGTCGCGGGCGTGGATAACGATTTCCTCGTCTTCCTCGTACCAGTGATCCATCTCCGACCAGTAAATGCCGACCAGGCCTTTTAGGTCGGGCACATGATCCATCGGATTTTCGTAAGTCCAGACGGCGTTCTCGGCGGTTTTATCGCCGACATTCACCGACCAGTAAGAGGCGTCGCCCTTGTGCGGGCAGTGGGTCGAATGATCGGTCCGCGTGAGCAACGACATGTCCACGTCTTCAATCGGAAAATAGTAGACCGGAATGTGCCGGGTCTCGTGCATCATTTTCATCTGCACTGAATCGGCAATAGTCGCACCGTTGAACATGGCACGAACGCGCCGTGGGCTGTCCTCAATCACAACCACATATTCGTCTGAACCGGTCGGCGTCATGATGTCGTACTTCTTCACTTTTCTTGGCGTTGCTTGTAGCTCGGTCATGTCTATCTCCTATCGCCATCTTTTCCGGTTGGCCTGTTCGTCATTTAAGCCATCGTGGCTCCTGCTGGCAGGCGACCGCAAGTGCGCAGGCTTCACGGCTTCGTGGGCGATGTCTCGCGGTGTTTCGCTGGTTGCCGGGTCGCGAGCGCCGCCCTATAACCACGGCAATTGGGGCGGACCGACGCCCAACGACAAAAGATTTTCAGGGAGATCAATACAATGGCGGATCCGACGATTGCCGGAAAAGTAGTGGTGATAACAGGCGGCGGGCGCGGTCTTGGCCGGGCTATGGCGCTCGGCCTCGTTGGTGCCGGTGCGAAAGTGACGATCACGGCATCCCGCGAAGGTGGTGAGCTTGAAAAAACCGCCGCCGACGCCCGTGAAATTGGCGGCCCCGATTGTGTGCTGCCGCTTAAGGCCGATGTCACCTCGAATGATGATTGCCGCCGCGTGATCGCGGAGACCATCGAAAAGCTGGGCGGCCTTCATGTGGTGGTCAGCAACGCCGGTCGCGGCATGAGTTATGTCAGCAAGAATTTCGTGAAGGAACGGCCGCGCTTCTGGGAAATCGATGTCGATATCTGGCGCATGATTATCGACACCAATGTGAACGGCCCCTTCCAGATGGCGCACGCAGCCATGCCACATTTGGTGAAGCAGGGCTGGGGGCGAATCGTCAATGTCTCAACAAGCCTCATCACCATGCAACGGGCCGGCTACGCCCCTTACGGGTCATCGAAATGGGCGGTCGAAGGTGAAACCGTGATCATGGCGCAGGATGCCGAAGATACCGGCGTCACCGTCAACATTCTGATCCCGGGCGGGGCCACTGATACGGCGATGATCCCGGGCGAGGTCGGAACGCCCGGCCGCTCCGGCGCCGACGGCAATCTGTTTAAGCCTGAAATCATGGTGCCGCCGATCCTCTATCTCACGTCCGATCAATCGAACGGCAAGAACGGCGACCGCTACGTCTCGAAATTATGGGATTCGGAGCTTGAGCCGGAAGCCGCCGCCGAAAAGGCGCGCTTCAAGGCCTTCAGAGACCGGGAATTCTAGGCGGCGCCCAAATCAGGCCGTTGGCGCCGAACAGCGGCGCCGCAGCTGGGTTTTCGTCGCACCCTCAGGCAGGACTTCGATTGTCTGATCGTTGAGCTGACGCATCGCTACCGTTCCGCCTTCGCCTGGCTCATCTTCGGGGACGGTATAGGTGAATGAGTGGCGGGTGTAATCGCCGTCAATTCGGTTCCCGCCCGGAGCCACAATCTTCGGACCTTAGATCGACATCAAGCGTCCGTCCTTGGAGCACCAGTGGCCATCGATTTGATCGGAATGGGCTGGATCGGGCGCGAGCAACATCACCATCCCGAGCACCGCCACCAGTATCGCGAGTGTCCTGAGGAGATGCGGTCCGGCGGTGGTCATAACTTTCCTCGTGCCGAGAGCTGCGCTAAGGCGTTAGAAGATTTTTGTGCGATCCCGGTAGGACTTGAACTCAAGCGCATTGCCGGACGGGTCACAGACGAAGAAGTTGCCGACTTCGCCCAATCCTTCGTGGTCGATGATGTTCGGCGCCACCGAAAATTCCACGCCGCTTGCCTTCACCTTGTCGGCGAGCGCGTGCCAATCGTCCCAATGCAAAATGATGCCGAAATGTTCCACCGGCTCGGTGGTGAAGGCCGGTTTGTTGGCAACAGCGGGCGCATCAATCACCACCAGCTGGGCGCCGTAAAAGTCGAACACGCCGTACTGGTCGGTGGCGCCGTCCCGGCTTTCGGTGCAGCCCATTTTATTGAGATAAAAATCTCGCGCTTCGGCAAGGTCTCGCACGGCTACGGCCACGTGAAAGACGGTTTCTTTTGAATCATTTTCAATCATGGTCTGACCGTAATTTCAGCTACTGCATATCGTCAAGTGAAAGCTTGGCGGCGTACCTGAAATTGGTTCGAGTATGAAGCAGGCGTTGACGTTTCCTCTGCTTCCGCCTGTAATACGCCCATGCCCGGACCCCATGACATCGGCGGCCAGATCCTTGGCTCGATTGACCGCAGCGAACATGTGCCAACAGATACCGAGCGCACTGTCGATGCGATGCAGATGCTGATGGGTGCGAGCGGCCGGAAAACTTACCGAATTGATGAAATGCGGCGCGCTATCGAATCGCTGTCGCCGGAAGATTACGCGAACTTTGCTTATTACAATAAGTGGGCCCGCGCGATGTCGGTACTGGTTGTCGAGAAAGGCATCCTCACGGAATCCGAAATATCGGATCGCATCTCCAGCATTCGGGCCGAGGGTATGGACAACGTCGGCGCCAAGGCGGGGTCATGAGCGATCAGGAAGTTGCACCGGCCTTTACGGCTGGCCAGCACGTGCAGGTCAAAACCGGCGATCCCCCTGGCCACATTCGGACGCCTACATTTCTGCGTGGGAAGTCGGGCGTGATCGAACAGTTGCACGGCGTGTACCGGAACCCGGAAGACCTCGCCTTTGGCGGTCAGGGTTTTCCGAAGATGCCGCTTTATCTCGTGCGTTTTTCCCAAACCGAAGTTTGGGACAATTATGACGGTTCACCCAAAGATTCCGTCCTTGCCGACATCTATCAGCACTGGCTTGAACCCGGCGCGGAATAATCCAGCCTCGGTGGACATCATTATTGGAATGATCAAATGACTGAAGAACACGATCACAGCGGCAACCCGCCCCAACCTGATGAAGATCGTCTGGCGGCTACGGAATTTGAAATTCTTGAGCGCGCATTGCGCGAACTGCTGATCGAAAAGGGTGTCTTTACGGCAGATGACATTCGGATCGCTGTCGAGGCGATGGACAGAAAAGACCCGGCCAACGGGTCCAAAGTCGTTGCCCACGCTTGGGTTGATGACGCATACCGGGCGCGCCTGTTGGACGATTCCAAAGCCGCGATCGAGGAACTTGGAATCGATGTTGGGCCTGCGCCCAATCTTGTCGTTTTGGAAAACACCGCGACGCTGCAGCACGTTGTCGTCTGCACGCTGTGTTCGTGTTATCCGCGCACGCTGCTCGGCATGCCGCCGAGTTGGTACAAGAGCCGCGAATATCGAGGCCGCGTTGTGGTCGAGCCGCGTGCCGTCTTGCGTGAATTTGGAACCGAGCTCGCCGACGATGTCGAAATAAAGGTCGTCGATTCGACTGCCGACATGCGCTACCTCGTGCTGCCGGCGCGACCGGACGGTACAGATGGTCTTTCCGAGGCCGAGCTTGCCGACCTTGTCACCCGCGACAGCCTGATCGGTGTGACCCAGCCGAACGCGCCAAGCGGCGGCTAGTCGTCCGAAGTTGAGAAAGCTCGAATGCCTGAACGTCTGAAAATCCCCGGCCCCGGCGGCGGCGAAATCGGCGCGTTTTTCACGGCGCCGGATTCAGGCGCGTCCCCGGGCTTGATCATTTTGCACGAAATATTCGGCGTCACCGAGTTCATCCGGAACCGGGTCGATTTTTTTGCCGGCCAGGGCTTCGCCTCGATGGCGATCGATCTTTATTGGCGAGTCGCGCCGGGGGCGGACTTTGGTTACGAGGGCCAAGGCTGGGACGACGCGTTCGCGACCCGCAACAAACTAGATGACGACCAAAGTGTCGGCGACGTTGGTCATTGCGTCGAAGCATTGCGAGTGCGCCCCGAATGTTCAGGCGATGTTTTTGTTCTCGGCTATTGCCTCGGCGGCCTCTACGCCTATCTCGCGGCGTCCCGGCTCGATATTCGTGGCAGCATTTCATTCCACGGTGTTCGCTTAGAGACGCGGCTTGAAGTGGCCGACGCGGTATCAAAACCTTTGCAGTTACATTTCTGCGGACTCGATAAATGGGTGACCCAGCCGGCCGTTGCCGAAGTTAAGGCCGCACTCAAAGGTAACAACGGCGTCGAGATTTTTGATTACCCAAAATCCGATCACGGATTCACCAGGATCGGCATGGACGTTTACAACGAAGCCGACGCAAATACCGCGCACGATCGCGTTTTGGAATTTTCTTCGCGCGCCGCGACCCGATAAACGCATGCCTAATTATTTGCGCGGCGTCTGACCGGAAAATTTTTGCGGGCAAACTTCGGTGCGCAGCGCGAAAAAAATTGTAATGCCGTAAAACATTAATGCTGCGCGAATTGACGCGTGAATGCGCATTTTTTCGCAGTGACGATCAAAATTGAATCTCGCGGAAATTATTTTTCGCTACTGTTGCAAAATAATCGCACTCCACAAATCGTAATTTTGCAGTGCAGCAAACCACTTTGCGGGTGCCGTGTGCGGCGAACCTGGCTGTAAGGTTTCACCGTCACGATCGCTTTCGACATACGCAACCTTCGCCGGCCAAATTGAAATGCACCCGGCAGTGCACGGCCTACGCCGTGGTGAGATTGGGCGAATCTACGGATTCCTGCGGCCGGAGCTCTACTAAAATCATTGGCTAAAGAGAAACCGCGAATCCAGATGCTAATTAACCTATTGAAATATAAACACTTTTTATAAAATGACTTGAGCGTGACAGGACGAGAATTTAGCCTGTCCTTGCTCTGATTAACGGTCAGCTTTTGGTCAAAGTATTGATCGTCGATCGGACTAATCCCGCCGCCGATTCATCTCGTCCTGAATTTGCTTTACTTGGACGATCAGGAACTCGATTCGGGTGCAAAGCCACTTGCTAAGAAAATGTTTACTTGATGCGTGGATTCTCTACTTCCGGCGATAGGACTCGGCAAAGATTGGAGCAGCGTGGTCTTGCTGTTTTCTAGCGCCGATGTCGTGACGATTAGTAAGTAATTTAGTAATATTCTGACTCTAGTAGTTGAGTGTCTGGATAATTTACCGGATCACTTCAGTAGCCTTGCCATCACTAGGAGGGTTCCTATGGCGAAAGTTGTTGAGTTGGCAGCGGCCCGCAAGACAGTAAAGCGGAAGCCAGCAGCCAAGAAAAAGAAACCGGCCGCGCGTAAGACCGCCCGTCGGAAACCAGTTAAGCGGAAAACAGCAGCGAAGAAGAAACCCGCAAAGCGCAAACCGGCCAAACGCAAGACGGCCGCGAAACGGAAACCCGCAAAGCGCAAAGCCGCAGCGAAGAAGAAACCAGCAAAGCGCAAAGCCGCAGCGAAGAAGAAACCGGCGAAGCGGAAAGCAGCGAAGAAGAAACCCGCCAAGCGCAAAGCAGCGAAGCGGAAACCCGCCAAGCGCAAAGCAGCGAAGCGGAAACCCGCCAAGCGGAAACCCGCCAAGCGGAAACCCGCCAAGCGGAAAA
>JAPYRS010000025.1:0-5530 GCA_029936875.1 Alphaproteobacteria bacterium | reverse complement strand
AAGCGGAAACCCGCCAAGCGGAAACCCGCCAAGCGGAAACCCGCCAAGCGGAAAACTGCTGCCAAGCGGAAACCCGCGAAGCGCAAGACAGCGGCTAAGAAGAAACCCGCGAAGCGCAAGACAGCGGCTAAGAAGAAACCCGCCAAGCGCAAAACGGCCGCCAAGCGGAAACCCGCCAAGCGGAAACCCGCCAAGCGCAAGACGGCAGCGAAGCGGAAACCCGCAAAGCGCAAACCGGCCAAACGCAAGACGGCCGCGAAACGGAAACCCGCAAAGCGGAAACCTGCCAAGCGGAAGACAGCTCGAAAAAAAAGGTAGCGCCTAACACGGGTTCTTCCGCGCCGCCTTCAACACTGGTCGTTTACGACCGGTTCGGGCAGCGCCGGACAGTTTAGGAACCGATGTTAGATACGGATTAAGCGGTGGTCATTTGGCCACCGCTTTTTTCGTGGCACCACCTTGTTATCGGATTCAAGGGCACCTTTGCGCGTCGAGACCTTTTCGCACATCCCGTCTCGGTTTACGGTTCGCGAGGCAAGCACCTGGCAATTGCGAGCACATTGCAAGTGCAAGAAACCGCAACCCCTACGAGGATTTTGAAAATGGCCCGCGAACCTGTCGATCTGTTTTGCTCGTTTCGGAGCCCCTACTGTTATCTCAGCCTCGAACGGATCGAGACGCTGGAGGTGCGCTTCGAGATTGATCTATCGATCAGGGTTGTGATGCCGCTCGCCATTCGGAAACCGGATTATTTTGAAGGTCAACCGCCGGCCCGCTTTTCCTACAATCGAAGTGATGTCGAGCGGGTCGCCGAATTTGTCGGCATGCCGTTCCAATGGCCGGAACCCGATCCCGTGGTTTTTCGAACCGATCGTCCGCGAAAAACCGCTGACATCCAGCCCCACATCGGCCGGTTGTCCCGTCTTGGAATTGCGGCCGAACGCCGCGGTCAGGGTCTCGCGTTTGTCGGCGCTGTCGGTCGGCTGCTTTGGGCAGGCGGGGACCGGCCCTGGGACAAGGGCGATCGCCTCAATGATGCGTTGGCTCAGGCGGATTTGGATTTGGCCACGCTCGAAGGCGATGTCTCGGCCGACCCGGCTGGACATGACCTTCAGATAAAAATGGACGGTGAGCGCCTCGATTCGATCGGCCATTGGGGTGTGCCGACACTCGCAGTCCGCGGCGAACCGTTTTTTGGTCAGGACCGCATCGATGTCTTTGAATGGCGCCTCGGTCAGCTCGGCATTGCCGGGAAATAATTCCTGTTACCGTTCAGAAAAATCAATCAAGGTTACCCCTGCTGCCGAATTTCCGGCCAACCGCTGGATTCAATTGGGGCCTTGGCCTATTTTGATTTCTTCGCTCAATTCAACACGGAGCTGCGTCCGATGACCTCGCGAACTGCCGCTGCCTGGGAGGCAGGCCCAAATTTACCCGCCACACACAGGGTTAGTGGCCTCGTCTACAGCGATCAAACGATCTTCGAAGAAGAGAAACAGCACCTCTTCGGCAAAACTTGGCAGCTCGCCTGCCATGAAAGCGAAATTCCAGAGGTTTTTGATTTTCGGACATTCGAAGTCGCGGGCCAGCCCCTGGTGGTGAGCCGCGGCGCCAACGGCACCATTCGAACTTTTGTGAATGCCTGCTCGCATCGCGGCGCAAAAATTGTCAACGACCCTTCTGGCAACGCCAAGCGCTTCACCTGTTTTTATCATCACTGGAGTTACGATACCGAGGGCGCCTGCATCGATATTCCGCGTGAAGACGGCTATGCCCCAACCGGCCTTAAAAAAGAAGATTGCGGACTTCGCGAGGTTCGCACCGAATCAAAACTCGGCCTTGTTTTTGTCAATTTGGACGACGACGCCGAATCGCTCGAATCCTATTTCGGCGATGCGTTAAAGCCGTTCGAGCCCGTGATGGGCACCGGCGAACTCGAGGTTTTTCATTTCAACCGGTCGATCCTCGAATCGAACTGGAAGTCGTGGATCGAAACCAATCTCGACATCTATCACGAGGTTATGCACGTCACGCTCCGTAAAACGCAGGTTTCGGCCGGCGCCATGAAGGACCGGAATTTTGACCTTCACAAGAATGGACATGCCGGCATTGGCGGCGTCAAAGCGAAGTACGGCGGTTACAAAGGTTGGGGTGAACGCGATGTTGCGTCGACCTTGCCGGGACTTGATCCCAACGATCTTCGCGTCTTCGAAATTTTTCCGAACTCAACAATCATTGCGCGCGGGACCGTAATTCGAATCGACACGATCATGCCGATCAGCCCCGGTCGTGCGGTTCTCGAATGCCGGGGCCTCGGCCTCAAAGGCGATTCCGATGCCGATCGCATGATGCGGATCGAACATCACAACGCGTATTGGGGCCCGTTCGGGCGCAACGTGCCAGAAGATGCATTTGCCGCCGAAATGTGTGGCGTGTCGTTCCGTACGGGCGCGGCCAAACATCAGAACATCGCCCGCGACGAAGACGGCCACGGCCAAGACGACGGCATCCTCCGTAACTTCTACGAGGAATGGAGTCGCCGCATGGGGCGGCCCGCCAGCAATCCCGTAAATCGTTCCGAGGCATCCTGACGATGTCGCTGAAGTGGAACGCGGTCGCGCAGACCGTTTATCAAACCTGCCTGCGCCTCGATCAGGAAGATTTCGACGGCTATCTCGAATTGTTCGCGCCGGAATTCCACTATTGGATCACCGCTTACAGTCCCGAAATCCGCAAGGAAATGATCTGGCTAAGCCATGACCGGGACGGGCTTGCCGCCTTGCTTGAAAATGTCCCCGATCACGTCCGCCGCCTCGGCAGCCTGCACCGCCACGCCACGGTCTACACCGTCGAGCCCGGCGAAAACGGAACCGTTCGCGTCACGTCATCAATCCAGGTGACGCATACCGATCCCGATGGCAGCTCGCGTCTCTTTGCGGTCGGTCATTACCATGACGTGTTGGTCGATACCGCAGACGGTCCGCGTCTGACCGAGCGCAACGCCAAGTTGGAAACGCGGGAACTTGGAATCGGCTCGCATCTGCCCATCTAACAGCCGTAACCTCAACGAATTGAAGGAAGTGGGACGCTGCGTATTCACCTGACAGCGCGGGGCTCCGAGCACACGTTCGAAGTCGAACCGGGCGAAAAAATTCTCCACGCCGGTCTTCGCCAAGGCCTCGCACTTCCGTTTGAATGTGCGACCGGGTCGTGCGGCACCTGCAAGGCTAGTCTCACGGAAGGGGATGTTGATCCTGGATGGGCCGATGCGCCCGGCCACCGCTATTTGAAAGCTGACCGCAATGAAATCCTCATGTGTCAGTCCGAGGCCAAAGGGAATTGTGAATTGGCCGTACGCGGGCGGATCGGGGACGTCACACCGGTGCCGGATATGTTCGACGGCACGGTCTCGTTAATGGAAGACCTCAACCCTGATGTTGTGCGGCTCGAAATTGCGCTCGATAAGCCAATCGAATTTGTCGCTGGTCAGTTCGCGCTTTTGGAAGTCGCGGGCGTGACGGGTTGGCGCGGCTTATCGATGGCGACTCACGGGGCCCCGGAAGCAAAAATCATTTTCACCGCCAAGCGCATGCCGAACGGCGCGTTATCGAATTGGCTCGAGAGCGATCACGTTGGGGATGAGGTTCGTTTGTTCGGGCCGCTCGGCAAAGCGGCTCTGTATCCGGAAGACGACAACGATCTTTTGCTGATTGCTGGCGGGTCGGGGCTTGCACCAATGCTCTCGATCCTCGCCGCCGCTGACGCGTCGGGCTTACTCCGTCGCAAATCCGTGTCGCTTTATTTCGGGGTCCGCACGGTCACTGACACTTATTCGATGACGGAAATTCAGGCGCTCGCCGCCGCGTACCCGGAAAAACTGACTGCGACCGTTGTGCTCTCGGAAGAATCGCCGCCGAATGAAGCACCTGCCGATTGGCCCGGCATTCGTTTTCTTGAGGGCTGGGTGCACGAAGTCGCGGTCGCGGATTATCGCGCGCGTTTTGAGGCGGTGGCGGATAGGTCGCCATTTGAAAGTGTCCTGGCTTTCCTTGCAGGACCGCCGGTGATGGTCGAGGCCGGTACGCGCCTCTTGATGCAGGACGCCCGCGTGCCGCCGCAACGAATTCGATTTGACAAATTCAGCTAAAACCCAAATCAAATCTCAATCGCAATAGGAACAGGTAATCGCTATAAGGGCGGGCATTCGCCATTAGAGATTAGCCGGGCGTCATTAGTGATATGCCGGGCGCCATCAGAAATGAGCCGGGCGCCAACGGCTGAGCAGACTTTGGTTATTTGCCCGAGCAGGGTTTGGTTATTTGAAAGGCAGTTCGATGAGTGTGTGGAAAGAAGTGTGCGCGGTCGGTGATCTCGAAGATAACGCCGTGACGGAACATGAGGTCGGCGGTGTGAAGGTCGCAGTGACCCGCGCCGGCGAGGAATATTTCGTCTACCCACTTTTTTGCCCGCATATGGACGAACCGCTCAGCAACGGCTTTTGCGACGGTGCCACCGTGACCTGCTCATTTCACATGTGGCAATGGGACATGCGAACCGGTGAAACGACCGGCGAGGCGGAAGTCGATCTCCTGCGCTACCCGGTAAAGGTCGAAGCTGGGGTGCTACATGCCGATTTTGAGACGGTGCTCGCCTACGAGGATTAATTTCCTCGGTCCTTTTCCCGCCGTCCAGGTCTCAGCGCCTGAATTCTGGCCCCTTAATTGAATTAGTCCGCCCCGTTCAGCCTTGACACCCGGGGCCTGAGCCGGGAGAGTGAAGTTCGCATGAAAGGCCCGGTAAACAGGGCGTATGGGGAGGTTATAGATGAAATTATTTATGTCGGCGGTCGCCGCCGCTGCGTTACTTGTGGGTGTGTCTGTCGGTGGCTCGGCAGAGGCCCAGAAAACGCTTCTTTATCTTACTGGAGATGTGCCCTTTACCCTCGATCCCGATGGCAAAGGCAGCACCCACAACGCCAGTCAAACGGCGTGGGTCAATCTTCAGGAGCCGTTGATCGATTATGCAGTTGCTGGGATCAACGACGAAGGTGTGACGCTGCTCGATTACACCAAGTTCACGCCGAAGCTCGCCGAATCCTGGACCTGGGATGCAGAGAAGCTGACTTGGACGTTCAAGTTACGCCAGGGCGTCAAGGGTTGCGGTGGCACTACGTTCGACGCCGATGACGTGCTTTACACGTTCGCGCGTGGCAAATCCGTCAGTGGCGCGGCACCGGTCGCCTGGTTCCTTTCGAACTTTGCCTCGATTGCAAACTTCTCACCGGCCGTGTTTGGCGCCCGCGCTGCGGCTGCCAAAGCGAAAGCAGCTGGCGAACCTGCGCCGTCTCCGGATGCACGGGTTCTCGGCAGTGAAGTCACCAAGATTGATGACTACACCGTCCAGTTCCAGCTCGATGCACCGAACAAGATGATCCTGCCGATGCTGACAATCTTTGGTCTCTACGTTTGGGATTCGGAGACGATGCTGGCAAACGCAACCGAAGACGATCCGTGGAGCCATAAGTACACGG
>JAPYRS010000024.1:15974-25755 GCA_029936875.1 Alphaproteobacteria bacterium | reverse complement strand
CGCCCGGCGGTGCGACTTAGAGTTTTCGTTCGAGTTGGTCATTTTTTGCGGGTCAAGTCTTGGTGGTCAACATCGGGCCAAGCGGCTGGCCCGCAAATATATGCACGTGCAGGTGCGGCACTTCCTGATGCGAATCGGGCCCGTGATTGGCGAGCAACCGGTAGCCCGGCTCCACCAGCCCGAGTTCACGCGCGACCTGGCCGACGGCGCGAATAAATCCGGCGATCTCGGCGTCCGACGCATTTTCGGAAAAATCGTCCATCGAAACGTAAGCGCCTTTTGGAATCACCAGCACATGGACCGGGGCTTGGGGCGCAATATCGCGGAAGGCGAGCGCATGATCGTCTTCAAAAACCTTGTTGCAGGGGATTTCGCCGCGGAGAATTTTTGCAAATATATTCTCAGGATCGTACATCAGCCGCGCCTTTCGGGCTTACGTCTTGGAATCTGTTGCTTACGCCTTTGAATCCCTGTGCGCCTGTTTGGCCGCCTTCCGGGCGGTAATGTCGTCGAGCCCGGAGACGCCTTCGCGACGCTCCAACTCGGCAAATACCTCGGCTGGTTTCACGCCGGTTTCGGCCCACAGCACCATCAGCTGGAACAGGAGATCGGCGCTTTCGTAGACCACTTCGCCGTGGTCGTCTTCCATTGCCGCGATCACCGTTTCGACCGCCTCTTCGCCGACCTTTTGGGCGATTTTTCCGCGGCCGTTTGCGAATTGCTTGGCCACATAGGACGTTTTCGGATCGGCCCCTTTACGGCTTTCGATGATCGCAAAAACGCGTTCCAGAACCTGAATGTCGCCAGAATCCGCCATCGAAGGGGTCCTTGAAATTAGGGTGGGCCGGGCTGCACGCTGTGGTTATCAGAAAGCCGCAACCCTGTCACCGGTTCGGGCAATTCACGAGCAGCCGCCCTCGCGGTGGAACCCGGAAGCGGCGCTTGCGAACACGCCGCGTCAGTCGCGAACCGGCACACCTCGTTTGCGCAAGTGCTCTTTTGCGTCACTAATCGAATATTCGCCGAAATGAAATATCGATGCCGCCAGAACCGCCGTGGCGTGGCCTTCAAGAATGCCTTCCGCCAGATGATCGAGCGTGCCGACACCGCCGGACGCGATCACCGGTATTCCGACCCCGTCGGCGATAGCGCGCGTCAGCTCAATATCGTAGCCCTTTCGAGTACCGTCCCGGTCCATCGACGTCAGCAAAATTTCGCCAGCACCGGCTTCGGCGACACGTTTTGACCAAGCAATTGCATCGGTCCCGGTTGCCCGCCGGCCGCCGTGGGTGAAGACCTCGAACGCGCCGCGTTGGGTGCGCTTTGCGTCGATGGCAACGACAATGCATTGCGAACCGAATTTCTTGGCCGCATCCTGAACCAGTGCTGGATTTTCAATCGCCGCCGTGTTGATGGCAACTTTATCGGCACCGGCAAGCAACAGCTTTCGCACGTCCTCAAGCGAGCGCACGCCGCCGCCCACCGTTAGCGGCATGAAGCATTTTTCGGCGGTACGCCCGACGACATCAAAAATTGTATCGCGGTTTTCATGGCTGGCCGTGATATCGAGAAAGCAGAGTTCGTCGGCCCCCTGTTGGTCGTAAAGGCTTGCTTGCTCCACCGGATCACCGGCGTCGACTAGGTCGACAAAGTTTACGCCTTTGACGACGCGGCCATCTTTGACATCGAGGCAGGGAATGATTCGTGCTTTCAACATTTATCCTTTTTACTCTCTAAGTTACTTGCCGTTCGCCGCCAGAAGCGCAGCATTCGGATCGAGCCCACCGTCATAAAGGGCGCGGCCAATAATTGCCCCGGCGATGCCGGAACTTTCATGGGCGCGAAGTGAAATAATATCGTCAACCGACGCAACACCGCCCGACGCAATGATCGGAATCGAAACGGATTTCGCCAACTGAAGGGTCGCCTCAACATTGACGCCGGCCATCATCCCATCCCGCGCGATGTCGGTGTAAATGATTGCGGCAACGCCCGCATCTTCAAAAGCGCGGGCAAGATCATCGGCGGCCATGTCGGACGATTCGGCCCAGCCTTCAACAGCAACCATGCCGTCCCGCGCATCGATACCAACGGCGATCCGTCCCGGAAATTCTTTCGCGGCTTTTCGCACCAAGTCCGGGTCCTTGACCGCGAGCGTTCCCAAAATCAGTCGCGTCACACCGGCTTTGATCCAGGTCCGCATCGCGTCGAGATCACGAATGCCGCCGCCGAGCTGAACCGGCAATGCCGTCGTGGCGAGTATAGAATTGATCGCGTCACCGTTTACCGGCTGACCCGCAAACGCGCCGTTGAGGTCGACCAGATGCAGCCATTCGAATCCGGCATCGGCAAATAATTTAGCCTGTGCGGCGGGGTCATCGTTGAAGACCGTCACGTCTTCCATGTCACCCCGTTTCAAACGCACACACATGCCATCTTTCAGGTCGATGGCAGGGTAGAGAATCATGCGCCGTCCAGTGTCTTGGTATGGAAAAACCCGCGAACGTATTTGCCATCAACTTGGGCGTATCGTTCCTTGATGCCCCAACGCTGGTAGCCGGTGCTTTCAAAAAGTTTGAGCGCCGCTTCTTGGGTTTCCCGAACATCGAGGCTGACTTGGGTGAAACCCAATTCCAGGGCACGGGCCTCAAGGGCTTCAAGAATATCGCGAGCGAGGCCCTGCCCCCGCGCCCAGGGGGCCACAAAAAACGTCGTCAATACGGCATTGTGGGCCCCGGCCTCGTTATTGAAGGCAGGTTTGACCAGCTGGCAGGCAGCGGCGATAGAGCCGTCGAGGCGGCCAATCATCACTTGCCGTTCCGGCACCAGCAACACGCCGCGCCAGTATTTCTCAAGCGTTTCCCGCACCGGGACGACGACCCAGTCAAAGCCGATACCATTTGTGATCGCCTCTTCGGTCGCCGCGCACAGGTCTGCAAGATCGCCACTTTTGATTTCTTCTATCCACTCGACAGACGTTCTCATCAGGGCCGCCAGTTCAGAAAGTTGGCAATCAACCGGAGGCCGATCGCTTGGCTTTTCTCGGGGTGAAACTGTGTACCGACGATATTATCGCGGCCGATTATGGCAGCAATCGGGCCGTCAAAGTCCGTTGTCGCAAATAGTGCGTCGTCCGTTTCCGGCTTGAACTGATACGAGTGGACGAAATAGGCGTGCACCCCACTTTCAATACCGGCGAGCAGCGGGTGATCGGGTGCGGCCACATGAAGTTCGTTCCAACCCATATGCGGGATCCGGCGAACCGGCAGACCACCCTTTGTCGTCGCACCTGTCACCACATTCGGAATCGCCCGCACTTCGCCCGGCACCCAATCGAAGCCGTCGTGCTGGCCATGCTCAAACCCGTGGCTCGCCAATAGTTGCATGCCGACGCAAATTCCGAGAAACGGCAATTGACGACGAATCACAACGTCGTTGAGTGCCTCCATCATGCCCGGCACCGCCATTAGGCCGGCACGGCAATCATCGAAGGCACCGACACCTGGCAATACAATTTTATCAGCGGTGCGGACCACTTCCGCCTCCGACGTCACTTCAACAGAACCCTTGCTACCCGAATCTCGATACGCGCGTTCAAACGCTTTTTCCGCCGAACGAAGGTTTCCCGACCCGTAATCAATAATCACCGTTTTCATATTGAATTGGGCCACTGCGATTCCGATCGCGGAATCAGCGTGCCCGTCGGCGTTAGCGCGAAGAGATCGAATAGCCGTCGTTCGGCTGCACCGATATCGCGGCCGCCAACAATCGCAACCTGTCGCCAGCCGCGACGCCACATTGTCCAGCGCCGTAAATTATTCGCTTCAAAACCAAACACGATCACCACCGCAAGATAAATTGCATTTTCCATCGATGCCGTCAGTCCGAACGCCGCCGCAAGATATCCGACGCCCGCAATAACAATGAGGACGCTAATCGCAACCAGCCACAGGCGGTGATAGAGCGCCCAGATCAGCGGCAGCAGAAATGCTATCCAGGAAAATCCTTCGGACACGAAATTAAGGTCGTCGCCGTTCGGCTTTGGCGTCGGCCCGCGGTACACCGAATAAATTCGCACCGGACTAGAGAGACCCGCCGAGGACGCCCTTCGTCGACGGGACCTGGTCGGTGAGACGTCGGTCGGGCTCAATCGCCTGCCGGAGACTGCGTGCAACACCCTTGAAGCAGGATTCGATTATGTGATGGGAGTTCACGCCGTAGTCATTGTCGATATGAAGCGTGAGGCCGGCACCCTGTGCAAAGGCCGCGAACCATTCCCGAAACAATTCAGTATCCATCTCGCCGAGTTTCGCCTGCGGGACGACGACGCGCCAGACAAGGTATGGACGGTTCGAACAATCGAGAGCAACACGGGTCAGCGTCTCGTCAAACGGAATGACGGCCGAGCCATAACGAACGATACCGCGGCGATCACCGAGCGCTTTTGAAACCGCGTCGCCAATGGCAATGCCAGTATCCTCGGTGGTGTGGTGAAAATCGATGTGGGTGTCGCCCGAAGCCTGCACTTTGAGGTCCATCAAGGAATGCCGGGACAACTGTTCCAGCATGTGATCCAGAAATCCGATGCCGGTCGACACTTGATAAACGCCGGTGCCGTCGAGATTGACGGTGACGGAAACGCTGGTTTCTTTGGTTTTTCTCTCGACGCTCGCTTGGCGCATGGCCGACCTCGTGCACCGGAAATTCGTCCCTCAACGCCCCACCCACCGGAACCTCAGGTCGGGGCGGCGCTGATATAGCAAGAATGCCACGGAAAGGCCAACGGAAGGGGCCCAAAACCGCGCCACATCTTGACGATAGCGCCGAAATCCTTACATCTGCTTGGTCGCAACACCGCGACATTGACGCGTGGCCCGGCCTGAAAACCCTGGTATTTCAGTTCGATCTCCAGTGCAATCCGCTACCCCGAATCCATCCCAAAAGGTGCAGCACCATGAATCATCCCGATCCCGTCCCCTGGCATGGCACCACTATTCTGTGCGTTCGCAAGGGCAATACCGTCGTGATCGCGGGCGATGGCCAGGTGTCGGTGGGTGATACGGTGATGAAAGCGACCGCGAAAAAAGTCCGCCGCCTATCGGGCGGTAAGGTCATCGTCGGATTCGCCGGTGCGACGGCTGACGCGTTTACGTTATTCGAGCGCCTTGAGGGCAAACTTGAGCAGCACGGCGGCCAGCTCGACCGCGCCTGTGTTGAACTCGCCAAGGATTGGCGAACCGATCGCTACCTCCGCCGCCTCGAAGCGATGATGGCGGTGGCCGACGATGAATCGAGCTTTGTTCTTTCCGGGCTGGGTGACGTGCTCGACCCCGACGACGGGTTGATCGGCATTGGTTCGGGCGGCAACTATGCGCTTGCAGCGGCACGCGCCCTGATCGACCGCGATGATCTCGACGCCGAGGCCATCGCCAAGAAGGCAATGGGCATTGCCGCCGACATCTGCATTTACACCAACACCAACGTCACGATTGAGTCGATAACCAAATGACCGATTTTAGTCCCCGCGAAATTGTTTCCGAGCTCGACCGCCACATCGTCGGCCAAAACGATGCCAAACGCGCCGTCGCGATTGCCCTTCGTAATCGCTGGCGACGCCAACAATTGCCCGATGATCTTCGCGACGAAGTGTTGCCGAAAAACATTTTGATGATTGGCCCGACCGGCGTCGGCAAGACCGAAATATCCCGCCGCCTCGCGCGGCTGGCCAACGCGCCGTTTCTCAAGGTAGAAGCGACAAAGTTTACCGAGGTTGGTTACGTCGGACGCGACGTAGAACAGATCATTCGCGATCTCGTTGAAATATCCATTCACATGCTGCGCGAAAAGAAACGAAAAGAAGTCACCGCGAAAGCGCACATCGCCGCTGAAGAACGCGTGCTCGACGCACTGGTCGGCCCGAACGCAAGCGATCAGACCCGGCAAAGTTTTCGCGTGAAACTTCGCAACGGCGAGATCAACGACAAGGAAATCGAAATCGACGTTGCCGAAACTGGCGGCGGCGGCATGCCAACGTTCGATATCCCCGGTATGCCAGGTGCGCAAATGGGCATGATCAACATCAACGAGATGCTTGGCAAGGCGCTTGGCCAAACCACCAAACCCAAAAAGATGACGGTCGAAGAATCGTACGAAGTGCTGGTCGAAGAAGAGAGCGACAATCTTGTGGATCAGGAAAAACTTGTCCGCGAAGCGATCGACATTGTTGAACAGGACGGCATCGTTTTTCTCGATGAGCTTGACAAGATTTGCGCGCGTTCCGAACGCGGCGGCGCCGATGTCAGCCGCGAAGGCGTGCAGCGGGATTTGCTGCCGCTGATCGAAGGCACGCAAGTATCGACCAAACACGGCACTGTCCGGACTGACCACATTTTATTTATTGCGTCTGGCGCGTTTCATATCGCCAAGCCTTCCGATCTTTTGCCGGAACTTCAGGGGCGCTTGCCGATCCGGGTCGAATTGCAGGCCCTCACCCGCGAGGATTTTGAGCGCATCCTGGTTGAGCCGGAAGCGAGCCTGATCACCCAGTACATTGCCTTGATGAAAACCGAGGACGTGACGCTCGAATTTACCGAGGACGCGATTCAGGAAATCGCCAAGCTCGCGGCCGAGGTTAATGCCGGGGTGGAGAACATCGGCGCCCGCAGGTTGCACACGGTTCTGGAACGGCTGCTTGATGACATCAGCTTTTCCGCGACCGACCGCGGCGGCGAGAGTGTCAAGATTGATGCGGCTTACGTCCGCGAACAGGTCGAAGACCTCGCCAAAAACGCCGATCTTTCGAAGTTCATTCTTTAGGGCCGCTTAGCTTTAGGTTTCGCTGCCTCCGCGGCATCTTCAGGTTTTGCCGCCTCTGCGGGATCCTTAGGTTTCGCTGCCGCCGCGGAATCTTTAGGTCTGGCCGCCGCCGCGGCTCTTCGCCTTAAGCGCGCCCAGAAGCGTATCGAGCGTTTCCTCGTCGAGGCCGGCTATCTGCTCTGCAAGCAGATTTGCAAGTTCGGTCGCCTTTGCCGACAAGCCCGCGGTTTCGATCTTGATTTTAGGGTGGGATAGCCGCGCCGTTCGCGCGAGATCCTCGGCGTCGTCCCAGATGATGCCAAAATAGCCGCAGACTTGATGAATCAGCACCGGCGTCGGCCGCCCGCGGCGGCCATGTTCAAGCGCCGATAAATAGGCAGGTGAGAGAGCAAGGTCCGCCGCCATCTTCTTCAGCGTGATGCCACGCTCCGCCCGAAGCGCACGCACGCGCACACCAAACGGTGTCATTTGGCTCTTTTTCGGCGCGTCATTTTTTTTCGCGTCGCCTCCGGCATGTTATTTATTGGTGCGCCTCCGGCGCAACAACACATAAAGCGCGCCGGCGCCGCCGTGTTTCGGGATCGCGACCTCGAATCGAATGATGTGCGGGCGTAGATCCACGCCGCCGAGCCACTTCGGGACTTCCGTTCGCAACACACCCACGTCGCGATCCGGCATGATGCCCCCAGCCCCATCTATGTCGTCACGGTCGCGCGGGCTGCCCTTGCCGGTAATCACCAGCACACACCGCTTCCCGGCGTCGACCGAGCGCGGCACGAATTCGCGTAAGCTACGATGCGCCTCCACCTGAGCCATGCCGTGAAGATCAAGCCGCGCTTCGATCTTCATTTGTCCGCGCTTTAGCCGCTGCGCGTTTCGTTTATCAAGCCCGGCAAACGAATCATCCATTTTTGCATGAACAACTTCGAAGGTTGGTATTTGCTGCGGCGCGGGGAGCGGCGATGGCGGTTCGGACGAATTATCCGCACGCGCTGGCTCAGAAGCGCGGGTCGCCACCGAATCCGGTTCGGTTTTTTTTGCGGATTTATTCGCGGCTTCGTTTTTGGGGTCGCGGAAGTGTTTGTCCCGGACTGAACGATCAAGCTTTTGTGCCTCAAACAGTGTCGCCTCAAAAAGCGCCGCGTCATCCTCGGTGACGGTGGGGGGCGGGCCGGGTTTTTTCGGCTTTCGTTTCATGGCTTGGCTGCCGCCTGGCCGATCATTTCTTTTTTTCGGACTGCCGAATCAAAAGTGCCCGCGGCAAAAACACATGGTAGCGGCCGAATTCTTTCATCCGTCCGGCGATCTCACCGGCCTCGTCACCAGAGCCCCAATAAATGTCGCCCCGGACAACACCTTTGATCGCGCCACCGACGTCCTGCGCCACCATCAGGCGTTTGATGCGCTGCGGCGTGTCGGCCCGATCCGGCATTGCCGTCGTATCAATCCAGACCGGAACGCCGAGCGGAATCCACCGTTTGTCGACCGCCAGCGAACGTCCCGCCGTCAGGACCACGCCCTGTGCACCAACCGGACCGACATCGCGAATTTGAAAAAAGATGTAGGACGCATTTTCCTGCATGACTTCGTCGGCTTCGTCCGGATGTGCGGCGAGCCAGGCCTTTATCGATTGCGCCGACACTTCGTCTTCGGGAATTGCACCGCGTTCGACCAGCACGCGCCCGATGGCCACATAAACATGGCCGTTGGTGCCGGCATATCCGACCCGCACGGTCTCGCCGTTGTCGAGATCAATCCGGGCGCTGCCCTGAATGTGCATGAAAAACGCATCGACCGCGCTATCCAGCCACAGTAGCGGCGTCGGACCGCCCGCAAGCGCGCCCCGATCAATTTCGGGGCGGGATTCCGTCGGTATCAGGCGATTGCCCTCAACCCTGCCGACGACACGTTGACCGTCGAGGCTTTCCTTAAAATTGCCAAGTTCAACCGAGATATGTCCGGCCGGGCGCGGGTAGACCGGGACATTGAACTGGTCGGATTTGGTCAGGCTGCCGCGCAGCACCGGCTCGTAGTATCCGGTGAACAGCCCGAGCTGATCGCGGTGGTTCATGATTGCGACTGGTTTGAACCAGGTTTGAAAATAGCGCCGCGCCGTATCGGCATCACTCGCGCTTATTTCAAGCGCCGCCTCACAGGCATCCCGCCAGTCGCCCATGTTCCCGGCCCAGTCTTGTATAGTACCGGAAATGGCCCCGTCACCGAGATTGGCCGTGTCGGGAAGAACCAGCAGACGGTCGCAGCTTTTCTGAAATGCGGTGAGCGCGCCCGACGGATCATCTTCCTTCCAGCCTTCAAGCGATGAATAGGTTCTGGTTTCAAAAGCGATTTGGTCGGGCGGCACTTCGGGCTGCACAATCATGACAAAGAGAAATCCCGCAACAATGACCGCAAACAGGAATATCAGCCCCGCAAGGCGTCCCGTCATCAGTTTTCGCTACGGGTGGCGACCAGTTTCCAATTGGGGTCCCGCGATTTCAGGTCGCGGACAAAGGTCCAATAGTCAGTGACGTGCTGAACATCGCGGGCATCGCCGGAAACAACCTCGCCCTCGGCGTCGCGCGTGACGTTGACGATCTCGCTAGAAAACTTGACCGTAACTTCGGCATTGCGCCCGCTCGCTCCGGCTTCGACGATCTCGGTTGATTCGGCAGCAACGACGGTTGTTTCGAGCGTTTCCTTACGGGTGTCGCGGGCTCGGATCGCACGCTGGAAACCGTCATAGACGTCGTCACCCAAAAGTGCTCGAAGTGTATCGGTGTCACCGCTGGCGAAGGACGTGAGAATAATGTCGTATGCGGTTCGGGATCCGGAAATAAATGAATTGGGCTCGAAACTGCGGTCGCCCATTTGAATTTGTGCGATCCCCTTTGCAAGCGGACCATGGGCAAGCGGATCATTGGCAACCGGATCATTGGCGTCGGCGGCATCGCCCCGCCTCTCACTG
>JAPYRS010000024.1:0-15874 GCA_029936875.1 Alphaproteobacteria bacterium | reverse complement strand
CGGATCATTGGCAACCGGATCATTGGCGTCGGCGGCATCGCCCCGCCTCTCACTGGCCCGGTATTCGGCTGCGCCGGCGTTCGGTGACGCTGTCGCCTCCGAGAATTCAGCCTCTTCTTCCGTCTCATCATCGTCTTCACTGCGGTCGGGCAGGGTGATGATGTTATCTTTGGAATTGGCGTCATCGGAATTTGCTGCCCGCGAAAACCTTGAGTCTTGCGGCCGCTGATGCCCGGTGCGGCGGCCCAAAACACTGCGCAAACGCAGAATTATGAACACCGCCACCATGGCGAAAAAGATGATTTCGATGAAGCCTTCGGCCATAATTCGGAGTTCGTTTTTCGCGAGCCGCTTCAAATCGGGGCGGGTATTCGCGCGATTGGGCGGCGCTCGGGTACAGTAGCGACTCCCACAGACGGGGTCCAGCAAAGCAGAGCGCCATTAACCTTGTCGCGATGTTGGTGTCCCCATTTACCAAGCGAAAGGCCTGCCATTCGTGTTCTTTGTTCTGATCGCCTTTTTGGCCGTACCGGTTGTTGAAATTGCCCTGTTTATTCAAGTCGGCGGCTGGATTGGGTTGTGGCCGACCCTCGCGCTAATCGTTTTTACCGCCGTGCTCGGAACCTATTTATTGCGGCAACAGGGGTTGGCAACGCTGGCGCGGGCGAGAGCCTCGATGAGCCGCCACGAATTTCCGGTCAATGAGGTTTTCGACGGGGCCTGCCTGTTGTTTGCTGGTGCGCTGCTGCTGACGCCGGGCTTCCTCACCGATGCGGTTGGCGCCTTGTTGCTGCTACCGCCGTTCCGGAACGCGATCCGCGGCCCAATCGTGCGCCGCATCTTTCTCAATGTTGTCTGGCAGGACCCGGCCTCACCGGGCGGCGGGCCAAACGCCAGCACGCCGTTCAGGAATGGTCCCTTTGACGGGTCTAACAACGATTCCCGTAACGGCCCTCAAGCCGGGCCAACTCTTGAGGGCGAATTTCAGGA
This sequence comes from Alphaproteobacteria bacterium, assembly GCA_029936875.1. Taxonomy (GTDB): domain Bacteria; phylum Pseudomonadota; class Alphaproteobacteria; order SHVP01; family SHVP01; genus JAPYRS01. The sequence continues at coordinate 14,884 of JAPYRS010000024.1, read as the reverse complement.
TATGACGAAAAACGACGGGCGGGACAACCGGCCCGGCGACTGAACCCACGACCGAACCAAATGGGGCGATTCCCGGTTCGCCCCGCTACTTCACCTTGTCGCCTCGTCCGGAAACATGGTAGCGACTGCGGACTTCGTAGGGGAATTCAAGGACGCCACAAGATGACTGATGACACCGAGGGTGACGGCGCGGCAGATGCCGGGACAAATGCACCCGAAACGAAGGCGCCCGAAACGAAAGCGCCCCAAACAAAGGCACCGAGCGGCCCGCCGCAAATCAACATTAGCCATCAGTATGTGAAGGATATCTCCTTCGAGAGCCCGAATAGTCCGCAATCACTAATGCCGGGCCAGAAAATGCCGAACATCGAGGTCAATTTCGACGTTCAGGCGAGGCCCGCCAGCGACGGCCGTTTCGAAATTTCGCTGCGGATCACGGCGGACGCCACAAACGTCGATTCAGGCGCCAAGGTCTTTGTTGTCGAGGTCGTCTATGCTGGCATGTTTGCGCTTCAGAATATCCCTGAAGAGCATGTCCACGCGACCTGCCTGATCGAATGCCCGCGCCTACTTTTCCCCTACGCGCGGCGCGTGGTTTCCGACCTGACACGGGACGGCGGCTTTCCGCCGCTGATGCTCGACCCGATCGATTTCAGCGATATTTACCGTCACAACATGGAGCGCCAGCAAGCGGAAGCGCAGAGTGACGGACCCAGTAATGGTGGTAACGGCAATGGCGATGGAGACGCGAGCAGTAGCGGCCCCGGTAACGGCAGTGGCGGCGATGGCGGCGACGCCTAAGAAAATAAGGAGCGGCGCGCCGTTATTTGCTCCAGACCGCATCCGGATGCGTTGCAACAAAATCCTGATGTGCGCTTTCTTCTTCCGGAGTCGGTGAGAACACGCGCGCCGGCCAATTACTTTTCCCGTCTTTCGAATCTGATTTTTCAGCGCCCTTGTCACTGGTGAGATTAAGACCCTGCTGGCGGCCGCCGATCAGCTCCAAATAGACTGCGGCTAACAGCTCAGCATCAAGAAGCGCGCCGTGCTTTTCCCGGGCCGACAGATCAATTTCAAAGCGACGACAGAGCGCGTCGAGACTTGCCTGCGCGCCGGGAAATTTTTTGCGCGCCATCGCAACCGTGTCGATGACAACCGCCGGTTCGTAGTTGGGGCGTCCGAGCCGTTTTAATTCTTCGCGAACGAATCCAACATCGAAGCCCGCGTTGTGGGCGATGACCGGTGCGTCACCGAGAAACGCGATGAAGTCATCGGCAACGTCGGCAAATATCGGTTTGTCACTGAGAAATTCGGCGCTGAGTCCGTGAACGTCAAACGCCGCTGTCGGCATTTCGCAACCGGGATTGATGTGGCTATGAAACGTCTTACCGGTCGGTACGTGGTTTACCAACTCGACACAACCAATCTCAACAATGCGGTCTTTTCTTGGGCTTAGGCCCGTGGTTTCGGTATCGAAAACTACTTCACGCAAATGACTGCTCAAAAAACATCCCCCACAATATATTGTGTGTTGCTAGGTGGGGTGGCCCAACATAGTGGCAATTTCCCGAACTTTGTTCAAGGTGTGATCCGGTCCCTGGTCGGTCATCAGGACAAAATCTGCGCGCTCGCGCTTTTCGGCGTCGGGTACTTGCGACTTCAAAATCGATTCAAATTTTTCCGGGGTCATGTTGGGGCGGGACAGAACGCGTTCGGCCTGCACCTGCTCAGGGGCTGATACGACAGCGATATGTGTGCATTGATTTTCACCGCCGGTCTCAAACAAGAGCGGTATGTCGAGAACCGCCAGCGGCGCATCTTGCGCCCGCGCGTCTTCGAGAAATGATCCACGCGATGCGCGGACTTTCGGATGAAGAATCGCCTCGAGCTTTTTGAGGTCATCGGCTTTGCCAAAGACCTGATCGCCGAGCTTCGCGCGGTCGACGGCATTGTCTTTTACGACCCCGGGAAACGCGTTCTCAACTTCTGAAACCGCTTCGCCGCCTTTTGCCATCAGGTCGTGAACGGTCTTGTCGGCATCGAACACCGGCACGCCGAGCGAGCGAAACATTTCCGCGGTGCGGGTTTTTCCCATGCCGATGGAACCCGTGAGACCAAGAATATTCATGTGTCGCCGGTCTCCGATACATGATCCGCTAAAACGTGCGTCCGCAATTCGGGCGTGACTTCCGGTTCCACCCCAAACCAGGCGGCAAATCCCGGTGCCGCCTGATGCAGCAACATGCCGAGGCCATCCACCGTTACCGCGCCTGCCGCACGCGCCGCTGTAAGGAAGGGCGTTTCGAGCGGGCTATAGACAATATCCATCACCACCGTGCCCACGCTCAAACCGCCGGTATCGATATCGAGCGCCGGCTGTCCGATCATGCCGAGCGAGGTCGTGTTCACGACCAGCGCCGTCTCCGCAAGGATTTCGGACCGGTCATCCCATCGGTGAACTTTGACGGGGTCGCCGAGCGCGTCCGCCAGTTCGGTCGCCCGTGCAACCGTCCGATTTACGATCCGAAGTTCCGGCACGCCGGCATCCAGAAGGGCGACGGCGATCGCCCGGGCAGCACCACCGGCACCGATCAATACGGCCGGGCCACTATCCGCCGCCCACGCGGGCGCACCCGCCTTCAGGTTGGCGAGGAAGCCGCGCGCGTCGGTGTTGGTGCCAAAGAGACTTTTGTCGTCGCGGACGATGATCGTGTTGACCGCGCCGATCCGCTTTGCCACGTCATCGATCTCATCAACCGCCTCAAGGGCGGTTTGCTTGTGCGGAATTGTGAGGTTGACGCCGGCCATGCCCATCGCCGGCAGCAGACAGAGGACTTCGGCAAAACTTTCCGGCGGCACCGGGAGTGGCAGGTAAGCGCCGTCAACATTGTAATGCGCGAGCCAATAGCCGTGGAGGCGCGGCGATAACGAATGGGCGACCGGCCAGCCGATGACACCGGCGATTTTCGCGGCCCCTGTCATCACGGGATTGGTCGTCACAGGTTTGCCCCGATGTTTTTATCGGCGTGCGGCATGTTCAAATCTCGATCACCTGGTGTTCGCGGAGAAACGAAATGAGTTCGAGCATCGGTAATCCGAGAATACCGAAATAGTCGCCTTCGACTTTTTCAAACAGCTGCAACCCCTCACCTTCCAATTCGTAACCGCCGACGGTCTTCAAAATATTGTCGCCCAATCGCTCGACATAGGCATCGAGAAATTCAGGCGAGAACATCCGCATCGTCAATGAAGCGCAAACATTGTGATGCCAAATCATGCTGCCGCCCTTGGCAACGGCCGCTGTGGTCCAGAGCCGGTGGGTTTTTCCGGCGAGATCGCGGAGCTGGTTTTTGGCCGTCTGCCGGTTTTCCGGCTTGTCGTACCAGACGCCGTCACATTCGAGGATCTGATCGGCACCAATCACCAGCGCCGTCGGATCACGCTGAGAGCCGCGGTTTGCCTTCAGTTCAGCAAGGGCGGCGGCGGCATCGCTGGCGCTTGCGCCCTCGCCTTGCAGGGATTCCTTGACCATTGCCTCGTCGACACCGGCCGGGGCCACCGAAAATTTGATGCCCACATCCCGCAGCAATCGAGCGCGGGTTTCGCTGCCAGAGGCAAGAATAACGGGTGCGGAAAGGGGATCGCCCCTTAAGTGGTCGCTTGGCATTTTGTCGGCTGGCATGAAATGCGGGCCGACCTCAGTCGGCTTCGGCGCCGCTCTCCTGACGCTTGGCGAGCATGGCGAGCACGGCAGCTGATGCTTCTTCAATCGATCGGCCGGCAACGTCAATGACTTCCCAGCCCATCTTGTTGAAAAGGCGTCGCGCCTCGGCGACTTCCTGTTTGACGGCATCTTCATCCGTGTAATCGGTTTCGTGCAGCTCATTGAGCATCTGCATTCTGTTGCGGCGGATTTGAACCAGCCGCTTCACACTGGTGGTGAGGCCGACGACCAGTGGACCCTTCAGGTTCTCAAGCTCCTCCGGCAGCGGCTGACCGGGAACTAGCGGCACATTGGCCGTGCGCACGCTGCGGTTCGCGAGATACATGCTGGTCGGGGTTTTCGACGTCCGCGACACGCCCACCAGCACAACATCGGCATCGTTGAGGTCGTGCATCGATTGGCCGTCATCGTGGATCAGGGTGAATTGCATCGCCTCGATGCGCTCAAAATATTCTTCGTCGAGGACATGCTGGATCCCCGGCTGGGCTTTGCTTTCGGCATGCAAAAATGTACCGAGCGCCCGGATCGCCGGCATCAGCACATCAACCGCGACAAGGTTTAGGCGGCGGCAGGCCTTTTCAAGATCGCGGCGGAGCGTCTCATCGACCAGCGTATAAAGAACGATGCCGCGCTTCTCGACCAGGCCGACCACGACCTCGTTGAGTTGGCGCTCGGTCCGGATCATGGTCCAGTGGTGTTCGGTTGCCTCCGAATCGGCAAATTGTGTGATCGCCGCGCGGGCAACCATCTGCAGAGTTTCGCCAGTGGCATCAGAAACAAGGTGGAGGTGAAATTGAGACATAGACCGGGCAAATAACTGTTTAGTGGAGTGTGGATAAGTAGAAAATTTACGATTTGTTAACTTTTGTCCCCGAAGAGCCAGATTCGAGAAACACCTTTGGGCAGACGGTATTATTTAATTCTACTGATCTAATTGGGCGAATACTTTCGAATCCAGAATTAATAATAAATGAGTTATCCAAAAAGAGACTTCCATCAACCTATTGAAATCTTATGTGAGAATCGAAAGTCTCCACAGATCGAATGAAATGGCCACCTAAAGTTCGAATAAGCAATAAGGCTGTGGTCAAACATTAATCCCCGTTATCCGAACCTCTATATCTACTACTACCTTTTATTAATTATATTTAAGATTCTTTGATATGCATTGCGTATATCGAAAAGCGGTCTGAAAACCTCTCAAAAAAGGATCACGAGTTGGCGGCTGAAAAAAAGTTTCTGAGAGTACTGAACGGTGCGTCCGAGAAGACACCGCCATTTTGGTTGATGCGACAGGCCGGACGATACCTGCCGGAGTACCGCGCCATTCGCGAAAAGACCGGGACCTTTCTCGATCTCTGTTATTCGCCGGAGATGTCGACTGAGGTCACTTTGCAGCCGATCCGGCGGTTTGGTATGGACGCGGCAATTCTGTTCGCTGACATCCTGCTTGTGCCCGATGGGCTCGGCCAAAAAGTGGAGTTCGGCGTCGGTGAAGGTCCGGTACTCGAACCGGTCCGGGATGCCCGCGCATTGGCGGCACTCGATCAAAAAAACATCGACGCAAAAATTGGCAGCGTTTACGAGACCGTGGCCCGGCTTTCCAAGGCCCTGCCGCCCGAAACGGCACTGATTGGTTTTGCCGGTGCACCGTGGACGGTCGCGACCTATATGGTCGAAGGCAAGCGCAGCCGTGATTTCGCCGAGGCCAAAAAATGGGCCTATACCGCGCCCGATGAATTTCAGTATCTGATCAATATTTTGGTTGACGCGACAATCCATTATCTCGGTCGCCAAATTGAAGCGGGCGCCGAGGCAATCCAGCTGTTTGATACCTGGGCCGGGACGTTGCCGGAAACCGAATTCAGAAAATGGTGCATTGAGCCGACGCGCCAAATCATCGACAGCTTGCGGGCGAAGTATCCGGGCGTCCCTATGATCGGATTTCCGCGCGGCGCCGGCGTGCTGCTGAAAGAGTTCGTTGAGGAAACCAAAGTTGATTGCGTCAGCCTCGATACGGCTGTGCCGCTCGAATGGGCGCGGGACATTATCCAGCCGCTGTGCGCGGTGCAGGGAAATCTCGACCCTTTGATGCTGGTCGCAGGTGGTGAGGCGCTCAAAACGGCAACGCTCCGGATATTGGAAACGCTGAGTGCCGGTCCCTTCGTGTTTAACCTTGGCCACGGCATCATTCCGCAGACCCCGCCGGAACACGTTGGTGAGCTGGCCGACATCATCGGCAGCTGGGGCAACTGACAATGGCACGGTCAGGGGCCCGAACAGCTGTCGTGCTTTTTAATTTGGGCGGGCCGGACAGCCCCAAGGCGGTGCGTCCGTTTCTGTTCAATCTGTTCAGTGACCCGGCCATGATCCGCCTGCCCGGGCCGCTGCGGTTCATATTCGCAACGCTGATATCGCGTCTCCGGGCGCGAAAGGCGGCGGAGATTTATGCGCGCATTGGCGGCCGCTCGCCGATCCATGAGGAAACCGAGGCGCAAGCGGCGGCGCTCACCAAGTTGATCGCTTCTCCTGATACCAAGGTCTTTATCGCGATGCGTTATTGGCATCCCTTTGCCTGGGAGATCATGGAGGAAGTTGCTGATTTTGCGCCGGGCCAGATAATTCTGCTGCCGCTTTATCCGCAGTTCTCGACAACGACGACCGGATCTTCTGTGGCCGACTGGGAGAATACCATGCGCCGGCTCCGCCTTGAAACGGAAGTCCGGACGCTCTGCTGCTACCCCGAAGAAGGCGCTTTCATCGAGGCCCACGCCGACCAAATCAAGACGGCACTGGCTGAGGCGCGAGAGGCCGCGCCCGACACACCGCTCCGGCTTTTGCTGTCGGCGCACGGATTGCCGGAAAAGATTGTCGATGCCGGCGACCCTTATGCCTGGCAGATTGAACAGACCGCAGCGGCCATCGCCAAAGCCGTCGGTGAGCCCGACCTTGATTGGCAGGTCTGTTATCAAAGCCGGGTCGGGCCGATGAAGTGGATTGGCCCGGCAACGTCAGAAGAGCTGAAGCGTGCCGGCAAAAACGGCTGCGCAGTTGTCATCGCGCCAATTGCGTTTGTGTCCGAACATTCAGAAACACTGGTTGAGCTCGATATCGAATACCGCGAACTTGCAGAACACGAAGGCGTGCCGGCTTACATCCGGGTGCCAGCGCTCGGCAGTCATGCGAAATTTATTCGCGCGCTGAAAACCCTGATCGAGGCCGCGAGCGCGGCCCCAACAAGCGGCGCCTGCTCCGCCACCGGCCAGCGAATTTGTCCGGCTAAATACGGTGCCTGCCCGATGACGCCGGACGCCGGATCTCGGCCCGGATTTCGGAAAGAGGCCGCCTAATGGGTGAATTTCTGGTTGATCTCCGGCAGTGGATACTCGCCCTCCACGTGATCAGCGTGATCGCCTGGATGGCCGGCATGCTCTATTTGCCGCGGCTTTACGTCTATCACTGCGGCGTCGAAGTGGGCTCGCCCGAGTCCGAATTGTTCAAGGTGATGGAGCGGCGGTTGATCCGGGCGATCACCAACCCGGCAATGGTCGCGGCCGTCGTCTTTGGTGTTTTGCTGTTGCTAACGCCGGGTGTTGTCGACTGGGGTTCGGGCTGGATTTGGGTGAAGCTTGTGGCCGCTGTCGCCATGACCGGGCTGCACGGGGCCTATTCGCGCTGGCGTCGTGATTTTGCCGAAGACCGCAATACGCGCCCGGCCAAGTTCTATCGCTACTGGAACGAAGTGCCGACGGTTCTGATGATCCTTATCGTCATCATGGTTATCGTCCGGCCGTTCTGAAGGTTGAAACATCCCGGTCGAGGCCTTGAAACATTCGCCGCCCGGCCCAAATAACCCTACAGCCGGGTCTCAAAATTGCGCGTGAAAGCGTTGACTTAAGGCGCGGATTGATCAATTGTTCGGCCAAGATCAAGGGCCCGGTTCAACGGGTTCGACTTTCAATAAAATCTCTAAAATCTCTCTGAACTGATCTTCCGGCTTTCGGCCGGTTTGCCGCCGTCGCGGCAATCTTCTGATATTTCCCACCTTCTTCCTTTTTCATAACCGTCTGAGATCATGAATCTCCAAGAACTAAAACAGAAATCACCGACCGATCTTCTCACCTATGCCGAGGATCTCGAGGTCGAAAACGCTTCCACGCTTCGCAAGCAAGACATGATGTTCGCCATCCTCAAACAGCTGGCGGAAAATGATGTCGAAATCTCCGGCGACGGCGTGCTTGAAATTCTTCAGGATGGATTTGGCTTTTTGCGATCGCCTGAATCCAATTACCTGCCGGGCCCGGCCGACATTTATGTGAGCCCGAGCCAGATCCGCCGCTTCAGTTTACGCACTGGCGACACGGTGGAAGGCCAGATCCGCGCGCCAAAAGACGGCGAGCGATATTTCGCCCTTCTCAAAATCAGCACGATTAATTTTGAAGACCCGGACAAGGTCAAACACAAAGTAAATTTCGATAACCTGACACCGCTCTACCCGGACGAGCGGCTCAAGCTCGAACTGGATGACCCGACCGTCAAGGATCAGAGCGGGCGTGTCATCGATTTGGTGGCACCCCTTGGCAAAGGCCAGCGCGCACTGATCGTATCGCCGCCGCGCACCGGTAAAACGATGCTGCTGCAAAACATCGCGCACTCGATTTCCGCCAATCACCCGGACGTTTATCTAATTGTTCTGCTGATCGACGAACGACCGGAAGAAGTGACCGACATGGATCGCTCGGTTCAGGGTGAAGTGATTAGTTCGACATTCGATGAACCCGCGGCCCGGCACGTCCAGGTTACCGAAATGGTGATCGAAAAAGCAAAACGTCTGGTCGAACACAAACGAGACGTCGTCATTCTTCTCGATTCGATTACCCGGCTCGCGCGCGCATACAACACCGTGGTGCCGTCATCGGGTAAAGTTCTGACCGGTGGTGTCGATGCCAATGCGCTGCAGCGCCCGAAAAGATTTTTCGGTGCCGCGCGTAATATCGAGGAAGGCGGCTCATTGACCATTATCGCAACCGCGTTGATCGATACCGGCAGCCGCATGGACGAAGTCATCTTTGAAGAATTCAAGGGCACGGGTAACTCGGAAATTATTCTCGACCGCAAACTCTCCGACAAACGAACCTTCCCGGCCGTTGACATCACCAAGTCTGGCACCCGGAAAGAAGAGCTGCTGGTCGATAAGGGAACGCTTTCAAAGATGTGGGTGCTGCGCCGGATCCTGATGCCGATGGGCGTCACCGACGCAATGGAATTCCTGCTCGGCAAACTGAAAGTGACCAAGAACAACGACGATTTCTTCGATTCAATGAACACCTAAGTGGGGAACACCTAAGGCGTTGTAACAGAACGATAAAATCGGACTTTCGCGGTGGCGAAGCGGCAGAAAAACGGCGGGGCATTTATTGTGACCCCGCCTTTTCTGTATCTCGGCTAGGGTTGGTGGATCGCGAAAATCTAGATCGTAAACACGGTCGAGCCGGTTGTCCTACGGCCTTCCAAATCCTTGTGCGCCTGCGGCGCGTCTTTCAGCGCGTAGGTCTGATTGACTTCAATCTTAACCGCGCCGGATTTGACGACATCGAAAAGTTCGTTCGATGCGGCTTCGAGGTCTTCGCGCGTGCCGGTGTAATTGGCGAGCGACGGTCGCGTGATGAACAGCGATCCTTTTGCGCCGAGTAGTGCGAGATCAAATGGCGGCACGGGACCGGACGCAGCACCGAACAGCACCAACGTTCCGCGCGGTGCAAGACAATCAAGCGAATCCATGTAGGTGTCTTTGCCGACTGAATCGTAAACCACCGGCACTTTTTCGCCTTTGGTAATTTCCAACAATTGCTCTTTGAAATTGTCGCGCGTGTAAACGATCGAGTGGTCGCAGCCGTGCGCCTTTGCGAGTTCGGCTTTTGCATCAGTGCCGACCGTGCCGATGACCGTCGCGCCCAAATGTTTTGCCCACTGACAAACGATCAACCCGACACCGCCGGACGCGGCGTGAATCAAAATCGTCTCGCCCGCTTTCACTTTGTGAATTTGGCGAATGAGATACCAGGCGGTGGTGCCCTTCAGCATCATTGCGGCGGCGGTCTCATCGGAAATTGCGTCCGGCAGTGCGACCAACCGTTCCGCCGGGATCACGCGCTCCTCGGCATAGGCGCCCATCACCATGTTGTACGTAACGCGGTCGCCGACCTTCACGTTGCTGACACCGTCACCGACGGATTCGACCACGCCAGCCGCTTCCATGCCGATGGTTAGCGGCAAGGGCGGGCCTGCATAAAGGCCGGAGCGAAAATAGACATCGATGTAATTGAGGCCGGCAGCAGACTGCTTGATGCGGGCTTCGCCGGGGCCGGGGTTGCCGACTTCGACTGCTTCCCATTTCATGACATCGGCGTCGCCGGTGTCGTGAACACGAATTGCGTTGGTCATGGTGTTGTTCCGTTTGGTTCAGGTTTGAGAAAATTTAAGGAATGAGAACGGTGGCGCCGGTGGTCTTCCGGCTTTCAAGATCTTCGATCGCCTTGTCGGCTTCCGACAGCGGGCGCGTGCTGCCAACTTCAAGCTTCACGCCGCCGGCTGCGACCGTATCGAAAAGGTCTTTGGCGACAGCGAGCCGATCTTCCCGCGTATCGGTATAGGCCTGAAGCGTGGTCCGGATGTAATAGCGGTCCATCGGGATTTTTGAAAATTCCTCCGGCGGTACCGGACCGGACGCATGGCCGTACATGACCAGCGTGCCGAGCGGCTTCAATATTGAATAGGATTTCAGGAAGGTGTCCTTACCGATCGATTCGTAAACCGCATCGACGCCCGCGCCGTCGGTCAATTCATTCACCTTTTCAGCGAAGTCCTCAGCGGAATAGTTGATGGTGTGGTCGCAGCCACGCGCTTTCGCGAATTCCGCTTTTGCTTCGCTGGAAACGGTGCCGATGACCGTCGCCCCCAAGTGTTTTGCCCACTGGCAAACCAGCGCGCCGACGCCGCCGGCCGCCGCATGAATCAAAATCGTGTCGCCGGATTGCACTCGGTAGCTTTGCCGGAGGAGATATTGCGCCGTCATGCCCTTGAGAATTTGCGCGGCCGCCTGTTCGTCCGAAACTGATTCCGGTAGCGGAATGAGAAGGTCGGCATCAATCAACCGGGCTTGGGCGAACGAACCCATGATCGGGCAATAGCCAACCCGGTCGCCGGCTTTAAGGCCGCTGACACCGTCGCCGATTGCCTCGACAACACCGGCCGCCTCAAAGCCAAGAATGCAGGGGTACCCAGGCGCCGGGTACGAGCCATCGGCAAAATGGGTATCGAGAAAATTGAGGCCAACGGCGGTGTGCCGCAGCCTCGCTTGGCCCCGGCCGGGGTCGCCGACTTCGATGTCTTCCCAGGCGAATTTGCCCGGCTCTTTTAGAATCATTGCTTTGGTCATGGTCGGCCTCAATTGGTTGGAAAAATCAAACTTTAAGAACGAGGGAGCCGGTGGTGAGGCGGGCTTCCATCGCCCGGTGCGCCTCGGCGGCGTCCGATAACGCGTAGGTCGCACTGATCACTGGCTTTACCGCACCGCTCGAAATCACATCGAACAGCGCGCTCGAACATTTCAACAGCGCTTCGCGTGAATCCGTGACACTGCGGACAGTGGCCCGGGTGACATAGGACGACATCGGGAAATCAGCAAAGCCAATCGCTGGCAGTGGACCGGACGCCAGGCCAAAACAGGCGACGGTGCCGTATGGCGCAACCGACGCAAGTGAGCCCATAAAGGTATCCTTGCCGACCGAATCGTAGACTGCGCGACAGCCCTTGCCGTCGGTGATGTCTTTCACCCGGGCGGCAAAATCCTCGCGCGTATAGACGATCGCATGGTCGCACCCCTGTGCCTTGATCAGTTCGGCTTTTTCGTCACTGCTGCAGGTGCCGATGACGGTGGCGCCCAAATGTTTTGCCCATTGGCAGGCGATCAGCCCGACCCCGCCAGCGGCGGCGTGGATCAACACCGTGTCGCCCGCTTTGATCTGGGTGATGCCGTTAAGGAGATATTCGGTCGTCATGCCCTTCAGCATGATCGCGGCCGCGACGTCATCGGAAATGTTGTCCGGCACCCGCACCAGATCGCCCGTCGGCATAACGCGCACTTCGGCGTAAGACCCGACCGTGATCGGATAGGCAACCCGGTCGCCCTCCGCGAAGTCCGTAACACCTTCGCCGAGCGCCTCAATAACGCCTGCGGCTTCGACACCCGGTATTGCCGGCAGCGGATCAAGCGGCATGTGGTGCGTTCCGGCGCGGTGGTAGATGTCGAGAAAGTTGACGCCGATCGAGGTTTGTTTCAGGCGGACTTCTCCCGGCCCTGGCGCACCCGGATCGAAATCTTCCCAGATGAGTTTGTCGGCACTGCCGGTCTCGTGAACGCGTATCGCTTTTGGCATCGGTACTAAATCTCCAACACAGTGGACCCGGTCGTCCTCCGGGATTCGAGCGCGACGTGGGCGAGCGCCACATCTTTCAAGGCAAATCGCTGATTGATCTCAATCGACACGCCGCCGCTTTTTACAACCGCAAATAGGTCGTCGGCCATGGCCAGCAGGTTTTCACGCTTGGCACTGAAGCCCGGCAAGGTCGGGCGAATGAGAAAACGATCGCGCGGCAGTTTTCCAAAAACCTCCGGCGGGATCGGACCCGACGGCGCACCGTAATGGGCGACGGTGCCGAACTCGGCGGTCGCCGCCATCGAACCTTCAAAGGTTTTGACACCAACCGCATCGTAAACTGCGTCGGCACCGCGACCGCCGGTGAGGTCCAATACCGCTTCGACAAAGTCGACATCTTCGTAAAGGATCACATGGTCGCAGCCCTTTGTTTTTGCGATGGCAGCCTTTTCCGCGCTCGAGACCGTGCCGATGACGGTCGCCCCCAAATGCTTCGCCCACTGGCAGAGGATCAGTCCAACGCCGCCGGCGACTGCCTGAATCAAAATCGTATCGCCCTTGCCAATTTTTCGCACCTGACGGACGAGGAACTGTGCGGTGAGGCCCTTCAGCATCATCGCTGCCGCAACATCATCGGCAATTTCATCCGGCACAGGCACCAGTCGCGACGCATCAATGTTGCGTATCTCAGCGTAGGAGCCCATCACAGAGCCGTAGGCCGCGCGCTGACCGACACTCAGGTCCGTCACTCCCTCACCAAGTTTGGTGATGACCCCGGCACCTTCCCGTCCCAAGACCGCGGGCAGGTCGCCCGGGCTATAGAGGCCGGACCGGAAATGCGTGTCGATAAAATTGATCCCGGAAAACGCCTGCCGCATCTGCGCCTCGCCCGGGCCGGGGTCGGCCACGGTAATATCTTCGTAGGAAAAATTTTCGGGCGGACCCGGTTCGTGCAGGAGGACGGCCTGAGACATTAGATAACTTCCATTCAGTTATGGTGGCGAGGTCGCATAGGCGACCCTCACGCCCCGAGCGGTCCAAAAGGCCCAAAAAAATATTTGGTCCCAATGGGCCGCAGGGTGCTTCTAAAAAATTATTAGCCTGCGAGGTTGGCCTTGAAGAAATCGAGCGTCCGACCGTCGGCGAGGTCAGCCGCTTCAGCGACATAGGCGTGGCCGCCCTTCCGTGCAAAAGCGTGATCCTGACCTTCATAATCGTGGATCGTCACCAGGCTATTTCCGCCGAGGCCGTCTTTAACCTGCTTTTGCGCGTCCTTGTTGACGAACTGGTCTTCAACTGCGACGTGCAGCATCAGCGGCGTTGAAATATTGCCGGAGTCGCTGAGCTGCGATTCGATGCCGACGCCGTAATAGCCAACGGACGCATTAATATTGGTGTGGGCGGCCATCATGTAGGCGAGAAACCCGCCCAGGCAAAAACCGACGCAGCCGACTTTGTCCGACGTGTCATCGAGACCGCGCAAGTGCGCCATTGTCGCGCCGAGATCCTTGATGCCGGTTTCGACATCGAATTTTCCGTAAAGGCCAAACGCCTGCTGCATGGCGGCATCGTCTTCGGCGTTGATTTGCACGCCGGGTTCAATCCGCCAGAACAGATCGGGGCAGACCGCAACGTATCCCGCCGCCGCCCATTGATCGGCGATTTTCCGCATCCAATCGTTGACGCCAAAAATTTCCTGAATGACAACGACGCCCGGTCCCGAACCTGATTCCGGCATCGCCAGATAGCCACCAAATTCCCCGTCCGCACCCGGGATAGTAATGTCCTGGCCGCTCATACGATCCTCCCCTTAAGCCCCCATTGAGGGTAAATATTATGTTTGGCGACCGCACGGAATTTCATCCGTGCCATCAGCCTTATGGGCAAATTTTAGCCCCGTGCCTCGCCCTTGTCACGGGCAGCCCGTTCAATGCCTCATGGGCGGAGCCCTAAAGCATCGCGCCTTCGAGGCGAAGCAGCGCCGCCTTGGTCTCGGTGCCGTCACCGCCGGAATATTGGCCGAGGCCGATGCTGGCCACGACCCGGTGACAGGGGACGATGATCGGGATCGGATTTTTCCCGCAGGCGCTGCCGACTGCGCGGGCACCCGACTGGATACGCGCGGCGAGCGCACCATAAGTTTCGGTCGAGCCGGCCGGGATTTTACACATCGCCGCCCAGACGCGGCGCTGAAAATCGGTGCCTGTGAGCTCCATCTGTATGCCGCCAAATTTTCCGGTGCCGCTATCGAAATAGGCATTGAGGCGTTCGCGGACATCTGTCAGAAGCGCGGTCTCCGACTGCACCTCGACCCAGCCCCAGTCGATCGACACCAGTTTGCCGTCATTTTCGCTCAGGGTGAGATCGCCGATCGGGCTGTGGAGCGAGAGCTGCGGTGCAGCGGTATCAGACATTATTAAAGAAATTCAATGGCTTAAGGCGCGGGCAATGCGCTCAACAGGTCTTGTGGGCTGGTCATGGGTAGCGAACAAGTCGCGCCCAAGCACAGGTAAGCCGTGGCCGCGCCCTCAATGGAAGTCATGCCCGACGCGGGATGGCCGGGCGGCAGGCTCTCTCCCTTGGCGACGATGCGCACCACTTTTGTCGGCAGCGACGCGCCCTCGACCGCCGTGAGCAGAGCTAACGTGTCTTCCGCCTCGGGATCGCCGAGGATCGCGACCTGCACGGTGCGGTCGAGAAAGTCGAAGCCGTTGAGGACTGG
>JAPYRS010000023.1:19458-26055 GCA_029936875.1 Alphaproteobacteria bacterium | reverse complement strand
CCGAATTGGGCGCAAACACGTAGAGCGCAATGCCGGTCCACAGTCCCGCCGCCAAAACACCGGCCGACAGTGCCGACTTTGCCATTGCCTGAATTGTGCGCGCGCAACCAATCGACCCAGGCGACCAAGGTGTCGTTTGCCTCAGCCGCCTTGAGACCGCCCGACAGCCTGCGCGCTGCGCCGCCGTCTTTCGCCACTTCGCCGTTATAGAGATCGACCGCAAGCGCGATGTAACCAGCGTTGGCAAAATCGGCAGCCACGGCCTTGATTTGGTCGTTGAGACCCCACCATTCATGGATCAGGATCATCGCGCCCGCTGGGGCCTGATCAGGCAGCGCCAGAGTCGCGGTCACGTCCCCGACCGTTTTCAGTTTTGATCGTCACATCATCAAGGCCAGCCGCCACGGCTTGCCGCAAAAAGGGATCGGCAAGAATGGCGGCCAGCGGCAATGCAGCCGCCCCCTTCAAAATTGTTCGTCTCGCATACATGATGGTCTCTCCCCTGTTGCTGATCGGCACTTGAAACATCACCAGACGCAATCGAAATCCGGTACCCATTATGTACCAAGCCGAATGATCCACCAGACAAAAACGCGTGACGGAAGCCGGTTGCACGGTGCCAGCCAATTCCGCGGTGCCATATTGCGGCGGGTGCGCCGTGTGTTGTTCGCCGCGGCGATTGGTATTGCAGCACTATGGGCGCCCATCCTTGGTGCACGTGCCGAGCCAATCCAAATTGTGTCGACACCGCTTGCAGCCGGGGGCTCACTCGAGGCAAAGCCCTATGACATTCCGGATTCGGCGGTTCGTTACCTCGGCGGCATTGAACTTAAATCCGACGACAAACGGTTTGGTGGCTGGTCCGGACTGGTGATTGAAGGCGGCGACCGGTTGGTGGCAATTTCCGATCGCGGCCATTGGCTAATCGCGAGACTGGATTTTGACGAGGTCGGCAATCTCAAAGGTCTAACCGACGCACAAATTCATCCGTTCCTCGGTGACGAATTTGATGTGCTGCGCAGCAAGAGTTTGCAGGACGCAGAATCGATTGCCGTCTCCAAAGATGGCTATTTCGTCAGTTTTGAACGCCGTCACCGGATTCGCGCCTACACCGGAATCGACGGCGCCGGGATCATCCTCACGCCCTTGCCGGGGCTTGCCGACGCCCGCGGCAACAGCGGCCTTGAAGCCTTAACGGAGTTGGGTGACGGGCGCTTTCTTGCCCTGCAGGAGGACATGGCAAAAGGCCAAACTGGTGTCGAGGCGGGTTATCGCGGCTGGATTTTTCAGGGGGCTGAAAGCTGGCCAGTAACGATCGCCGGCAATGAACGCCTCCACCCAACCGGTCTCACCCGCCTGCCGAACGGCGATCTCTTATTACTGGAGAGACGGTTTGCGCTGCTGACCGGGTTCGGTGCGCGGTTCCGCCGTATTGCGCGGGACCAGATAAAACCCGGTGCGCGCATTAAACCGACCCTGGTCGCGCGGCTTGCCTCGCCCGTTCCAGTCGACAATCTTGAAGGCGTTGCGGCTGTCCCGGCGAAAGATGGACAGGTAAAAATCTTCGTCATAAGCGACGATAACTTCAGCGCCTTTCAGCGAACGCTTTTATTGGTTTTCGAATACCGACCCGCGCAGAACGGCGAACAAAACGACTGATCAGGCGGTGCCGATCATGCTGTCCCAAACAGGCGATCACCGGCATCACCGAGGCCCGGCACAATGTAGGCGTGCTCGTTCAGTTTCTCATCGAGGGCGGCGACATAAATTTCGACGTCCGAATGGTTTTTGTTGAATTTCGCGATGCCTTCGGGCGCTGCGACCAACGCCATGAAGCGGATGTCTTTGTCGACAACGCCGCGTTTATTGAGCGCCTCGATCGCGTGGATCGCCGAATGACCGGTTGCCAGCATCGGGTCGACTAAAATAAAGGTGCGGCCTTCAACCTCCGGCAATTTGACCAAATATTCCACCGCCTCGAGCGTTTCAGGATCGCGGTAGAGACCAATATGGCCAACGCGTGCAGACGGCATCAGCTCCATCAATCCGTCGGCCATACCGAGGCCCGCGCGCAGGATCGGCACGATGGTCATTTTTTTGCCGGCGATGAATCTACCTTCAGCCGGTCCGACCGGCGTCTTGATCATCTCTGATCGCGTCGGCAGCGGCCGCGTCAATTCGTAGCCCATCAGGAGACCAATCTCCTTCAGGAGCGCCCGGAAATCCCGCGTCGGTGTCGTCACCATTCGCATGATGCTGAGTTTGTGGGCGATCAACGGATGATCGAGAACGTGCAGATTTTTGAAATTATGTTCGGTCATTTTGTTCTTCCCTGTTGCCGCACCATAGCCGCTTGGGAGATGGCCGGGAAGACGGCCCAATGGATAAGCCGGAAAGATGGTGGATGCGAAATCGGTGACGGGTGATGCGCATTTCGGTTGCACCTTCGGCGTCATCGTGGTTCTTTCTGGCTCGATCCGGGCGTCAATAAAAACGCCCACTCCGTAGGGGCCAAAGCCGCATTGGACCGTAGCGGCCAAAGCCGCAGTGGAGAAGTGAGCGCATGAAATATTCCGGCTGGTATCTGATCGTTGCGGCGGTCTTCATCGCGGCGTTGATCGCCGCCAACATCATTGCCGTCAAACTGATCGATGTCTGGGGATATATATTGCCGGCGGCCATCATCGTTTTCCCGGTCAGTTACATCGTCGGCGATGTGCTGACGGAAGTGTACGGTTACGCCGGTGCGCGCCGCGTGATCTGGCTTGGCTTTCTATCCAACCTCATTGTCGTTGCGGCGATCTGGCTCGGCGGTTTGTTGCCTGCGGCTGGGTTCTGGCAGGGTCAGGAAGCCTACGACCAGATCCTTGGATTTATTCCACGCATTCTGGCGGCATCGTTTGTCGCCTATCTGGTCGGGGAATTCGTCAATTCCTACGTGCTCGCCAAAATGAAAATTGCCATGGACGGGCGACACCTCTGGGCCCGGACGATTGGCTCCACGTTGGTCGGGCAGTTTCTCGATTCGACAATTTTTATTGTGCTGGCGTTTGCCGGCATCTTGCCCCCGAGCGTATTGGTGACAATGGTCATCACCCAATGGCTGATGAAGTCGGCCTATGAGGCGTTAGCCACGCCGCTGACCTACGCCGTGGTCGGATTCCTGAAACGTAAAGAGGGCATCGACGTTTACGACCGCGAGACTAAATTCAATCCGCTCTCAATTTCTGATTAGATATCGCCGCAGGCGCTTTGAGTAATCGCCGCCAGACATAAAAAAGGCCCGCGCCTGCGAGCCTTTCGTAAAATTCTTTGAACAACATTTAGGAAGCGGTCGCGGCCTCCTGGGCCTTCTCGATATCCCGCTTGAGCCGACGCGCACGCAAAGAAAGCTGCGCATCTTTCGCTTTGTTCAGGAATTTATCGAGGCCGCCGATGTGATCGACCGAACGTTGGGCATGGCGCGAGATGCGCAGCCGGACCGGACGCCCGAGAACATCAGATAAAAGCGACACCTGATTAAGGTTCGGCAGAAACCGCCGACGGGACCTGTTTTTCGCATGGCTCACATTGTTACCGGTGAGCACACCTTTTCCGGTTAGTTCGCAACGTCTGGACATCGTACTTCCTTTAGATTCCCGGGGCGGGCCGGGCTTTATAACCTAAACCATCCCCGCCTCGTCAAGGGTCGATATTGGCCTGAATCGACCCCAATTTGTGGATAGTTGGCAACAATCGTGATTTAGAGCGTGAATCTGCGGTCTGATCACGTTGAATCTGTTTGAATTTCCTATCCTAACATGCCTATATCCCCCTGATCAGTCTTCGGAGACCTCAGCGGAACGAGATGCACCATGCGTCGGTGCCTGAAACAAACCCCAGGAAATCGTGGAACTGAAACAGCCGGACACAGGTGTGTCCATGTCTGCTACCTAAATAAGTGTGAGAGAAAATAAATGACTATCGGAACGGTTAAGTGGTTCAACCCGACAAAGGGCTATGGCTTTATTGCACCAGACGACGGCGGAAAAGATGCCTTCGTTCATATTTCTGCAGTGGAGCGGGCAGGTTTGCCCGGTCTTCAGGAAGGCCAGCGCGTCGAGTTTGAATTGCAGCAAGGCGCAAACGGCAAAACTTCGGCGGAAGACTTAAAACTCGCCGACTAGGGAGGAAGCGGCGCGGGTCTCCGCGTCTATTCCGCCATCAAGATCATTATCGCGCCGGAGCCCGGATTGCGGTAGGCAACAGTCTGCCGCGGACCGACTCTGGGGATAATATTGTCCTGCCGCGATGCGTAGGGCTCGGTCGGAATTTGTTCCGCCGCGCTCTCCGCCGCTGCAAGGTCAGCCACATCGAACATCTGTGCCAGATAGCCAATATTTGGCGCGTGCGCGCGCGGGATAAGATTGGGTACGTCGTAGTTGACGGGGTGCGATAACGCCACTTTGCCAAACATGTGGGCACCACCGACAAAGGTAATGTGGGTTCTGGATCCGGGTGCCGTGTTGAGGAAGTGATTGGCTTCCTCCGAAAACAGCTCCTCGTCGATCATGATCTCCATACCGAGCACCCCGGTATAGAAGGCGACTGCCTTTTCCCGCGATTGCACGCAATGCGCCGACGTCACCACCGGTGTGTATCCGGTTTTGGTTGAACCCCGCTTTTCGACATAAGCCCGCATCTGGCCGATCCGGGTATCGGGACCGCCGCCGCGCAGTTCAACCAGGTTGATCGGCACGTTATCGGGACCTTCAAAGATAACTTCGACAGGCGAGCCGACATCTTCAGTGAAGTCGTGGAGGATCGGTTCCGACCAGAATTTAAAACCGGCCGCTGACAGATCGCGGTGAGCCCCGAAAATATCGGCGGTATAAAAATTGAGATTGAACAGCGAATAGGCGCGGCGTTCGTTACCCGTCCTCACATATTCCCGATTTTCCGCATCAAACTCGAGCAGCAGGATGCGGCCAACCGGATCGTCGCCGTCGCCGCACAGCACCGCACGCGCGGTTGCGCCTTTGGGAAGGTGCCAAAGGGTTTCGAACTCCGGCCCCTTCCAGACGTCTGCTTCGCTCGCATCAAGGCCAATGATGTCGCGGTAAAATGCTGTCGATACATCGAGATTATCGACGCCGATGACTGCCACGCCAAGCGGTGATCCTGTGTCTGGGTGATTAGTCATTGCCGTCCCTTTTTGATTTGCCGAGTAATTGTTGAGCCGCCGCGCGAGGCGACACGTTACCGGTTGCAACTTCTGTTTCTAATGCCGGAATCATCGCCGCCGTCGACGGCGCATCCCGCAGTTCTGCCAGCAGGGCCTCGGTAATTTCAGCCCATAACGTTTCTTTTGCTTGGCGCGCGCGCCGGTGCGCCTTTTCGCCGCTTGCCGTAAGCATTTCGCGATGGCGTTCAACCGCCGCCCAGATATTCTCAATGCCGGTCTCTTTCAGGGCCGAGCAGCGCATGACCGGCACTGTCCAGTCAGGGCTGTCGCTGCGCAGTAAGGAAAGCGCGCCCTGATATTCAGACGCGATCCGGGATGCGGCATCGCGGAGGTCGCCGTCGTTTTTATTGACCAGAACCAGATCGGCAAGCTCGACAATGCCGCGTTTGATCCCCTGTAGTTCGTCACCGCCGCCGGGCGCAATGATCAAAAGAAACATATCAACAAGGCCCGAGACCGCTGTTTCAGACTGTCCGACGCCGACAGTTTCAACGATGACAACATCGAAGCCGGCGGCCTCGCAAAGTGCGATCGGGTCCCCGGTCCGCCGTGCGACGCCTCCCAATGTGTTCCCCGCCGGAGACGGCCGAATAAAAGCCTGTTCGGCACGGGCGAGGCGATCCATCCGGGTTTTGTCGCCGAGGATCGAGCCGCCCGAGCGGCGGCTGGTCGGGTCAACCGCGAGAACGGCCACGCGATGCCCTTGCCCCAACAGATACATGCCGAAGGTTTCAATGAAGGTCGATTTACCAACGCCGGGCGCACCTGAACTTCCGGGACGGATTGCGCCGCCGGTTTCGGGCAGCAGCGCATCGATTAGGGCGACAGCCTCGGCCGCATGATCGGGGTGATCCGATTCAGCAAGCGTAATTGCGCGCGCTAACGCGCGGCGATCCCCGGCCCGAACGGCCACCGCCATTTCGCCAGCATCAAATTTGGCGGTATCGGTTTCGGCGCTGCGGCGTTCAACTTCCATGAATTGAGAATAGACGATGGGGTGGCCCCGGGGTATCGCCCGTCGCCGCTCAAAAGGGACGAAGGGCCTGTGGGATCAATAAAATCGGGAGGGCAGATCGGGCGCGGCTTAGGAATCGGGCTTCTGGCGCTTGAGGTCTTTTATGTCCTGGATGCCCTGAATGCCGCGCGCCAGGAGTCTGATTCTGTCGGGGCCAATCTTCTCACGAATTTCGCTGTGGACGTTGATCGCCTTTTTGATGAGGGCGCGACGATCATCTGTCATTTCGGGCGGGGACGACGCGGTTTTTGCTTGTGCCGAAGGCGCAGGATCTGGTTATGCCGAAGGCGCAGGATCTGGTTGTGCCGAAGGCGCAGGATCTGGTTGTGCCGAAGGCGCAGGATCTGGTTGTGCCGAA
>JAPYRS010000023.1:0-19358 GCA_029936875.1 Alphaproteobacteria bacterium | reverse complement strand
GGCGCAGGTTCGGATTGTGCTTTTGGACCGGTGTCGGCAGGCGGCGTTTCTTTGGGCGCCCTTTGCGGCGTCCCGATTGTTGCCGTTCCGACTTTCGGTGGTGCCGGCGGCTTCCGGGGCCCGGATGGCTTCTGCCCTGATGCCCGTCTGTTTGTCGATCGAGGTTTCTTCGTCATCATTCCTTCGCCGTCATTGCTTCGCCGTCATTGCTTCCGAATCAATCCTTTAGACTGCAAACGGGATTTTAACCGCTGCCACCGGGTACGGCTATGACTATCAAACAGCAAGTCTCTGAACTGCTTAAGCAATTGCGCACCGAGGGTTCCGACGAAAATCGTGCTGGCATGGCGCGATACGGAATCAATGTCGACAAAGCCGCCGGCGTCAAAGTGCAGAGGCTTCGGGAGATCGTTGCGGAACTCAAGAAGGAACTTCCCGTTTCGGCGCGCCATGATCTTGGCTGGGCGCTGTGGGCATCGGAATGGCACGAGGCGATGTTGATGGCCTCGTTTCTGATGGATGCAAAGCAGATTACCGGGAACGACATGGAACGGATCGCCGCCCGCTTCGTCTCGTGGGATATTTGCGATGGCTTCTGCAACAATCTTTTCAGGCGCACGGAATTTGCCCGGGAAATTGCCCGGACCTGGACCAGCCGCGACGAAACGTTCGTACGCCGCGCGGGCTTTGCAATGATTGCCAATCTCGCCATCCACGACAAAAAGGCCGCCGATTCAGGTTTTGCCGATGACCTGAAACTGATAGAAGCCGCCGCCGATGATGACCGGAATTTTGTCAAAATGGCGGTCAACTGGGCGCTTCGGCAAATCGGCAAACGTAGCGCCGGCCTCAACAAAAAAGCCGTTGCCACCGCAAAGCGCCTCGAAAAGCGAACGTCGCCTTCCTCCCGGTGGATCGCCCGGGACGCACTCAAGGAGCTGCAATCGGAAAAGGTCTGGTCACGGCTTGGTCTCTGATAAAGGCCTAAACCCGGAAATTCGAAAAATGAGGCCGTTGGCCCGGCTTGCGGCGGCGGTTACACTTGCGATCTAGTAAGGTGGCGCTATCTATTGGGGAGGGGCCGGGCGGAACCGCCACGGCCAGTTTCGCTGCGCGCGAGAAAATAGCATGGACGACAGCATGTCGGGAGAGCATCAAGACCGCGAAGAAATGCGAGAGCATTTGACCGAAGGCAGCACCTGGCTGCGGCTGATCTACATGCTCCTGTTTGGCTTCGCCTTTTATGTCTCCGTGATCATCCTGCTGGCGGTTGCGGTGTTGCAAATCCTGTTCAAACTGTTCACCGGCGAGCCGGTGCGGCGATTACGTGAACTTGGCCAAAGCCTCGGCATGTATTTGTATGAGATCGCCGTGTTCGAGACATTTCAATCGGAAGTGAAACCCTATCCGTTCCGGCCCTGGCCACGGGCACCGCAACGGCGCACGGCCGGTAGCCGCGCTACGGGTACTGGTGGTGCCAATGGGCCACGACCAACAGGGCCGAGAAATTTTCGTGTTCGTCGCGAGAATCGGCCAGACAGCGGCGCCGACAACAATGCCCCGAAAAATGGTTCCGACAACGGCTCCACCGGTGGTTCAAGTGGCGCCGACAGCGGCTAAGCCTCTTTAGCGACCGATTCTATTTGGAGATTGCCTCGGCGGCTGGGCTGTTCCGGCTCCAGTCCGGCAGACGCTTTTCGTCGAGGAGCCCAAGGATTTCTGTCGCCGCTTCCTGAATGTCGGTGCCGGGTCCAAATATTGCCGCAACACCCGCGTCCTTCAAGAAGTCGTAGTCCGCCGGCGGGATAACACCGCCGACAACCACGAGCACGTCTGCAGCACCTTGGCGGCGCAATTCTTCAACCAGTTCCGGCACCAGTGTCTTATGGCCCGCCGCCTGACTGGAGATACCGACGATGTGGACGTCGTTTTCAATGGCCTGGCGGGCAGCTTCACCAGCGGTTTGAAACAGCGGCCCGATATCGACATCAAATCCAAAATCAGCGAAGGCGGTGGCGATAATTTTCGCGCCGCGGTCGTGGCCGTCCTGACCGAGCTTTGCAACAAGGATGCGCGGCTGGCGGCCTTCCCGTTTGGCGAAGGTGGCGACGTTCTTTTGGACGCCCTGAAACGATTCGTCGTCAGCAAATGCGCCCGCATAAATGCCTGAAACAGCGCGGACTTCGGCGCGGTGGCGGGTGAAGATATCGCTGAGCGCCTCTGACACCTCGCCGACCGTGGCCCGCGCCCGCATCGCCTCGATGCTGAGGGCGAGCAAATTCCCGTCGCCTTCGGCGCCCTGTTTCAGATTTTCGAGCGCAGTCGCAACAGCAGCGCTGTCCCGGCTTTTTTTCAAGGTGGTGAGGCGCGCGACCTGGGCGTCCCGGACGGCGTGGTTATCGACCTCGAGAAGGTCAATCGGTTCATCGATGTCGGTGCGGTATTTGTTGACGCCGACGACGACATCAACGCCCTGCTCGATTCTCGCTTGGCGGCGCGCCGCTGATTCCTCGATCCGCATTTTCGGAATCCCGGCAGCGACCGCCTTGGTCATGCCGCCTTCCAATTCCACGTCTTCGATAATTTCCCAGGCCGCCTTGGCGACCGAGTGCGTCAGATGTTCGACGTAGTAACTGCCGCCCAATGGATCGATCACGTTGGTCACGCCGGTTTCTTCGCCGAGGATTAATTGAGTATTGCGCGCGATCCGCGACGATGTTTCGGACGGGAGCGCGAGCGCTTCGTCGTAAGCGTTGGTGTGCAGGCTCTGCGTGCCGCCGAGCACTGCGGCCATGGCTTCATAGGCCGTGCGAACGACATTGTTGATTGGGTCCCGTTCGGTCAGTGAAACGCCCGAAGTCTGACAGTGTGTCCGGAGTGCCAGCGAACGGGGATCACTCGCACCGAGATCCTTCATCATCCGCGCCCATAACAGGCGGGCGGCACGGAGCTTGGCGATCTCCATGAAGAAATTCATGCCGATATTAAAAAAGAACGAGAGACGGGGCGCGAAGGTATCGATGTCGAGACCCCGTTTCAGCGCGGCCCGGACATATTCGCGGCCGTCGGCCAACGTGTACGCAAGTTCCTGCACCACCGTCGCGCCCGCTTCCTGCATGTGATAGCCGGAAATCGAAATCGAATTGAACTTCGGCATCGCAGTTGCGGTATGGGCAATGATGTCGGCGACAATCCGCATCGAAGGTTCAGGCGGATAGATGTAGGTATTGCGCACCATGAATTCTTTTAAGATGTCATTTTGAATTGTGCCGGATAGCGCCTCTTGCGCGATACCCTGTTCTTCACCGGTAACAATGAAGGCTGCGAGCACCGGCAGCACCGCGCCGTTCATGGTCATCGAGACGGACATCATTTCGAGCGGGATGCCGTCGAACAAAATTTTCATGTCTTCGACCGAATCGATGGCGACGCCAGCCTTGCCAACATCGCCTGAGACCCGCTCGTGATCTGAATCGTATCCACGGTGCGTGGCCAAATCGAAGGCAACCGACAAACCGGTCTGGCCGCCGTCGAGCGCCTGGCGGTATCGCGCGTTCGATTCTTCCGGTGTCGAGAAACCTGAATATTGGCGAACCGTCCACGGCCGGTTCGGGTACATGGTCGCCCGCGGGCCGCGCACAAAAGGCGCAAAACCAGGCATGCCACCGACACCGGATAATTCGGTTTCTGCGTCGAGCCCTTCGAGGTCTGCCGCTGTATAGAGCGCCTTCACGTCGATGCCTTCGGGCGTCTTCCAGATCAGCTCTTCGGGCGCGCGGGTTTTCAGCTCTTTTTCAGCCAGCGCTCGCCAGTCGGCGAGAGATTTTTCATCGAATGAGGTCATTTGCTCACGGTATCAGGGATTTTCGCCATCTTATCCGAAATTGTATCAGATGCGGAGATGCCGGAAACCTGACAGGGAACCCATCAACATAGATGGTCTGCGCAGGCCAAGATGAGGCTTGCAGGCGGGTTAATCCCGCTTCACTCTTCGGACATGGCTCCGACCACGAATTCGTTAATCCCGGCACCACGAAGCCGCGTCACCGCCCTGCTCGGGCCAACCAATACCGGCAAGACCCATTTTGCGGTGGAGCGCATGGTCGCCCATGAAAGCGGCATCATCGGACTGCCGCTTAGGCTTCTTGCCCGGGAAATCTACGACCGGGTGGCCGCCATGAAAGGCGCTAATGCGGTTGCGCTGATTACCGGCGAAGAACGGATCAGGCCGCCTACCGCGCGATACTTCGTCAGCACTGTCGAATCGATGCCCTTGGATGTGGACGCAGAATTTGTCGCAGTCGACGAAATCCAGATGGCGGCCGATTATGAACGCGGCCACGTCTTTACCGACCGGTTGTTGAACGCGCGCGGGCGAAGCGAAACCCTGTTCATGGGGTCGGACGTAATTCGCGGGCTGATCAAACGACTTGTGCCGGGCATCGAAATTGTGTCGCGGCCAAGATTTTCAAAACTTTCCTATTCGGGTGCGAAGAAACTTGCCCGTCTGCCACCGCGCACCGCCATCGTCGCCTTCAGTGCGGACGAAGTTTACGCGATTGCCGAGTACGTCCGGCGCAGCCACGGCGGCGCCGCCGTTGTGATGGGGGCATTAAGCCCGCGCACGCGAAACGCGCAGGTCGCCATGTTTGAAGACGGCGAGGTGGATTATTTGGTTGCGACCGACGCGATCGGCATGGGGCTTAACCTCAACGTCCGCCACGTCGCCTTTGCCGGGCTCGCCAAGTTTGATGGTCGGCGAACGCGGATGTTAAGTGCCATCGAGGTCGGGCAGATCGCTGGCCGTAGCGGCCGCCACATGAATGATGGCACTTTTGGCACCACCGGTGATGCACCGCTGATCGACCCGGAGGTGATTGAACAGGTCGAGGCGCACTGCCTTCAGGGTTTGCGCAAACTTCAGTTTCGCAGCACGCGGCTCGATCTCAGTTCAGTACCGGGCCTGATCACCAGCCTGCAGGCACCGCCGCCTGATACCTGCCTCACGCGTACGTTTGAGTCGGAAGATATGTACGCGCTTAAGTCGCTTTACGCCGATCCCGAGATCGCGACGGCGGCACGTTCGCCGGTCAATGTCCCACTACTGTGGGAAGTCTGCCGGATTCCCGATTTTCGGAAATCGTTGCCTGAGGCGCACGTCCAATTGCTCGGCCACATCTTTCGTTTTCTGATCAATGACGGAAAACTTTCGCCGGACTGGCTTGCCCCGCAACTGGCGCGCCTCGACCAGACCACCGGCGATATTGACGCGCTCTCACAACGACTCAGTTACATTCGGACCTGGGCCTATGTCTCTCACCGCGCCGACTGGCTTGCAGATCCAATTCACTGGCAGGAACGAACCCGCGAAATCGAAAACCGATTGTCGGACGCGCTTCACCAACGCCTCACGCAAAGATTTGTCGATCGCCGTAGTTCAGCGCTTCGCCGAAAATTAAAGGACGAAGGGGCGTGGCACGCGACCGTTTCCGAGGACGGAGAAGTTCTGGTCGAAGGCCACGATGTCGGACGCCTTCGCGGATTTCGATTTATCGCCGCCGATCTTTCCGCCCTCACCGAGGGCCGCGCACTTCGAGCTGCCGCCAAAAGCGCCATCAACAAGGTCATCACCGAACGCGCCTTTGCCCTATGCGCCGCCCCGGACGATGCCATTCAGATCAGCCATGAAGGTCGGATCGAATGGCGCGGCGAAATGGTCGCAGAACTAAAGGCCGGAACGCTCGCCCTTGAACCCCGCGTGAACCTGGTCCGGGCTGATTTATTGTACGGAAAGCCTCGCCAGCACGCCCTTGAACGGCTAGCCCATTGGGTCAGCCGCCACGTGGAAAAGGGCCTCGGACCGTTGGTCCGTCTCACCCGCACCGCGCGCCTCGGCGCCGCCCGCGGCCTTGCTTTTCATCTCGAAGAAAGCCTCGGCATTGTCCCGCTCGCTCATGTCGCCGATCTCGTCGCAGCCCTTCGGCCCGGTGAGCGAACAAAATTTGTGCGGCAAGGCGTGCGCTTCGGCGCGGCTTTCGTATTCCTGCCAGCGATGTTGAAGCCGTCGCGGGCCGGGTTGCGGCTCTCATTGTGGGCGATCCACCGCGGCGTGATGGCGCCGCCGTCCGACTTGGCGGGGGCCGTCTCAACGGACAATCGATCCGACGTTCCGACCGGATATTTTGAAGCTCTCGGTTATTCAGTGATCGGGACACGTGCCTACCGGATCGACATGCTGGAACGGCTTGGCGTCGAGGCCGCGTCGCGATCGAAAAAAGGTGTTTTTCCATCGGACCCCAAACTTCTTTCGATGGTCGGCTGTGGGCGCGACCAGATCGGGGAAATATTGGGCACGCTCGGCTATCGCCCGCGCGGCAAGAATGAAAGCGGCGAGACCGTCTTTGGGGCCCCGAAGAAACCAAAATACAAATCAAAACCGAAGTCCAGATCGAGCAAGCCGCAGTCACAATCAAAACCAAAAGTCGACCTCAACTCGCCCTTTGCTGTTTTGCAAAACCTGGATGTTGCCAAACCGAAAGCCAAACGAAAGCGGCGACGGCGGAAAAACCAGAACCAATCCGGGCAGCAGGGCGTCAAGCGAGATCGCCAGGTGAAGCGGGATCGGCCGGCATGACAGAGTCTCGCCGGGTCGATCAGTGGTTGTGGTACGCACGATTTTTCAAGACCCGGACACTTGCCGCGAAAACGCTGGAAGCGGGCAAAGTCCGGATCAACGGCGAACGAGTGTCAAAGATAGGTCAGGCCGTTCGGGCGGACGATGTGCTCACATTCCCGCAAGGCCGTCGGGTGCGTGTCATACAGGTTTGTGGGATTGGAACGCGCCGAGGACCGGCACCGGAAGCGGCGACCCTTTATCTCGACCTCGCGCCACCGGAGGACCGCGCCACCACAACCGAAAAGGCGAGCAGCGATTTAGGCGTGCCGCAACGTGAACCCGGTTCCGGGCGACCGACCAAAGCCGACCGACGGGCAATGGACCGCATCCGGGGTGCAGAAAAGCCATGATATCTGCCGCTTCCGCTTGATGAAGGCCGGGCGCTGTGCTACCCAAAAAAACATGATTAACCGGATTATAGAACTCGCCGCGGGGTTCGGCGCCATGGATCAGGCGCGCACCGCCAAGGACGAGAAGGTTGCCGAGGAAACCAAACGTCTCGCCGCCGCCGTGCTGATGGTGGAGGCGGCAAAGATGGACGGACACTTTGACGATTCCGAAGCCAAGACCATTTCCCAGATTGTGCAGGCCCGGTTTGGCCTCAGTCGCGAAGAGGCGGCGGAACTTATTGAAGCGGCGCGCGAGACGCAGGAAGAATCAAACCATCTTCTGAAATTCACTCGCGCCATCAAGGACCATTTCCCGGCGGAAGATCGGATCAATATTATCGAAATGCTGTGGGAGGTCGCCTACGCCGATGGCATCCTTCACCCCTTTGAGGCCAACCTTATGCGCCGCGTTGCGGGACTGATTTACGTTTCCGATCAGGAATCGGGAGCGTCACGAAAAAGAGTAATAAAACGTCGCGGCATTGAAGGCTGAATGCGTATAATCCGGCCCGCCCGGAAAAGACAGGGATAAGGTGGAGACCTAGATGACCTATGTAGTGAACGAATCGTGTATCAAGTGCAAACTGATGGACTGTATTGAAGTCTGCCCCGTCGACTGTTTCTACGAGGGCGAAAACATGCTGGTCATCCATCCCGACGAGTGCATCGATTGCGGCGTATGTGAGCCGGAATGCCCAGTAGAGGCGATCCTACCCGATACCGACGAAACGTCAGAAAAATGGATTGAGCTCAATAAGGACTATGCTGATAAATGGCCGAATATCACGCTGAAGGGTGAAGTTCCGGCAGATGAAGCCGAATATCGGGACAAAAAAGGGAAATTCGACGAGTTCTTTAGTTCAGCGCCCGGCCAAGGCAACTAAAACCGGTCCTTACAGCGCGATCGAGCTTCAAACTTATTTGGATTGAGTGGTTTGACCGCCATTGTTGGCGATTAGAGTGGAAATATGCCGTTTTTTGTGTTATATTGGCTTATTCCTGATGGTTCTGGTTGATTTACAACATGAGCGCAGCGCGAAACGAAGAATGCGCCGTGCGGCCCAAAGAAGTGTGAATCTAAGTAACCTGTTCCAAAATGGAACAATCGCCGAATTGGTGCTCGGTCAGAGGAGCATGAAATTTGGCGGCGTTTCTCCAAAGGCATGATCGCGATGGCAGGCAATTTGCCTGGTCGGTCGAATACGAACTAAACGGCATCGCCGTGAGGCGGTGGCCAAAAGCCGAGGCACATCGGCCGAGACGCGTCGATTGAGTGCCAAGCGGCGATGACGGAAATGGCGAAAGGCGAAGTTAGAATTGATACCTGCTGATGAGACCTGGCCCCGATGAGGGGCTGCACTCTCGAGGCGGTGGAAAGCGAGAATATGGCTAAGAAAGTAACCGCAAAAAAGAAAACCGCGCCGAAAAAGCCCGTAGCGTCAAAAAAATCGTCGGCGAAAGCGGCTGCGCCCAAAAAGGCTCCGGCGAAGAAGGCGGCACAAAAGAAAACGGCTGCGAAATCGGCGGCGAAGGCAGCACCAAAAAAAGCGGCCCCAAAAGCGGCTGCGCCCAAAAAGGCTCCGGCGAAGAAGGCGGCACCAAAGAAAACGGCTGCGAAATCGGCGGCGAAGGCAGCACCAAAAAAAGCGGCCCCAAAAGCAGCCCCGAAAAAAGCGGCGCCGAAAGCCGCTGCTCCGAAAAAGGCGGTACCTAAGAAAGCGGCTGCTCCCAAAAAAGCGATGGCGAAAGCGACTCCGCCCAAAAAACCAGCGCCGAAAAAACCGCTCTCAAGAAAAAATCTGCCCTTCGCAGTGAACGACCTTGTGGTTTATCCGACCCACGGCGTCGGCCAAGTGACCGGCATCGAAGAGCAGGAAATTGCCGGCGACCAGCTGTTGCTGTTTGTCGTTTATTTTGACAAAGACAAAATGACGGTTCGGGTGCCGGTTCAAAAAATTACCGTGGCCGGGATGCGCAAGCTCTCGACGCCGAAGGTGATGGATAACGCAATTACGACCTTGAAAGGCCGCGCCCGCGTCAAACGCACGATGTGGAGCCGCCGCGCCCAGGAATATGAAGCCAAAATCAATTCCGGCGATCCGGTCTTGATTGCCGAAGTGCTGCGGGACCTCCACCGCGGCGCCAATCAACCCGAGCAATCCTACAGCGAGCGGCAAATTTATGAGGCTGCAATGGAACGCCTTGTTCGGGAAGTTGCCGCGGTCGAAAAAACTGACGAGGACGCGGCGACGCTCAAATTGCAGGGCGTGTTGGAAGCAGAAACAAAAGTTGTCTAAGCAGCTTCGCCGCTCTTAATTGGCGCAGCTTTGCTGCTGACCAATCCGGCGAACACCATGCGCCGTTCCTGAAATCTCGGGGCGGCGCATTTTTTTTGGCTTCGGGACAAAAAAATATATCCAGGACGGTGATCTGCACTTGATTGCCGTCGCTTTTGTCTCGCAGACTGCAGCTCTTCCGATTGGTAGCTGACTTAGATATGCGCGACCCTGATCCCAGCCAAAAATACGCAAGCCTTACCGATGTCCGCCGCGTTTGGGCGGTTGGTTCAATTCATGGCGACGCCGACCGCCTGAAAGCAGTTCACGCGAAAATTAGCGGCCGCTTCGTGCCTGGCGACCGGATTGTTTATCTCGGAAACTACATTGGACACGGCACACAAATTTGTGCCGTTCTCGACGAACTGCTCGAATTTCGCCGCCGCTTTTTGCGACCGGGTATGGAAGCGGGCGACATTGTTTATTTGCGCGGCGCGCAGGAAGAAATGTGGCGCAAGTGTCTCGAGCTGCAATTTGCCCCGAACCCGAGCGAAGTATTCGAATGGATGCTGGGCCAGGGATTGGAGGCAACGCTTCATGCCTACAACGCCGATCTCGATCAGGCGCGCGCGCATTTGCGTGACGGCGCGCTTTCCATCACCCGGTGGACGACGAAACTACGGGAATCGATGCAGTCCCGCCCCGGCCACGACGAGTTGCTAAACGCCGTGGTCCGCGCCGCAACCACCGAGAACGGTCGTGTGCTGTTCGTTCATGCCGGTCTCGACCCGGCCAAACCGATGTCCGAACAGGGCGATATTCTGTGGTGGGGCGCCGGGTTTTTCGACCAGATCACCGAGGCCTACGGCGACGTACAAATGATCGTCCGCGGGTATGACCGCGCCCATCGCGGCCTCGCCATGACCCGCCATACGGCGACCGTCGATTCAGGGTGCGGCTTTGGCGGCCGGCTGGCGGTGGCCTGTTTCGATTCGGAAGGCCGCGCGCTGGAGTGGATCGAAGTTTAGCCAGCCGACCTTCCGGCCAGATCCGCCTATTCGGCAATAATTTTTATTCGCGTGCCCGGGCTTAAAAATTCGCCAGGCTGAAGGCCGTTGAGAACCAAAAAGCGATCGATCTGGAAGTCTTCGAACGGCAAACCGGACGCAAGCGATTGCACGGTATCGCGCGGTCCCACCCGAAGAATCTCGATGGTCAACGGCACGACATCGTTCGCCTCCTGTTCGGAGAGCCGCCGAAACGAGAAGGTTACGCGTCGAAACGGATCCCGGAGCGAGCGGGACCGGCCGGGCGGGTTCAGGAACATGAAACGATATATCTCTCGCGGGCCAAACTGGATGGCGACCAGCCGCGCGTCCAACCGCCCGGAATAATCACCGATCTTGCCCTGAATTTGGGTAGTGCCGGTGGCCGCCTCCATGCCGTTGATCTCGATTCGTTGCAGATCATCGAGCCGGGTACCGTACGCCCAGATATCGCGCAAATAAACAAACGGATCGGGGTGCGTTTGCCGGCCTGCGCTATCAAAGATGATTGCCGCCCCGCTTGAATCGCGCGCCAGCACCGCTTCATTGGTGTTGAAAAGTCGAAACCCCTGCGGCGCATCAAAACGAAAGCGGAAATCGGGGTGGATGAAACTTCTTGCGCGGATGACGCCCTGCGCCGGATCATCGCCGTACAGCAGTCCGGCGACGACGTTCAGCAGTTCTTCCCGGCGGACGACGCCCTGAGCCCCGCCGGCCTCGGCAATGGCGCGCTCAACCCGGTCCAACGTCCGTGGGTGGGTTGCAAACATATTGCTACCAAGGTCGCCTGCACTCGCGTCCATGAGTTTGGCCTGAAGCGCCGCTTCGGCGTTCAAGGTCTTAAGAAAGCTCGCCATGCCGGACGGCGCGTACCCTGTCGAGCGCAAATATCGAACGCCGAGTGAGTCGGCCTGAAACTCCTGTTCGCGGGAAAAACTTGCGAGATAAAGTTCGCTGCCCAAATTTGCGAATTGACCAATCTGAGTGTTGGTCACCGCGCCGAGAATGGCGGCGCCGAGGCTTGCAACAACGGCACGGCTGTAGCGCTCAGCGTTGTGGCGGGCAGCAACATGGCCGATTTCATGGGCGATGACGCCGGCAAGTTCAGCCTCTGAATTGGCAATCGCGATGAGGCCACGCGTCACATACACATATCCGCCGGGCAACGCGAACGCGTTCACCTCCGGCGAATTCAAGACCGTAAACCGGAATTGCGTATTCTGGACGCGGGCATTGGCGGAGAGCCGCCCGCCGAGTTCCGCGACATAGCCGGTGACGTTGACGTCGTCATAGACGCCGCCGAATCGATCAAGTATTTTCGAATGTTCCTGCGCACCAATGCGCTGCTCTTCGGCGGGCGACATGAACAGCGTAAAGCTCTGTTCGCCAGTCGCCGGATTGACGGCGCAACCCGAAAGAAAAAGAACGAGCCACAAAAAGTGCATGCGGAATATCACGATCATTCGTCCAGTAACTCAATCTGTTCCGGGTGGGTAACCTCAATCATCGGTCCATTCAGCATTTCGATCCAGCCCCGAACGCGAACAAGGCGGCCGTCATAAATGCCAAGTTCGATACCGTCCTTTCGGAACGCTCGCATGTCTTTGGGCGAAATGGTGATGGTGAAATCGGTTCTGTAATTATCACCAAAGTTAAGATAGGCGCGGCCTCGAACCAGCGCGGTTTCAAGGACGCGGCCGGTGACGATTTCAAATTGATCCTCAAAGGCTTCTGATTCGGTGACGTTTCGCACATGGTAATAGGCGTCCCGCCAGATGCCCCGGTCAGCATCGCGGGCAGAACCTTCAAGATTCAACATTTCCGAAATCATCATCCGATTATCGGCGAAGGAATAGACCCGCGCCATGCCGCGCTCGATCATTGCCCCCCTGCACCCAAGTCCCGTCCGCCAGATAGAGGTGGGCGAGATGGCGGCTGTAACGATCCGTTTCCCGGCCCCCATAATAAAGGCGCACGACCTTCCCAAGGGTCAGTGAGGCAAGCGCCGCTTTCGCTTGGTCGGCAAGCGGCTCGGCAACAAAGCCTCTCCGGCCGAGCGGTAGCTTTGGGGTCTGGATACCGACTAGGCGAACGGTGCGACCGTCTTCCAGCGTCAGTGTATCGCCGTCGGCCACGGCTACGACACGACTTTCGCCGCCGGGGCGCAGGTCCGAAGGCTGAGCCTGAACCGAAGCAGCCGGGCCGAGGCCGAATGCCAGCAGGGAGGCGGCAACGATAAAGCTGGCGGCAACCGGTCGCATCCAGCGCCGCTTGGTCAATAAGATGGTTTCGCCTAAAATCACCGCAGCATCACTTCCGTCTCACTGGCGCTCAAATGGCGCCTCGTTTCTCAGGATCATAATGAGACAAACCCGCTTTGGGCATCGCCCCGCCCGGAAACAGATATTTTTGTCGCTTGGCGCCGGATTGGTATTTCTGGTGGCGAGCGCCGCTCCCGCGTTTGCGCAGGCATCGACGCAGGAGCCGAGCCTGATTCAATACGTCATTGGCGATTACGACGTCGCCGATACCCAGCATGCGCCGGAAGGCCGCATCGAATGGCGAAGTGGCTACCGCATGCGCTTCGGGTTTGGCAGCCTTGTCGGCGCGATGGCCAACGGCGATGGCGATGTTTATGGCTACGCCGGTATTTATCTGCCTTTCCAAATCTCGCCACAGGTTTATGTGATCCCGAGTTTTGCACCCGGCCTCTGGAGCCGCGGCGACGGCAAGAAACTCGGCCATGCGATCGAATTTCGCAGCCAGATTGAATTGAATTACCGCCTCCGTTACGGCACCCGGATTGGCATCGCGCTCAGCCACATGTCGAACGCAGGCATTGATGACCGCAATCCCGGCGTCAACTCGGTGACGGTCTCTTTTTCGATACCGATGGGACAGCCCGAACTGAGCCTCCGATAATGGCGATGCCAGGACCGCGCACGGGCGGCCAAATCGTCGTCGATGCGCTGCTCGCACAGGGCGTCGATACGATTTTTCAGGTGCCGGGCGAAAGTTTCACGCCGGTTCTCGATGCACTATTGGATGCCGGTAACCGAATTCGGGTCATCACCTGCCGCCATGAAGCGAGCGCCGCCAACATGGCCGACGCCTACGGCAAATTAACCGGAAGGCCCGGCGTGGTCATTGTGACCCGAACACCCGGCGCCGCCCACGCCGCCGTTGGCGTGACCACGGCGCGGCAGGATTCAACGCCGATGGTTCTCCTTGTCGGGCAGGCCGAAACCGGAATCCTTGGCCGCGAGGCTTTCCAGGAATTTGATACAGCCGGCATGTTTGGCTGGACCGCGAAGTGGACCGGCGAAGCAAAAACCGCGGCTGAACTGCCAGGCTTGCTCGGCGACGCCTTTACGGCGTCCCAAACCGGGCGGATGGGCCCTTCGATACTTTCGTTGCCGCGTGATGTCTTGGGTGCCACCACTGACGCCGAAGATCCGCCGCGCGCCGATCCGAAACCGGGCAAACCAAGTGCCGCGGAGATGGAACAACTCGGCGAATTGCTGGCGGCGGCCAAACGACCGTTGATGATTTTTGGCGGTTCCGGTTGGACCCACGAGGCGACAATCGCGCTTACCAATTTTACCGAGAAGTATTCACTGCCGGCGGCGGCATCGTTCCGGCGTATGGACCGGCATGACAATCGGCATTCGTCATACGTCGGCGATCTCAACTTTGCGCCGGACCCGCAATTGGTTATCCGTGCGCGGGAAGCCGATTTGATATTGGCGCTCGGCACACGGCTCGGCGAAATTCCGACGCAAACCTACACGCTGATGAAATCGCCGCGGCCAGATCAAACGCTGGTTCATATTTATCCAGACGCATCTGAACTTGGCCGGGTGTTCGAACCTGATCTCGGCATTGTCGCGACACCGGTGACATTTCTCGAAGTGGCGGACATATTGCCGGAAATAAACAATCCGGTGTGGGCGGAATGGGCCAGCGAATTGCGCAGGGAATATGAGGCGACGTTGCTTCCGGTGCCATGCCCCGGTGACGTCGACATGAACGAAGTCATCAAGATTGTGCGGGAGACATTGCCGGGTGACGCAATCATCACGCTGGATGCCGGGAATTTTTCGCAGTGGCCACAGCGCTTCATCCCGTTCACAAGTTATCCGAGCCTGCTTGGCCCGGCGTCGGGCGCAATGGGTTACGGCGTGCCGTCGGGAATTGCCGCCAAATGCGTATTCCCGGATCGTCCGGTGGTGACCTTTGTTGGCGACGGTGGGTTCCTGATGTCGGGATCGGAGCTCGCGACCGCGATGCAGTATGGGCTTAGCCCCGTCATTCTCGTATTCAACAACGGTATCTTCGGCACCATTCGCGCCCATCAGGAACGGCAGTATCCGGGCCGCGTATCGGGCACGGAAATAACCAACCCCGACTTCGCGGCCTATGCAGAAAGTTTCGGCGCCTTCGGCGCGCGTGTTGCCAAAACGTCTGAGTTCAAACCGGCGTTTGACGCCGCACTCAATGCCGGCCGCGCCGCCGTGCTCGACATCAAGCTTGACCCCGAAGCCATTTCAACCCGGGCGACATTGTCTGGAATACGCGAAGCGGCGCTTAAGAGGGGCGATTGGGGGATCGCGGCCGCGGATTATGGACGGACGTGGCCCTCGACCGAAAATTTGACGGAATCGCCTAACCGCGCCTAAAAACGAGGCCATGCGCCCGTAGCTCAGTCGGATAGAGCACCAGATTCCTAATCTGGGGGTCACAGGTTCAAATCCTGTCGGGCGCACCATCTTTTCAATAGGTTAGCGAGTGGGCCCCAAATTTGAATTTGCTCCAGGTACCACATAGGTAGCTGTGGAAGTCCTTCGATCGTCTCAACAACAAATCTTCTTTCGAAAGTCTTGTGCTGGCATGAGTTAGGCCTGCACAGCGCCGACACTGGAAGAACTCCTCGATCAAAAACAAACGTAGAGCCCGGCGCCCCACAGATCGGACATTCGAGATAGGTTCGAGAGCCTCCAAAATTGCAAGGCTGCCGAGTCAACCGTAGACATACTGTTTGCGCGGTTTCGCTTGAAGTTTTGTCATTATCTTCACGCACAAAGGAAATGTATGAAGGACGAACAGTGGCGCTAAATCTAGCGAACTCATCGCCTGTCACCGGGTCAGTCCAAAAGCAAGAGAACGTGCACCCTGGTGCAAGCAAGCCCTTGCCTTGAATATCTCGGATATCATCGATTTGTCGGTGGTCGAACTCGGTGCGTTAGAGCTGTCGCTCGTACAGGTCCAGCTCGGGGAGTGCGTCGAATCCTGTCTGCGCCTCGTCATGCAACGCGCGGCCGGGCGAAGCATCATCATTACGACAACAGGTTTGACCTCGATTCCAAAAATCATCGCTGATGACCGGCGCGTGAAACAGGTCGTGTTGAATCTGCTGACGAACGCCATAAAGTTTTCCGATATTGGCGGATCAATCGAGATTGAGGGCAAGAGCAATTCGTCAGGGGACTGCAAGCTGATCGTGCGTGACACCGGTAATGGTATTGGCCCCGACGCTTTGAAACATGTATTGGAAATATTCAGACGCGGCGATGAGCCCATGGTCCGGAAAGTGGAGGGCTCAGGTTTGGGCTTGCCCCTTTCGAACAACATCGTTCGCGCCCATGGCGGCACGCTGACGATTGAAAGCGAGCTCGGCGTTGGGACAACGGTTTCAGTGAATTTTCCAGCGCGTCCCCCTAATTGTTAGAATTAATTTGGTCGGGCGCATCCGTCCCTGATGATGCACCCCGGGTGCGCGTGCACCCCGGTTGACAGCACCGCTGCGACAGAACCACATTCGGCTTATGAATCTCGAAGATCTTGGATGGTCGGCCCATTTCCAGGGCCAAGTCACGGAAGAGGAGTGGCCCGAGACGGCACCGGCCCGCGTAATCCGGGTGCGGCGCGGCGAGCTGTGGTTGCAGGGCGACGATTTTGAACATGTCGTTCCGCCCGGCACCGACAGCCGCGACATCGACGTGGACCGGCCGGCACTCGGCGACTGGTTTCTTCTCGACCCGGAAACGCATCAGCCGATCCGGCGGCTTGAACGGAAAAGCATCCTCAAACGAAAGGCGCCGGGAACCGGGCGCGCGGTGCAGCTGATCGTCGCCAATGTCGATGTTCTGTTTATCGTTTCATCGTGTAATGACGATTTCAACCTCGCCCGCCTCGAACGGTATATCGCGCTCGCCTTTGATGCCGGGACGACGCCCGTTTTGGTGCTGACCAAAGCCGATCTTTGTGAGAACCCGGAAGACTATGCGGCGGAAGCGGCGCAGCTCGGGCAAGACCTCGCGATTGAATGCATCGATGCCCGTGACCCGGTTAGTTCCGCGCCGCTCAAAGCCTGGTGCGGACCCGGACAAACGGTTGCCCTGCTCGGATCGTCAGGGGTCGGCAAGTCGCGCCTCACCAATACCTTGCGCGGCACCGATGAGCAGAAGACGGCGGCCATTCGCGAGGTCGATTCGAAAGGCCGCCACACCACCACCGAACGGGTGCTGTTGCCGCTTGAGGGCGGCGGATGGATCGCCGACACGCCGGGCCTGCGCGAGCTGCAACTTTATGATGCGGCAGAAGGAATCTCGGCAGCCTTTGCCGACATCGAAGCACTCGCCGCCGAATGTCATTTTCGTGATTGCAGCCACGACGTTGAGCCGCGCTGCGCGGTGACTGCGGCGGTAAAGGCTGGAACGCTTCCCGCGCGACGGGTCGAGAATTATCGCAAATTACGCGCCGAAGAAGCGCTCGCCCGCGAGACCATCGGCCAACGCCGCGGCCGCGAGAAGGTCTTTTCAAAGATGGTCCGCGACATCGACAAGGACCTGCCAAAGCGAGGCTGATCCAAGCCCCGGCGGTCCGCCGCCAATAATCCCAAATCCCAATACCCAGCAAAGAGAAATCCTTCTTGCCGGAGCGGCCCGCGCCAACCTCGCCTTGGTTGGCAGCGGCACAATTGTTTCAATCGTACTATTGATAACTATATCGACAGATATATATAAACTGCTATCACAACTTGGAGAAACATATGCGCCATAGACATTGGCATCACCGCAAACATCGAAAATCCCATGGCTGGCACCGTTTTGGGCCATGGTCGCTTGAAGGCAAGTTTTTTGAACGCGGCGAAATCCGCCTCGCCCTGCTCTCGTTACTCAATGACGGGCCGCGCCACGGGTATGAACTCATGACCGCCATCGAGGAACGCTCCGACGGCCATCACCGCCCCTCCGCCGGCACCATTTACCCGACCCTGCAACAACTCCAGGACGAGGAATTGGTGATCAGCCAGGAAATCGAAGGCGGCAAACGCCTCTATGAACTCACCGATCAGGGGCGCGCGCTCTTGGAAGACGAAGCACCGCGCGTCGAAGAAATCTGGAATCGAAGCCAGGACGAAGAATGGGGCGGCTGGGGCGACGCCATGCTTCCGGGCGCCGCAGAAATTGTCAAACCCGCTTTCCGCCTGATGCGCACCGCCGTTCGCGCCACCGCCCGATCGCGTGACCCGGAGCGCCGCGAAAAGGTGCGCGCGATCCTGGTTGAGGCTGCAGAAAAAATTCGCTCGCTTAATGGGGATGCTCGGGACGACCATGCTGAGTAATGGTAAAATTCGATACACGTCTTACCCTTCACTCGATCCGACGTCGACACGAACCGGCAAGGTGGAAACGCAATCCCAAACAAAGAGGCAGAACATTGAATAAGGACGTACTCGACGAACTCGAGATACGCATCTCAAAGGAAATGAAAATTCTGCGCGGCATGGGCAAAGACGATCCCCGGTGGAAAGATTTTAATACCGCTGATTACGCCCTCGCCGCCGGTCCTGATTCGGGCGCCTTTCTCAATCTGCTGATCCGCACCAAAGGCGCGACCAACGTCGTCGAAGTCGGGACCTCAATCGGGTACACCTCACTTTGGCTTGGTGACGCCGTTCGCGATACCGGCGGCCGTGTTATCGGCATGGAGAATCTCGAATCAAAACATGCTGAGGCGCTTGTCAATTTAAAACGCGCAAAACTCGATGAAATTGTCGACGTGCGTCTCGGCGACGCAAAGGAGATCGTCAAGGAAATCGAGGGGCCGATCGATCTCGTTTTTCTCGATGCGTGGAAGGACGACTATTTCGATACGGTGCTGGCGAAGTTAAGGGTCGGCGGATGCGTTGTTGCCGACAACATCACGTTTCCGGAAAGTGTCCAGGAACTGATGAAGAAATATCAGGCGCATGTCCGGGCAAATCCGAATATCCGCTCGCACCTCTTGCCAATCGGATCCGGGCTCGAGATGAGCGTAAAGACCGCGACGTAAACAAAGAATTTATACAACACCCCTTACTTCACCGCCTGATGAAAAAACCACATACCGCGACCAGAGTAATCGTGTTTGGCGGGGTCCGCCGCCTCCATCGCTTCACCGGCGATGACA
The DNA here is from genome assembly GCA_029936875.1 of Alphaproteobacteria bacterium. Classification (GTDB taxonomy): domain Bacteria; phylum Pseudomonadota; class Alphaproteobacteria; order SHVP01; family SHVP01; genus JAPYRS01. The sequence goes on along the minus strand of JAPYRS010000023.1, from coordinate 517 downwards.
TTGGGCTGCATTGTTTGCGTGACGGCGTTCCGTTTGAAACCGGCATCAACCGCTAGCTGCTCAAGGTCCATATCGTGGAGCGTGCCCCAAAACGGCTCGTTATTGTTGAGCGTATCCCAGTCCCGCATGTAAACGTCGATCGGCGTTTTGCCTTCGTACTGCGGTTGCTCGAGATTGATCATCATGCCGCCCGGTCGCAACACCCGGTGCATCTCGCGGGTGATGTTGCGGATCGCTTTTGAGGAAAGCTCGTGCATGAAAATCATCGTCAACGCGAGATCAATTGAGTTGTCGGCGAAATCCATGAACTCGCCGTTCTGTTGCGAGAAGTGAACCACCTTCCCAAGCGAATCAGCGCGGGCGTGGGCGTAACGCAACATCGGCGCCGCCGTGTCGATCGCCAGCATCTCCGCCTCCGGAAAGGCATCGCAGAACGGCAGCGTGCTATGGCCGACAGCGCAACCGATATCGAGAATGCGCTTTGGCGCAAAGTCTGGATTGACGCGCTGCAAATAGG
>JAPYRS010000168.1 GCA_029936875.1 Alphaproteobacteria bacterium | reverse complement strand
CACTCGATGAGGCAGTCATTGATTACTACGCTGACCTCTGAATCAAAGGGTACCCTCTGAGTCAAACCACATAATAGCATTGGGCCTTAGATTGAATTCCGATATACAGTGGAGAATCGTCAATCATCTTCATCGTCGTCTTTACTCGGTTTCGGAGCCCAAGTATTGCGTGGGAAATAGGCTGAGATATTCTTTTCTGGCCAATTTATCTGGTGAATCTCGTATTCACCGTATACGTTCTCTACCACATACAGCCAGACGGAATATGTGCAACCTGGGTGATTACTAGGCTCCTCCCCATGGTAAATCAATCCCATCCTGAGTTGGGCTTCACTGATGTCTTGGTCTCCTTGCCACTCTCCTTTCCACCCTTTTACTTCGACCACACGCACCTCATGCCCCCTCTTGAAAACCAAATCGTGACCGACTCTCTCTTCTTTAGTGAATTCATCATTCCAAGATAGTGGTTCCCATCCCTCATTTTTGAGTTCTCTTAGAACTATGCTCTCTGCCGCTTTGCCCGTCTTCTTTCTTTCATCGGCGACTTCCTTCCCTGTTTTTCCTTTGATTCGAACTGCTTCCTCCTCGCGTTTATCAGAATCTTTTGGTTTCTTACTACTTCTCGTTCCTTTTCGGGCCCTCTCCATTTCTTCTTTAGTGACATCGTCTGGTTGCCCTAATGGTTCATTGAGTGTACCTCTCTGTTTGGGGGAGCGCGATAGTGACTCAGTGCCATCATCGCTGTCTCGTCCAGAATCGGGTTGATCAGCTGACGATGCGCGAGGGAGTATTTCTATCCCCTCATCCCCTAACATCTGCGAAGCGTCATCGAAATCTTGGTTCGAGTGTGCTGCTCCGAGGCATTGGCTAATGGTACCCTCCAGCGAGGAGGGGGATTGAATCTGGTTTGTCAGGAAACTGGCGACCTGGTTCGACCAGCGATTGCCATCGCCGGAGAGGTGGAGGGTGACCTCGCCCCAGTCCGAGTATTGAATTAGGTAATGCGCACGCATCTCATTGCCCTCCAGGGAAACGGATAGCGGATATTTGTCGTAGTATTTCACCTCGAATTCGAAGGACAAATCGAGAGAGCTCATCAGCCTCTGGATATTGATTCGAGCTTCACTTGACTGCGAAACCGGGTTGTTTACTTCCACCTCATTGTCTATCAGCTTGAGGTGGTCTGAATCGAATAGGATATTTTCCAGAGTCTCCAGTTCCTTTGGAAGTTGCTCTGGCCGTATTATACGACTCGCTAAATCACCGAATCTGTGATTATCTTTGATAAATTGTATGTAGGCAGTTTCATTGTCAGAACTCCAGTTGCCATCGTACCTCAAGAAGCGCCCGTTTTTGAATTCGTCTGGATTCTCAGCGAGAATGATTGAGTTGGCCTGACTAAGGTAATCCCAGTGGTGATCATTGATTCTCTCAAGACCAGCCCTTGAAAATTTCTTGACCATCTCCTTTGCCATTGAGCTATCAGTTGTGCTATTCGGTTTGAATCCAATATCTCCCAAGGTATCTCGGATTCCTGCATCAATTACACTCCATCTCCCAAGGAATCCGCCCCAGTCATCAAAGTCTTCGAGGTCGATGAAACGCTTTAGTGGGGCACTGGATTTGCCATTCGTAACCCAGAGTACCTCTCCAACCAAGTCCACTAAGTCGTCACGACTAATTTTATCTTCAACCCTGATTTTCTTGACGAATTTACTGAATAGTTTCGGCTCGCGGCTCGCGGGTTGTTCCTTCCAAGCTTGAAGAGCTTCTTGCGGGTCGTCGGGGAGGTCGGGGCCGAACCTGATTCCTTTTTCTGTGTACAATTTTATCGTTTCCTCGACCAATGTCACCTGTTTCCCTACTGGTGTCTTCCCCTGAGGTGGCAATGAGGCATCGTTCGGCTTGCGCAGTTTCTTATCGGCGCACGGAACCCAAGCGACTTCTCTCAATTCAATGAGCCATGAGCAATCCAGACTAGGGTATTCGGGCGAATGTGATCGATTAGCATATTTGTATTTCAGTTTCAAATATCTTTTGGATTTTTCAATCGCTTCTTTCAATTTATCATCTGGTTTAGATAGGTATCTGCTTAGGACTTCCATGTCCTTGCAGCCGTTTAGCGGGATGCCCCAAGTCCAATCACGTGCTTCATATGTCATGTCAGTTTTTTTCCCGGGGGGTGGGGATTTGCCACGGAGGAAAGACTTCGTTTGGCCTTCAGTCATTTCCTTAGATAGTAATGTAGGTTTGACGAAGATTGCGCCTGCCCGCTTGAGGAAGTCCTTGACCTTGACCTTGTCCTTGACCCTATCTTTAGGTCCATCGTAGCTAAATATCTGATTAGGGAACATCAGCCCAATCTTTTCGTTGGCGAACGGTGGGCCAATAACGCAATTCTCCTTTTCGATTGGCCCAGTAGTCGAAGTTAGGAAGGTGATGTCCTCGGGTTTGTCAATTCTGAGGCAGTAACAGAACATTGCAAGAACATTTTTATTGTCTCTTGGGAGATTCAATCCTCTAACCTTTTCCATTATTGTTGTCGCAGACTCCTTGGCTTTCTTTTTCCACTTGTAGCCAGGTTTGGAATGACTCTGCCAACCCGTTGTTTTGATTTCCCTCAGAGATTTATGGACTTCTATGGTGTCTTTCACATCTGGATGGGAATTGATTAGGGCCACATGGATTGGACGTTCGACTCCTGTCTGAATTGGTAGTGACCAGAATGCTATTTGGGGGCCTAGGATATTTGTCCAACTATTATCCCTAGCAGCGGGCAGTACCTTTGGGCCGCGTGTCTTGTGGTTTTGTTCATCCTTTTCATTAAAAGTTGTTATTTCGTTGAGTATGTCCAGGATGTGCTTGTAGTCATCGGGATTGTCTTTATTCCACAGAGACCTGATTCCCCCTTCATCCATATCGGAAATTTCGGGAAACGGGAGGAAACCAGTTAGTTTCTCCAAGTATCTGATGGCATTGCTTTGAATGGCTTTGGTATCTAGAATTGGACAAGTGAAACAATCCCTGTTCAGAGATTCGTATTCTCCACCATCCATGTTTTTGGGCTTGGGTGGAATGTCACGTGTTTCTGATGGAGAGCGAAGCTTGCCGTCAGAGCAGAGAATAAAATTGCAGTTTGACAGTTTCTCACGCAATATTTCTTTGAATGCGTCGTCGTCGATGAATTCCAATCCAGTAGTTGGTTCCCAAAGGTCATCTGGGAAGATGTCTAGGGCGGTGGCTCTCTCCTCTGAGCTGAGATTATCAGGGAGCCATTCAAAGTATTGTCGAATCAACTCTGGAAGCGCACTGAGCAACTGACGGTGCCATGACCCTGCTTCATGTTCGGGTCTGAGTTTCGTTCTCTCTGAATTCATTAGCCAATCTGAGTCGATTCCTATGTTGAATGGGAAGTCGTGTCCGAGAGATACCAAGCAGAACATCTTTCCAGAATCCATCTTCTTTGGCTTCACTTTCTGCAAGGTGCCGTCTCCGCCAATCTCTGCATCGAGCTCTTTCAGCAAACGGACTGTCCTAGTGATGGTCTTGACGTTCCTATCTTCATCTCGCACCATCTTTCTGCGTCTGGTTTTCATCTCCTCTGTCGCTTCCTCATCGAGACTAACCACAGCATCTAGAACTAAGAAGTGCATTTTTTTGATCTCGTCACTATCCTGTGAAGCAGTGACTGAGATTACGTTATTACCTTCGTTGTTTATTCTGAATTCATAGTTATCTATTCTCAGTGTTTCTAGAGAGTTGCTACCACTCCCGATGACAGCGAGATCCATCAAATCGATTGAGTCGGGGACTTCCGAGAACTTGCTTATTGCCCGTCCTTTGGGCCGTTGGAAACGAAACGCTGTCGTCATCCCAGTGTGGCGATCAAGGGGCTGACTCTCCCACTTAGGGGAATAGAGCTCTTTGATGTCGACCTGTTTCCCCTTGAACGGTGCTTGCAGAAGGAAGGAGATTCCGTCGTCCGAGACGGTGACACTTTCGAAAAAGCCCGTGAAAGATTTGAATCCGATACCCATGAATCCGACGCTGTCAAGTCCCTTGGTAGACAACGCAAACCCGCATAGCCCCTGGACTGCGCCACTATTCAGAGGATCAGTCCCATCGTGCTGTAGTTCGACAGTGTTATCGCCAACGCTCATACGGATGTTCTTTGCCCCGACATCAACGGAATTCTGGATGATTTCGTTGAGAAAAGACCATGGTTCAGCTGTGTCAAAAACTGTGCGAATCTCATCGAATATTCCCCAGATTTCTGGGTCTTTATCGAATCGTTCCCTCTTCTCCTGAAGAACTGAACGGGCTTTATCGAACTCCGCCTTTGATGTCATTTAACCACCAGTCTTGGGTACCGACGTTGTCTAAATCATATATTACACTTATTGGCATATTACAGTGGATTGTGCAATGGTTTCAGGAGGTTGCGCGCCCTGTATATGGGCCTAAACAGAGAGATTACACATTGGTTGTAGAGAGTCGAGTACCTCACGCAATGGGTATGGCTAGTGACTAG
>JAPYRS010000022.1 GCA_029936875.1 Alphaproteobacteria bacterium | reverse complement strand
GAGCTCGACCGGGCGGCTTGATGTGTTCACACGCATGATCGCCGACTATGCCGACATGTTCGACCGGGCAGAAAATGGCTACCGCGGGCCGCTTTATGTTGAAATCAGCCCGCGTACATTTCCGGTTGTCGTCCGAAAGGGCTCCCGGCTTATTCAGCTGCGCCTTCGCAGCGGCCGCCCGGCACCGACAATTGCCGGCACAAAGCGTCTGCACGAACGGGTCGGTCTGATCAGCGACGACGGCGACAGCAATCTCGGCGCACGCATTTCGCGTGACGTGCCGGTTAGCGTCGATCTCGAAGGCGATCCGGAAACCGGCATTGTCGGCTACAAGGCGAAATTCCATACCGGGCTGATCGATGTCGATAGTTATGGGCAATATCCGCTCGACGAGTATTGGGAACCGATTCACGTCAATGCGAACCAGACGCTGATCCTCGATCCGAACGCCTTCTACATTTTGGCGTCGCGCGAAGATGTGACAGTCCCGCCCGACTATGCAGCGGAAATGGCGGCGATCAATCCGCTGCACGGAGAATTTCGCGTGCATTACGCCGGATTTTTCGATCCCGGTTTTGGCCATACCGAATCGGGCGGCGCCGGATCAAAGGCGGTTCTGGAGGTGCGTTCCTACGAAGTGCCGTTCGTGCTCGAACACGGCCAGACGGTCGGGCAGCTGGTTTACGAGCGCCTGACGGCAGTGCCGGACAAACTCTACGGCGGCAATACGCTCAAATCGTCGTATCAGAAACAGGGCCTGAAACTGAGTAGACACTTTCGCGTCTAGCCGCGAACGGCGACTAGCTTAAATACCGCGCCTCGATGTGGGCCTTGTAGGCAGCCGTCGATAACGGTGCACCGGTGGCCTCGGTCAGCAGATCATCAAGCCCGAGCCGCGCGCCGAACCCGTGAACGTTGGTCGCAAGCCAGGCCATAAGCGGCTTGAAGTTGCCATTCCCGAGCCCCGCTGCGATTGAATCGTCGGAGGCATGGGCGGCGGCAAACAATTGCGCGGCTGCAAGCGCGCCCAGTGTGTAGGTCGGAAAGTAACCGAAGTCGCCGCCGTACCAGTGAATATCCTGCATGCAGCCGTCGCGGTCGTTCGGCACCATGACACCGAGCAGCGCCTTCAGACCATCAGCCCAGGCACCGGGGAGATCGGCGACCCTAAGATCGCCGGCGATCATGGCCCGCTCAAGATCGGTCCGCATAAGCACATGCGCGGGGTATGTCACCTCGTCAGCCTCAACTCGGATCAAACCCGCTTCCACCCGGCGATAGGTGCGATGAAGGTTTTCGAAATCCCAGGTAACGCCCTCGCCAGAAAACGCGTCGCGGATAAGTGGCGCGATGAAGCTGATGAATTCCTCTGAGCGGCAGGCCTGCATTTCCATCAGCAGAGACTGGCTTTCATGGAGCGACATGCCGCCCGCCTCGCCGACTGGCTGGCCGCGCCAGTCTTTCGGCAATCCGCGCTCATAGAGCGCGTGGCCGGTTTCATGACTCACCGCCATCAGTGATTCAACGAAGTCGCCATCCTTGTAGCGCGTCGTGATGCGGATATCGTCGGGAACACCGGCGGTAAACGGATGGTGGCTGACATCGAGGCGGCCAAAGTTTGTATCGAATCCGATCACCTCCATCAGCCGTTCGCCGAGGCGTCTCTGATTTTCCGGGGTGATGTCGCCGACAAGTTTTTGCGGCGCGGGCTTTTCTGCCTGGCGTTCCAGCACCCGGGCGAGCAGGTCTGGAAGGTCTTGGCGAAGTTCATCAAATATCTGATCGACCCGTGCGCCTTTGGTGCCGGGGTCGTAGGAATCGAGCAGCGCATCGTACGGACTAAGGCCGAGCACGGCTGATTTTGCATCGGCCTTTTGGCGAACCAGCGCCAGCAGGCGGGTAAGTTTCGGCTCGACCATCTTGAAGTCGTTGGCTTCGCGGGCATCGCGCCAGGTCATTTCACATTCGGTCGAAGCCTTTGTCAGCGCCTCAACGAGATCTGCGTCAATCGCTGTCGCATGCGCCCAGCGGCGACGCATCTCCGTGAGGTTGGCACGCTGCCATATGTCGAGTTGATCGCTGTCCGCATTCGCCTGGTCGAGCAGATCGCCGAGGTCCGGTGCCGTAATCAATTCGTGGGCGATACCCGAAAGGACGGCAAGTTGTTCGCCCCGGGCTTCGGCGCCGCCCGGCGGCATCATTACCGCCCAATCCCAATGCAGCACGCCTTCCGCCCCGGCGAGGCCAGAGAGCCGGCGAAATCGTTTCTCGAGATCAGCGTAAGCAGACATCAATCACAAATGACGCGCCTACTCGGCCGCCTCTTCCCGTTCCCGGCGGCGATGCCAGAAGAACCAGATAAGAATCAGGGAAATGGCAATCGCGTACCAGGTGATCGCGTATTGCAGATGATCGTTCGCGATATTGATCCGGGTCTGGCCGCCAATCGGAAAGCCACCCGGAACCGGAACATTAAGCGTATCGACGACAACGCGTTGCAGCGGCTGCCCGACCTGTTTTTCCATCGCCGCCAGATCAACCCACAGCCAAACATTCTTGATCGGATCATTGGCCGGACTGAACGGGCCCTTGACCGAGCCGCGGGTAGCGATTCCTTCGATGGTCACGGTGCCGGTCACCTGACCCTCTGCGCGCGCCGCCGGATCAAGACGCTCGCGCGGCACCCAGCCGCGATTGATCAGCAAAATCTCGCCGCTGCTGCGGAGGAACGGCGTCAGAATGTGGCTGCCGACATTGCCGCGCATCGAACGGGCCGCAAGATGAATTTCCTGATCGTGCAGGTATTCACCGGTAACCAAAACGCGACGCCAGATAATTTCCTCGATCGCATCGGTATCGTGAGGCAGTTCGATGGCGGCCGCCTCGAAACCAGCCTGACGTTGTTCGATCAGATCGACTTTCCAGGAGAGCCGCTGGAGCTGCCATGATCCGAGCGCGACGAGACTGGCGAAAACAATCGCCGTCCAAAGGGTCGGCCAAAAACGCGGGCGGAATCCGAGAAGAGGGGTTGCAGTCATGCTCGTCGCCAGTGGCTCATTCGTGGCTCATTCGATGTTCGTGTCTTGATCTTCAGTTTCGATGTGGCGCCAAGCTTGCGCGAAAAAAAGGCCTTTAAGGGGCCGCAATAATCCGAGCGATGTGCCGACGATCAAGGGAAGCCATATCACAGCATGAAGCCAATAGGGCGGGCGATAGTTCACTTCTACGATCAGGGCGCCGGCAACCACCAGAAACCCGACGAACAAAACAACAAATACGGCCGGCCCATCGGCGGTCTCGTGACGGCTTAGATCAAGCCCGCATTCGCTACAGGCCTCTGCCACCGTGAGGTAGCCCTTGAACAACTTTCCTTTGCCGCAGCGGGGACAACGGCAGGCAAGCCCGGCCCGAACGTAGGAAACGCGGGTCCGCACCGGATCAGACATTTGGAATTACTCGAGAACGGTTGGACCGCATCGCCGAACGGCAGAGCCACATCGCCGAACGGCTACGCCTATGCGCTGCCCCACCAATAAATTGAACAGAACAGGAAGATCCACACCACGTCGACGAAATGCCAATACCAGGCAGCGGCTTCAAGACCAAAGTGATGGTCGGGCTTTAAGTGGCCCTTGTATGCCCGGATCAGGCAAATCCCTAGGAAGATGGTGCCGATGATAACATGGGCACCGTGAAAGCCGGTCGCCATGAAGAATGTGGAGCCGTAAATATCGCCGCCAAATCCGAAGTGCGCTTCGGCATATTCAGCTGCCTGAATGCCGGTGAAGGCGAGGCCGAGCAGGACCGTGACCCAGAGGCCAAGTTTCAGATTCTTGTAATCGCCCTTCCGAAGCGCGTGATGCGCCCAGGTTACCGTCGTCGAAGAGGTCAGAAGGATGACCGTATTGAGAAGCGGCAGTTCCCACGGGCTGAAGACCTGGACACCTTCAGGCGGCCAGACCGAACCAATTTCGGCTGAAGGAAATAACCCGGCGTTGAAATAAGCCCAGAACCAGGCGACGAAGAACATCACTTCGGATGCGATAAAAAGTGCCATGCCGAAGCGAAGACCAATCTGCACGACCGGCTTGTGGTCGCCGTTAAAGGTCGCCTCTTTGACGATGTCCCTCCACCAGACGAACATCGTGTAGAGCGTCAGCGCGATGCCAATTATCAATAACCACGGCGTGAAATCGTGCATGAAGAGCAGGAGGCCGACGGCAAGACCGATCGCGGCAATCGTGCCAACAATCGGCCACGGGCTTGGTTCCACCAAATGATAGTCATGATTTACGTGCACTGACATGGACCCTGTTCTCCTGTACGTCCGAACTAGTACTTAATCGGGTTGCGCTGATAGGTATTTGTCGCCGGAAGCGCGGCGGTCTGATGCGCTGCACGTTCCTCTTCATCCATTTCGATCTCGAAGAATGTGTAGGAAAGCGTAATTGTCGTGACGTCGTCGAGATTGCGGTCGTTCATGATCGCCGGATCGACGTAGAACGTGACAGGCATCTGGGCCACCTCGCCCGGCAAAAGGATCTGTTCGGTAAAACAGAAACATTCGACCTTGGTAAAATAGCGTCCCGCTTTTTGCGGTGTGACGTTAAATGTGGAGGTCCCCTTGATCACACGTTCCGCCGGATTGCTCGCCTGATAAAAGGCAATCGCTTGTTCGCCGACACGGACCGAGACTTCTCGCTGATTTGGATTGAACTTCCACGGCATTTTTGCACCGAGGCTCGAATCAAAGCGGATCGTCATCACCCGATCCTGAATTTCGATCGGCGCGGCATGGGCATTATCGGCGCGCTGCGTGGTACCGCCGTATCCCGTGACCTGACAGAAAATCCGATAAAGCGGAACCGAGGCATAGGCCATGCCGCCCATACCGACGACGATCCCGCCGAGCATCATTGCCGTGATCCGGCTATTTGCTTTCTTGGTGGCCATCACGACGCGCCAGCAATCCGCACCATGGTGACCACAAAGAACAGCACCATCATCGCCACCAGAATTGCAGCGACGGTGTAATTGCGGCCGCGTAATCGGCGATGTTCGTCGCTAAGCGGCATGATCCGACCTACCACCACACCGGGGCGCCCATAAGGCCGTCCACCAGCAGAAGCGTGAACATCAGGAAGAGATAGAGCAGCGAGAACCGGAACAGGCGTTTTGCCGAAAGGTGGCTTCCGTCTGCCTCTTCGGCGGCACCCTTTCGGAAAAGTCCAAAGGCGAGCGCTGCAAAAATGAACCCGAGCGCTGCCGCGCCAAATCCATAGAGGTCACCGGTGAGGCTGAGCGCCCACGGCACAATGCCGGTCGCGGCCAATACCAGCGAATACAAAAGAATCTGAAGGCGGGTCTTCGCGCTGCCTGCGGTAACCGGCAGCATCGGCACACCGGCACGGGCGTAATCACCCTTCCGGTAAAGCGCGAGCGCCCAGAAATGCGGCGGAGTCCAAATGAAAATGATGGCAAACATGAGAATTGGGAAAAGCGAAATCTCACCCGTTACCGCGGCCCAGCCGATCAGCGGCGGCATCGCACCGGCCGCACCGCCAATAACAATATTTTGCGGCGTCCGGCGTTTGAGCCACATCGTATAAACGAAGACGTAAAAGCCGATCGTCAGCAGCAACAGTCCCGCGGCGAGATAATTGTTCGCGAGCCCCATCACCATGACCGCACCGCCCGACACCACAACGCCAAGCGTGAGGGCTTCCGATGCCGATACCTTGCCCGAAGGAATCGGACGATCCTTGGTCCGGTCCATCACCGCGTCGATATCGGCGTCGTACCACATGTTGATGGCACCAGAAGCGCCGGCGCCGAGCGCAATGCTCAGCAGCGCCGCAATCGCGAGAACCGGATGGACGTCAACCGGAGCGACCGCCATCCCGACCAGGCCGGTAAAGACGACCAGCGACATGACGCGTGGTTTCAAAAGCGCGACAAAATCACGAACCCGGGCAGGCGTCCGCTCAAGCGTCGAGGACGATCTGTCGGTATAGGATTCTGAAACGCTCACGACGATCTTCCGCTGCTTCCGCTAGACCTTGGGAAGATCTTCGTAGGTATGGAACGGCGGCGGCGAGGAATGTGTCCATTCCAGCGTCGTGGCGCCCTCGCCCCATGGATTGGCTTCGGCCTGTTTGCCGCGCGCCATCATGTCCCAGAGCAGATAGAGGAACACGGCGAGGCCGGCAAACGAGATGTAGGAACCAAGCGACGAAATCATGTTCCAACCCGCGAACGCATCTGGGTAATCCGGAATCCGTCGCGGCATTCCGGCAAGACCGGAAAAATGCATCGGGAAGAACGTCACGTTGACGCCTATAAACGTCAGCCAGAAATGAATCTTGCCCAACGTCTCGTTGTATTGACGGCCCCACATCTTGCCAGACCAGTAATAGAACGCCGTATAGATGCCAAACAGTGCGCCGAGCGACATCGTGTAGTGGAAATGGCCGACGATGTAATAGGTGTCGTGTAACGCAACATCGACACCGGCGTTGGCGAGAATGACGCCGGTAACGCCGCCGATTACAAACAGGAAGATAAAACCAAGCGCGAATAACATCGGCGTCTTGAACTCAATCGACCCGCCCCACATGGTCGCTATCCAACTGAAAATCTTGATCCCGGTTGGAACCGCAATCACCATCGTTGCCGCGACAAAGTAGGCTCGCGTATCGACGTCGAGGCCGACCGTATACATGTGATGCGCCCACACGACAAAGCCGACAACGCCGATCGCCACCATGGCGTAGGCCATGCCGAGATAGCCGAAGATCGGTTTGCGCGAAAAGGTCGAAATCACGTGGCTGATCACGCCGAAGCCAGGCAAAATCAGGATGTACACTTCGGGATGACCAAAGAACCAGAACAGATGCTGGAACAGAACTGGATCACCGCCGCCTGCTGCATCGAAGAATGTGGTGCCGAAGTTACGATCCGTCAGCAGCATCGTGATGGCGCCAGCCAGAACCGGCATCGACAGTAGCAACAGAAATGCCGTCACCAATATCGACCAGACAAACAGCGGCATCTTATGCAGGGTCATGCCCGGCGCGCGCATATTGAAGATCGTGGTGATAAAATTGACCGCGCCCAAAATCGAAGAAATACCCGCGAGATGGAGCGAGAAGATCGCCATATCGACCGCCATCCCGGGATGACCTGAAGTCGATAGCGGCGCGTAAACCGTCCAGCCCGTGCCCGGTCCGCCGTCAACGAACGTTGACAACGCGAGAAGGCCAATCGCTGGAATCAAAAGCCAGAACGAAATGTTATTCAGTCTCGGGAAGGCCATGTCTGGCGCGCCGATCATCAGCGGCACAAACCAGTTGCCAAACCCACCGATAAAGGCCGGCATGATCATGAAGAACACCATGATCAGACCGTGACCCGAGATCACGACGTTAAAGAACTGATAGTCGCTGAAGATCTGCATCCCCGGCGACATCATTTCCAAGCGAATCATAAGTGAAAACAGCCCGCCGATCACACCGCCGACAATGGCGAAGATGATGTACATCGTGCCGATGTCTTTGTGGTTGGTGGAATAAACCCAGCGCCGCCAACCCGTGGGGCGGCCGCCGTGATCGTCCACCTCTGCATGCGCCATTATCGACCTCGTCTCCCTTGGAATATCAAATTAATCAGTTTGCGTTTCGAGGCGTTGGGCGGCCAATTTGGTCTCACCCGTTGCCACAATCGCTGCGTATTTTTCCTGGGCCTCTTTGACCCACTCGGCGTAGCGTTCTTTCGAAACCGCTTCAACAACGATCGGCATGAAGCCATGATGGATGCCGCAAAGTTCAGAGCATTGACCGTAATAGATCCCCTGCTTCTCAACGCGGAACCACGTTTCATTGATGCGCCCCGGTACGGCATCCATTTTTACGCCGAACGCCGGAATCGCCCAGGCGTGAAGGACATCCGACGCCGTCACCAATAGCCGGATCGTTGTGTCGACCGGCACGACAACATGCGTGTCTGTCTCAAGAAGTCGAATTTGGCCTTCACCAATCTCGTCGTCCTCAAGCATGATCGCATCAAAAACGAAATCGCCGTCATCGGGATATTCGTAGGTCCAGTACCACTGATTGCCGATTGCCTTGATCGTCATTTCCGCGTCGACAGCGCGGTCCATGAAGTAGAGGACGCGGAAGGACGGCACCGCAATTACCACAAGGATTACGATCGGAACGATAGTCCAGATAATTTCAAGCGCGGTGTTATGAGTGGTGCGACTAGGCGTCGGGTTCTTGCTCGCCCGGAAGCGAATCATCACGTAGGCCATGATCACAAGGACGAAGAGCGCGATGGCCGTGGAAATAATCACCAGAAAATTATGGAAACTGTTGATCTGCGCCATGACCGGAGTCGCGGCTTCCTGAAATCCCATTTGCCAGGGAACTGGTGCACCGTGGACCTCAAGGTTCTGGCCGAAAGCCGGCGTCAAAGCCGCCACCCCCATGCCCGCGCCGCCAAAAGCGGCTGCGATTACCCGTATAAACCACATATCTTTAACGTCGCTCCTCTTGCCTGCCCCGAATCCGATGATGGTTTCGCGCCGGACCTGGTGTCCGATCTAAGTGCTCGACCGAGCTACCCTTTTTAGAACCAGCCCCCTTGTTGGGCGACCTTCGCGGCCCGTTTCTAGCCGACATCGCAGCCGCGCGCTACCCCGCTAATTCTCAACGTTCGCGCCGTCGGACGCTAGGATTGAATTACGTTCCGATATACCCGCCGAACGTTAACAAGACACCCAAATAACCCGCAAATTCGACTGTAAGTAGCGAATAACACGAGTTTGCGAGCCGTTTGCGGCAAAATGTCGCATCATTTGGTTGCAGTGGCCGACATTGGAGAATGACGTGCCCGCGGCACTTCAGAAGTTGCCACGATAGGAAATGATGCTTCGGGAACAACGGATCGATCAGGGGATTGACCGGGGCCCTTGCCGAGCCCTTTTTCGGGGCATCAGAAATTCACGGCCACGCCCCCTTCGTCCATGGGCCTTTTGCCGATAAAAGCTATGTTAGGCTTCGGACCAACCTCGTCGCGGCAGTAATTTTGTCTGCGAGCCCCCATGTGATTTCAAAGTCACAAAAACAAGACGCTTGCCGGAGATCAGCATGAGCAAAACGCCGAGCCCGAAGGAACTCTTATTTGGCCGGACTGGCCTCGACGAGAGCCGCACCGAGCGCCTTGTTTCAGACACGCTTCAGGGCGCCGACGACGGCGAGCTCTTTCTCGAATACCGCCAAAGCGAGATGCTGGTATTCGACGACAGCCGTTTGAAAAGCGCGAGCTTTGATACCTCGCAAGGATTTGGCCTGCGCGCTGTTGCCGGCGAGTCGACCGGCTACGCCCATGCTTCGGAATTGTCTGAGGCCGCGATCAATCGCGCCGCCAGTGCCGTCCAAAGCGTCACCGCCGGGCACAGCGGCACAATCGCCGAAGCACCGCCCGGCACAAACAAACATCTCTACGTCGAAGACAATCCGATCAACGAAGTCAGTTTCGAAGACAAAGTGAAACTGCTTCAGGACATCGATGCCTATGCGCGTTCGAAAGATTCGCGTGTGCGTCAGGTCTCGGTTTCGCTGGCCGGATCGTGGCAGGTGGTGCATTTGATGCGACCCGACGGCAGCACCATGAGCGACGTGCGGCCGCTCGTGCGCCTCAACGTGCAGGTCGTTGCCGGCGTTGGCGACCGCCAGGAAACCGGCGGCTATGGCTCCGGCGGCCGGGCTGGTTATGCGGGCTTCATCGGCGACGTTGATTGGCACGCGACGATGGATGAGGCATTCCGGCAATCACTGGTCAATCTCGAATCGGTGCCAGCACCGGCCGGTGAAATGACCGTTGTCCTCGGCCCGGGTTGGCCCGGCGTTTTGCTGCACGAGGCCGTCGGTCACGGACTAGAAGGCGATTTCAACCGCAAAAAGACATCGGCCTTTGCCGGTCTCATGGGCGAACGCGTGGCGTCCCCGGGTGTCACCATCATTGATGACGGTACCATGCCGGACCGGCGCGGTTCGTTGACGATTGATGATGAAGGCACGCCGACCAACCGTACCGTTCTGATCGAAGACGGAATTCTGGTCGGCTATCTTCAGGACCGGCTGAACGCGCGCCTGATGGGTATGACGCCAACCGGCAACGGTCGGCGGCAGAGTTACGCCCACACGCCGATGCCGCGCATGACCAACACCTTTATGCTGGCCGGCGACCGTGACCCGCAGGAAATTATCGCCGGTGTCGATAACGGACTCTATGCGGTCAATTTCGGCGGCGGCCAGGTCGACATCACGTCGGGCAAATTCGTCTTCTCCTGCACCGAGGCCTACAAGATTGAAAACGGTAAAATCGGCGCGCCGGTCAAAGGCGCGACCCTGATCGGCAACGGCCCCGACGCGATGACCAAGATTTCGGCGATCGGCAACGATCTCGAACTCGACCCCGGCATCGGCAGTTGTGGCAAAGACGGCCAGACAGTCCCGGTCGGCGTCGGCCAGCCTTCATTGCGCATCGACGGCCTGACGGTGGGCGGCACTGCGGCTTAAGACCAAGCACGCAATTTCCTGCGCGTTGGCATTGGTGTGAAAGCCAAATAGCCCGATTCCTGCGGATTATTGGCCCTGCAGGGAGATAATATTAAATATTTCAATATCACTATTGATTTAATCAATATCCGGCCTATATCTATTTCAGAATATTGAGGCCCAGCGATTTGGGCCTGAATCGCCAGGAAATGGAAAATGGCCGACTGGAAATCACTGACTGATCTCACCGGCGAGCGATCTTTCGTCGTTGAACGGGTTCGGCTCGGCGACGGCACCGCGATTGAAGGCGAATTTGAGCCACCGGCGTTGGCGAAACTTGCCGCTGAGGATCAGGTATTTGTCGCGGCCTTCATCCATTGCCACGGCTCGATCAAGCGAATGGAAAAGTGGTTCGGTGTCAGTTACCCAACCATCAAAAATCGCCTCAACCGGATTGCCGGGTCGCTTGAATTTGTCGAAGTCGATGCTGTCGTCGCTCCGCCCGCCCACGCGGTTCTCGACCGTTTGGCCGCCGGCGAAATCACCGCAGACGAAGCGATAAAGGAATTGTCGTCATGATGTTTCCCCCCCTCCCTGCTGGTCGTGCGCCGCTTCAAACACGACCACACCCGCAATATCTGGACCCCGCTATTTCTGATTTGGCCGATCATTGTTTTTATTTTCGCCGCACTCGCACCGGTAATCCTGTTGATCGTCGTCCTGACCCGGCCGGCGCGGGACTGGCCGGGAATTCTGATGGCGGTGCCGCGTCTGTTCGTTGTGTTTTGTGCGATGCGAGGTTTGTCGATTGACGTCGATGAGCGCGACAAAAAATTCAAACTGGAATTGCGCTAGGCGCGGTTGCCCAAATCCAAAAGGAGTTAGATATGAATATCGAGCGCCGGAGAATTCTGGATATGGTCAGTGAAGGCAAAATCAACGCCGATGAGGCGGAACGCCTAATTGATGCGCTTTCCCGTCAGGACGAAATTGATGCACCCCGGCCAAACAAGAAGCCGGGCGAGGCCAAATATCTTCGCGTGCTTGTTGATGAAGCGGACGGGGAAACCAAAAACGTGCGCGTCAAGATTCCGCTGCAGCTCATTCGCGCCGGCATGAAGATGACCTCGTTGCTGCCAACGAGCGCCCGCACCAAGATCACGGCGGGCCTGCAGGAAAAAGGATTTAAGGGCGACCCATTTGAGTTCGGCGCTGAAGACGTCGAAACATTTATCGAGGCCCTAAGCGAACTTGAAATCACCACCGACGATGATGACGGCAAGAAAGTGCGCGTCTTCGTCGAATAGGTTTCTGGGGGCGGCCCGATCGGCCCGCGTTGGGTCCTAGTAGGCGTAGGTCTTAAAGATCGCGTCGACGTTACCGTCCCATTCGTTCTCGTACCGATTGAGCATGGCCTCGGCCAGCGTGCGGCCTGAATTGGCGATCTCGGCGAGTTCGGAGAGATAACCGCTTTCATCGGAACCGGCGCCGTCCAGGCGTTGCCGCGCCTTCAGGCCTTCCAGTGCGAGTGCCACAACCTCTTTCGCGAGGTCCTGAATGGTGCCGTCGCGGAAAGGCGCGTTGAGGGCCATTTTCGGCGCGTCACTGCGAAGTTGCGCATGGTCTTCAGGGGTGAAGTCCTTGACCAGATCCCAGGCCGCATCAAGCGCGGAAGAATCATAAAGAAGCCCAACCCAAAACGCCGGTAGCGCACAGATCCGGCCCCACGGCCCACCGTCGGCACCGCGGAACTCAAGAAACTGCTTCATCCGCACTTCGGGAAACAGCGTTGTCAGATGATCTTCCCAGTCGCGCAACAGCGGCTTTTCACCGGGATAGGCGGGCAGTTTGCCATCGAGGAAATCCCGGAACGATTGCCCGGAGGCATCGATATATTTGCCGTCGCGGTAGACAAAATACATCGGCACATCGAGGGCATGATCAGCATAACGCTCGAAACCCATGTCGCCGTCAAAGACGAACGGCAGGATGCCGGTGCGGTCAGGGTCGGTGCCGGACCAGACGTGACTGCGGTAACTAAGAAACCCGTTCGGCTCTCCCTCATAAAATGGGGAATTGGCAAACAGCGCCGTCGCCACCGGTTGCAGCGCGAGGCCGACACGGAATTTTTTCACCATGTCGCTTTCGCTGCTGTAATCAAGATTGACCTGAATGGTGCAGGTGCGAAGCATCATGTCGAGACCGATGTCACCCTTGGTCGGCATATAGGCCAGCATGATGTCGTAGCGGCCCTTGGGCATGATCGGAATGTCTTTCCGCTGCCACTTTGGATGAAAGCCAAGGCCAATGAAGCCTGCGCCCATCTCGCCGCAGACTTCTTTAACTTGTGCGAGATGACGGTGCACTTCGTCGCAGGTCTGATGAATGTTTTCGAGTGGCGCACCGGATAGTTCCAGCTGCCCACCGGGCTCTAGTGTCACCGACTGGCGGTCGAGCGTCAGCATGATGGCTTTGCCGTTTTCCAGTACCGGCTTCCAGCCAAAGCGCTGCAACCCCGTCATCAACGCGCCGATGCCAGGATTTGTGTCGTAGGCGAGCGGGCGTAAATCATCGAGGGCGAAGCCGAACTTTTCGTGTTCGGTGCCGATGCGCCACGCGGATTCCGGTTTTGAGCCCGCCTCGAAATACTCGATAAGCTGGCTTCTGTTCTCGATCGGCGCGTTGCGATCCAGTTTGCGATTGCCGGTCATATCAGCGCACACGCCGAATCTCGCGCGAGGTTGCCCTTGCGCACACGCAGTCAGTATTGGAAGTCATGTATCTAGAACGACTCTTTGTCGGTGAACCTATTTGCACCAAGTATCGCCGAATGGGGCCGGGTTACAATACCCAATCCCACTTTGGGGGCTTGATCGGCGGTGTTATGACGCGAATTTGTCAGTTGCGCCAGTCACCTTTGACCGCCTGCCAATCACCAGTTATCGCTTGAATGACTGCAAGGGCCGCAATCGCTGCCGTCTCCGCCCGCAAAATGCGCGGACCGAGGCTGACGGCAGTGGCCATCGAATGGCGCGAAATCAGCGCCCGTTCGTTTGGCGAAAATCCACCCTCCGGCCCGATCAACACGGCGGACGATTGAATTTCCGGATCTGGCCCCACGCTTTGATCCGCGGTGTCGCTTCCGCTCGATCCGAGAAACGTATCGAACACCCCTTCGACGACACGGACGACGTCTCCGGCGATTCGTTCAACGCCTCTTTCAAGCCCGCCGTTTCTAGTGCCCGTGTTGGAACCTGTGCCCGCGCTTCCGCTAAAGGCATTGGCGCCAAAGGCATTACCATCACCCCCTAAGACCGTGGCAATGGGCTGGCCCATTCCCGATTCGTCGCAGTAAAGGATCGAGCGCCCAGCCGGCCAGGTCTCTAGAATTTCACTGAGTGACTTCGCATCGTGCAACGTCGGCACTTCAAGACGGCCGGATTGCTCCGCCGCCACGACGGCAATGGTGTTCAATCGTTCCATATTGAGTTTGCTGCGCTGGGTGTAATCGGTCTGGACGAAATGAATTTGTGCCACGCCCAGCTCGGTCGCTTTCTCAATCGTCAGTTCTAATGGATTTCGTTTGACCGGCGCGATCACCAGCCACAAGTCCGCGGAAGTTTCCTGCGATCTTGTTTGGTGGGCAATCATCAGGCGGCAAGTCTTGTTGTCGGGCGCCAGGACATCGGCCTGCCATTCGCCGTCGCGGCCATTGAAAATTAGCACCGAATCGCCGGGCACAAGGCGCATGACGTTCAAGAGGTAATGCGCCTTCGAATCGGCAAGCGCTATCGTGTCCCCCGAACGAAGCGGTTCATCAACAAGTAATCTGGAGAGGGTGCGGGTCATTTTAGGGTTTTAATCATTCTGCGAATTGAACCATTTTGCGGATTGGCCATTTTGCGGATTGAATGGGGCGGCCTTATGGTTTCACGAAGATTATTCGAAGGCCTCTCGTAATTCTGCCGGGGCGGGCCAAATTATAGGGCAAGCGCGCGGCAACAGGTACGGCGGTTATGAACGAAAGCATTGATCAAGGCCCGCAGGATTCGGTACCAGGCAATTGGGTGGACCGGTCCGCACCGCCCAAATTGCGCCCCTACCTGCGTCTCGCCCGGATCGACCGGCCAATTGGCAGCTGGCTTTTGATGTGGCCGGGCTGGTGGGCGATAGCACTTGCTGCCAATTCGGAAGCCGCAAGCGGCTGGACGGTTTTGGGATCGCCCGACCCAATTCTACTGGCGCTATTCGCGATTGGCGCCATCGCCATGCGTGGTGCGGGCTGCACCTATAACGACATCGTTGACCGGAAATACGATGCCCAAGTCGAGCGAACCAAAGGCCGCCCGATCCCGTCCGGCGATGTCAGCGTCTTTCGCGCCGTCATCTTCCTATTGCTGCTCGGCCTGATTGGCCTTGCGGTGCTGCTTTCTTTTAACCGGTTTACGGTTGGGCTCGGCGCTGCATCGTTATTGCTAATCGCCGGTTATCCCTTCATGAAACGGATTACTTGGTGGCCGCAGATCTGGCTTGGGCTTGCCTTCAATTTCGGCGCCCTTCTCGGCTGGGCGGCAGCGACCGGCGGGCTGTCGCTTGCGGCACTTGCGCTTTACGGCGGCGGCATCGCCTGGACGCTCGGTTACGACACGATCTATGCCCATCAGGACAAGGAAGACGATGCGCTCGCCGGGGTGAAATCATCTGCGCGACGGCTTGGGACAAAGACAAAGCCGTTTCTGTTTCTCGTTTATGCGCTTGCCATTGCGCTGTTCGGCATTGCCGGAACGCTCGCCGGATTGCATCCGTATTTTTTCGTCGGGCTCGGCGTCGCGTTTTTACACTTGATGTGGCAGGCGTGGCGCGTCGATATCGACAATCCGGAAGATTGCCTCAACAAATTTCGTAGCAACAAATGGTTCGGCTGGATTGTGTTCGTCGGAATCGTCGTCGGCTCGGTCTGGGGCTAACCCCGCCAAAACTCTCAGCGACGGCTGCGCGGCTTCGGCAGAATCTTTTTGTAATTTGGCAGGCGAATGTTTTGGCTGTCTTTCTTGAGAATTGCACTTTGCGCCAGACGATAATCTTCGTCTGAGACCAGCCGCTCGGCGAACGTTTGCGCATCGCCGCCGCCCAGCATCTGCCTCGTCTGATCCCAGAATTCCGAATGCCGCATATCCAGCAGCGTTCGGTTCTTCGCCACCACATCGGCGACCGCGACCATGCTGCCGTCACGGGTCAGCGCACCGCCCGGTGCGTGATAGACGTGCAGCGATTCGACAATGCCCTTGAGATCAACAATCGAGTGGACGCCGTCGATCCGCCCATAATTGTAGGCAACGCCGGTGAGCTTCGGCCCGAGTTCGGAATTGTGCATGACCTTCAATTGGGACTTGTTGAGATAGGTCACGAACGTTTCAAGCACGGTGCCTTTTGAGGGCACCAGCACGGCGGGAATCGCGCCGTAGCCTGAAAAGCGCGCGCCAAACACGACATCAAAGCCGGTGAGAATAATTTTATAGACCGGGATCAGTTCTTCGTCGTTGCCGGTATCGGCGAACTTTCGCCGCAACTGATCGGGTGAGCCGTTTGAACCGAAGGCCAGCACGCCAACCCGCGATTTGATATAGGCGACGTCGTAGTCGCGCGCGGGCAGTTCCTGTCCCTTGTAAAGGATGTAACTGCTTTTCGGCAGGCGGTAGGGGTACTCGCGGGCGCGCGCCAAGATATCACCGGCGATAGGGCCATTAGTCGTCATTGTTAGTTATTTCAACTCCCACACGCCACGCAGCGATTGTTTAGCTGGGACCATTACGCCCCGTTTTCGGAGATTTCGAGCGGCTCAGCGAATGTCATATTGCCAGGTAAAATACAAGGCATCTGATTCTCTCAATTCACTTTCATGACGTTCCCAAACCTTCTTGCAGATTGGAACAATCTTGCTTTTACCACCGAGTGCGGAGAGTGCCTCTTGCAGCCATAATTCCAAATCGAATTTGCTTGTCATCGAAGATTACCTCCTCCTGCACATCTTGGGTTACGCTATCCCAGTCGATCACGTTTGCCCACAGGATGATTAGTAGATGAGCTTCGCCTCGCTCAGAGATTTTGTTGCGGACCTCGAAGAAAAAGGGGAGCTGGTTCGCGTCACCGAACCGGTCTCAACTCATCTCGAAATGACCGAGATTCAGACCCGCCTGCTGGCCGAAGGTGGCCCAGCGGTATTATTCGAAAACGTTCGGAACGAGGCCGGCAACGCCGCCGAAATGCCGGTACTGGTCAATCTGTTTGGCACCGTCGGCCGGGTTGCAGCGGCGATGAACCGCGAAAAAGACGGTTTGCGCGAGCTTGGCGAGACGCTCGCCTTTCTGCGCCAACCGGAACCGCCGGGCGGCTGGCGCGAAGCGATGGAGATGCTGCCATTGCTCAAAAAAGTGATGGCGATGAAACCGCGTACGGTGAGAAATGCGCCGTGCCAGGAAATCGTCGAGACCGGCGATGATATCGATCTTACCCGCCTGCCGGTTCAGCATTGCTGGCCGGATGAACCGGCGCCGTTGATTACTTTTCCGCTGGTGGTGACGGAAGACAGTGATTCGGAAAAGGCCAAGGTGTTTAACGTCGGTGTCTACCGCATGCAGGTGGTGGGCAAGAACCGCACCCTGATGCGCTGGCTCGCGCAACGGGGTGGCGCACTCCATTTCGAAGCCTGGAAGCAGAAATCCGATCAGCCAATGCCGGTTGCCGCTGTCATTGGTGCCGACCCGGCGACGATCGTTTCTGCGGTGATGCCGCTGCCGGAATCGATGTCGGAATATCAGATGTCGGGATTGCTGCGCGGCAAGAAACTGGATCTAGTTGATTGCAAAACCATACCGTTGCAGGTCCCGGCCGAAGCCGAAATCGTTATCGAAGGTCATGTGGTGCAAAACGAGACCGGCGAGGAAGGCCCCTACGGCGATCACACCGGATACTACAACGCGGTTGAACCGTTCCCGGTGTTTGAGGTGAGCGCGATCACGCGCCGCCGCGATCCCATTTATCTTTCGACATTCACGGGACGACCACCCGACGAGCCGAGCGTTCTGGGTGAAGCGCTAAACGATGTGTTTGTTCCGTTACTGACGCAGGCGTTTCCGGAGATCGTCGATTTCTGGTTGCCGCCCGAGGCGTGTTCGTACCGGGTGGCAGTGGTCAGCATGAAGAAGGCGTATCCCGGTCACGCCAAACGCGTGATGATGGCGGTCTGGTCATATTTGCGGCAGTTCATGTACACAAAGTTTGTCATCGTCGTTGATGACGACATTGATGTGCGCGATTGGAAAGATGTAATGTGGGCGATTTCGACGCGCATGGACCCGGCCCGCGATATGACCGTGATTGAAAATACACCGATCGACTATCTCGATTTTGCCAGCCCTGAATCGGGGCTTGGTTCCAAGGTCGGGTTCGACGCGACCAACAAGATGCCACCGGAAACATCGCGCAGCTGGGGCACAAAAATTCGTATGAGTGATGACATCATCGACATGGTGACGGAAAAATGGCCGAAGCTCGGACTCCCGGGAACGGGCAAATCGATCTGGAAATAACGTTTCGCGCCGCCCAGTTGGACGAAGCGGAATTGCTGACGGATCTTGCGCTCCAATCAAAAACCCATTGGGGTTACGATCTCGATTTCCTCGAATGGAACGAGCGCGATGCGACCATCGAAGCCGTCGGACAGGCAATTGGCGAAACCTATATCGCCGAACGCGGCAACCGTATTGTTGGTTTTTACGGGCTCAAGGGCTATTCGCCGGACCTCGTTCTCGATTTCATGTTTGTCGCACCGTCCGCGATCGGCAGCGGCATTGGCCGCATCATGTTTGATCATGCCGTCATTGCCGCGAAACGTTTGGGCGCGAAAAAAATGGAAATCGAATCAGACCCCCACGCCGAAGGATTTTATCTGGCGATGGGGGCAAAACGTGTCGGCGCCCGCATGATCGAATGCGTCCCCGGTCGCATTCTGCCGCTTCTGGAAATGACACTTTGATTACGGCTTGCGCCTACTGGAACTTGCCGTGAGTGACATCGCAAGTTCCGGTCGTGCAAATTCCGGCCAAGAACGGCTCGACAGCGCGTTTGATGCCGAGGTCGTAAAGGGTCTGCGCTTGGGATTTCGCGCCCGGGTCATTGCACTCGGCGGTATCGCCGTCTGGATCGCCATCCAAACGCCCTATCCAGATTTCTTGATCCTCTGGTTCGAACTCGGCGTTTTCGTGTTTCTCGGCTGGGTGCCCTATCAATATTACCGTCGCGGGCACCGGGGCAGTTGGCCGCAATTTTTGTTTTCGGCCGGCGATATGGCCCTGCTCGTGTTCGTCCTCACGATCCCCAATCCGACTGCAGAAGTTTTTTATCCCGAAGCGTTTCAACTTCGTTTCGGAAATCAAATCTATTTTTTTCTGCTTATCGCGGTGTCGGTATTTTATTATCGCCCGCGCACCGTGATTTAGTCGGGTTTGATGGCGGCGCTTTTTTGGGGCCTAGGCGTTCTTCGCATCGCCGCCCTTCCCGATACAATTGTGTTTAGCGGAGCGACCGCGTTTCAACGCGGCGGCGCGGAGTCTTTGGTCACTGAATTCCTCGCCCCAACGGCAATTATGGTTGGGATCGACAGCAGCATTGTCTTCCTGATTACCGCAGCCGTACTCGCGCTCGCGGTTTCGCGCTTTCGGAAAATTGTCCTGCGTCACGCCCAGTCGGAACGCGCGCGCGACAATCTCGCCCGGCATTTCTCACCAAACATGGTCGAAGAACTCGCCGGCATGGACGAGCCGCTCGGCGACGGGCGCAACCAGAATGTCGCTGTGCTGTTCGCTGATATCGTTGATTTCACGCCGCTTTCCCACCGGCATACCGGGACAGAAATATTTGCACTGCTGCGCGAAGTGCTCGGCCTGATGGCGAACTGCGTATTTCTTCATCACGGCACGGTCGATAAATATCTCGGCGACGGCATCATGGCAACGTTCGGGACACCGAAATCAACCCCGGCCGACGCGGCCAACGCCCTTAACTGCGGCCGCAGCATGCTGGACAATCTGGCGGCCTGGAACCGGGCGCGGATCGCCTCCGGAAAAGAGCCGGTTGAAACCGGCATCGGCATACATTTCGGCCCGGTTGTTCTCGGTGATATTGGCGACGAACACCGGCTTGAATATGCCGTCATCGGCGACACCGTGAACATCGCGTCGCGCATCGAACGAATTACCCGCGACCTGCAGGTGAGGATGATCGCGACCGACGACCTGGTGCAGGCGGCCTCCGCCTTCGATGAATCAGATTCGGTGAAGCACGAACTCGAAATTGCGCCACCGCAAACCGTGCGCGGCGTCGATGAGCCGCTGGCGGTTTGGACTCTCGGGTCTGTGGCCCCTGCTGCACCCGCGGACGGCGCCTGATTTTTCGGATCGGTCGCCGCAATACTGGCAGCCGCCTATGAAACACCTATATTAAGGGGCACCGTGACCCCCGACAGTTTCCTGGAGCTCAACGAATGACTGACGCCCGTAGCACCGAGCTCGAATTCCTCACCGGTGTAATTGACCGCGCGAAAGTGGCGGGCGCTGATGAGGCCGACGCCGTGCTGGTCGACTCGACTTCGCTTTCGGTCTCACAAAGGCTTGGAAAACGAGAAGATCTTGAACGATCCGAATCAGGTGACTTCGGCCTTCGCGTGATGATCGGCGGACGCCAGGCGATGGTTTCCTCCTCTGACCGGTCAGATTCGGCGGTGAGCGAACTGGTTGAACGCGTTGTCGCCATGGCCCGCGTTGCCCCCAAAGACCCGCATTGCGGCCTTGCCGATCCGGCCTGGCTTTGCACCAATCCGCCCGGCCTTGATCTCGCTGACGATAAAGAGGCGAGCGCCGAAACGCTCTACGCACGCGCAGCTGCCGCAGAAGACGCCGCCCGCGCCGTTCCCGGCATCACCAATTCAGAGGGCGCGCAGGCGAACTGGGGCCGATCAACGGTCGCTCTCGCAACATCCGGCGGATTTACTGGCTCCTATTCAGGCACGCGCCTGGGCGTGGCCGCCTCGGTCATCGCCGGTGAAGGCAGCGGCATGGAAGGCGATTACGAATACGTTTCTGTTCGCCACGGCGGCGACCTTGAAGACCCGGCAGCGATTGGCAAACGCGCGGGCGAGCGGGCCGTCAAAAGCCTCAACCCGCAAAAGGTCGGGACCGCACAGGTGCCGGTGGTTTACGAGCCCCGCGTTGCCAACGGATTGCTGCGCTCACTGGCTGGCGCGATTTCCGGCGCAGCCGTCGCCCGCAGCACCAGCTTTCTGAAAGACAAGCTGAACGAAAAGATTTTCAACGATGGCATTTCGGTGATTGATGATCCCTTGCGAAAGCGCGGCCTCTCGTCCCGGCCATTCGACGGCGAAGGTGTGACCACGCGCAAAATGGCGATCGTCGAAGACGGCGTGCTGAAAACATGGATCCTCGACCGCTCGACCGGGCATCAACTTGATATGCCGTCGACGGGCCATGCATCACGCGGCACCTCATCGCCGCCGTCACCGTCTTCGAGCAATTTCTATCTTGAGGCCGGGAACCAAACGCCGGCGCAACTTATGGCCGACATCAAGATCGGATTCTACGTCACCAGTTTGATGGGCATGGGCGTGAACCCGGTGACCGGCGATTATAGTCGCGGCGCGTCCGGTTTCTGGATCGAAAATGGAGAGATCACCTTTCCGGTCAGCGAGCTGACAATTGCCAGCAACCTGAAGGACATGTTCCTGCATTTGACGCCGGCCGACGACCTTGAGTTTCGCTTTGGTACCGATTCGCCGATGTTGCGCATCGACGGCATGACTGTCGCCGGCGCGTGAGCGGGGCCACCATCACCTCCAATCTTGAAGACGATGCGGCGATCCTTTTTGACGCGGTGCGGGCGGCCGGTGCGCTTGCGCTCGAATATTTCGGCGGCGATATCAAACAGTGGGACAAGGGCGATGATGATCCGGTCAGTGAGGCCGATCACGCCGTAAACGATCTGCTGCACGAGAAATTGCGCGGGGCGCGGCCCAAATACGCCTGGCTTTCGGAAGAATCGGAAGATGATTTGAGCCGCCACAACGCCCGATTCACATGGGTGGTTGACCCTATTGACGGCACCCGCGCGTTTCTAAAGCATGAACCCCAATTCACGGTGACGGTCGCGCTTGTCGAAAACGGCGCGGCGGTGGCCGGCGTCATTTTCAATCCCGCGACCGATGAATTCTATGAAGCCGTCAAAGGCACGGGCGGGCGCCTCAACGGCTCACCAATCACCATCGGCGGTAGTTCCGATTTCGCGAACGCGAAACTTTTAGCGCCCCGCAAGCCATTTCAAAAGGCGAACTGGAGCGAGGTTATTGATCATGCAGAGTTCCAGTTCGTGAATTCGATGGCCTACCGCATGGCGCTGGTCGCCGACGGGCGTTTCGATGCAACGGTCACACTATCCCGAAAAAACGACTGGGACATCGCCGCCGGCATTCTTATCGTCGAAGAGGCGGGCGGCGTCGTCACGCACCTTGATGGTTCAGCGATAATCCTCAACCAATCGTCGACCCTTCACCCGGACTTGGTGATTGCCAACCGCGTGCTGCACGAAGAAATTATCGAACGGCTCGGCGATTAGTCCGGACAAATGACCCCGAGCGTTTCCTTGGCGACGCTGATTTCAACGGGCAGTGTCAGCACATTGTCACCGTCGAGCTGGACCGGTTTTCCGATTGGCGACAAAATACGAAGACGCAGGGCCGTAATTATTCTCACGTCAGGCAGCGTGAATAATTTTCCCCGCAAATAGGCGGCGCCGTATCGCATCAGATTCCAGCGGCCATGTTTCATGCCGAGAAGTACGTGCAGCATACCGTCATCGAGGCGGGCGTCGGGCGCGACAACATGCGGCCCGCCAAATCGGGTGGCGTTGGTGACGATCACACTCGACACCTTAAATTTTTGCCAGACCCCGTCGACTTCCACTTCCATTTCGAAAACCGTATTGCCTTCGGTGATCAGCGCCCGAATCATCGCGTAATAATAGGCGCCCTGGCCAAACACTTTTTTCAGTGGAGGCGTAAGGTACCGGACGGCGGCCGCATCAACACCAGCGCCAGTCGCCAGCATGAAATGCCGCCCGTTTGCGACACCGACCGTCATCTGCCGAATTTTTCCGGTTGCCAAGGTTTTTGCGAGCGCAACCAGTTTGTTCTCGAGACCCATCTCGACGGCAAGCACGTTAACAGTGCCGAGCGGGATCGTCGCGAACAACGGGCGATCATGTTGCGGGCGGGTCATCAATCCGTGTACCACCTCACCGACGGTGCCGTCGCCGCCGGCCGCAACAATCACGTCGGCGTCTTTGGTGTCGCGGGCAAGTTCTATCGCGTGGCCGACATTGTGGGTCACTTGGACAGTGACAAGCGATCCGAGCTCGCTCAGTTCGCGTACGGTTTCGGCCAGAACCCGGTGCCGGCGTTTGCCGGCCATCGGATTATGAATGATGTAGAAGCGGCGGTTCATGGTAGGACGGCCATTAATCCGCCAAAGACATTGGCGCCTTAAGCCGCGCGCACCCAGACCGCATTATCGTGGAATGCGGCACCGCCGTTGGGCGGGCCTGCGTCAGCCCCGGTCAGTGCGTTGATGCCGACGCCGCCTTCAAAGGCCTTGTTCGGCCAGATGCCTTCGAGAACAACGACCTCTTTTTGCATGCCGTCGAACAGGCGGACCGGAACCAGGACCTCGCCGCGATCATTACCGACGCGCGCGCGGTCGCCTTCACCAAGGCCAAGGGAATCTGCGGCTTCCGGATGAATTAGCAGCGTCGGCCGTTTTTCCCGATCGACCGATCCCGGCACCTGATTGAAAGTCGAATTGAGAAAATTCCGCGCCGGTGTCGCCATCAGCCGGAACGGATGGGTATCGCTGGTTTCCTCAATCACTTCGAGATGATCCGGCAGCGGCGGCATAACCGCGTGATCCGCCCCGATCGAGGCCCAGTCCGGTGCGAACCGAAATTTTCCATCCGGCTGCGGAAATCCATCGAGAAAGTGGGCTTCGCGGAAATCCGGTTCACAGTCGTGCCACTTTTTCTGCCGCATCGTGGCCACGTCGGGATAGTTCGAGACTTTCAACGCCTGTTCAATTAGTTCCAGAGCCGACATATCGAAGCCGGGATGTTCGGCACCGACACGTTTTGCCAACCCGCAAACAACTTCATGATTGCTGCGGGCTTCGGCAAATGGTTCGATGACCTGCGGGCCAAGCATTAAATAGGAATGACCGCCGCCGACATAAATGTCGTCGTGTTCGAGAAACGTCGTTGCCGGAAGAACGATGTCGGCCATTTCTGCGGTCTCGGTCATGAATTGTTCGTGGACCGCAACGAACAGGTCTTCGCGGAGAAACCCTTCACGAACCTTATTTCCTTCCGGTGCGACGGTCACCGGGTTGGTGCTTTGAATAATCATCGCGCTCACCGGTGGACCGTCGCCGATGTCCTGCTTGTCACCGGTCAGTACCGGACCAATCCGCGACATATCGAGAATGCGGACCGACGGATCAACCGCGTCGAGGCCCTCGATGGTCACCTTGCTCAAGTCGTAAATGGCGCTGTTGCCAAAGAACGCACCGCTGCCCTTATGCCGCCATTTGCCGGTGAGCGACGGCAAGCACGAAACGGCGTGCATGTTGGCAGAGCCATTGCGTTGCCGCGACATCCCGAATCCAACGCGTAGGAACGCGCGTTCGGTGCGGCCGTAGGTGCGCGCAAAATCGATAATTTCCTGCTCGGCAAGACCCGTGATGCGAGATGCCCAGGCCGGCGTGCGGACCGACAAATGTTGCCGAAACCCTTCGGGCGCATCGGTGAATTCGCCCATGTAGGTTTCGTCGGCAAAGCCCTCTTCCCACAGCACATTCATCATCGCGCACGCGAGCGCACCGTCGGTGCCGGGCTTTAGCGCAATGTGCTGGTCGGCGACTTCCGCTGTCGGCGTCCGGTAGGGATCGATGACGATCAGCTTCGCGCCCCGTTCTTTGCGCGCGCGGGCGACGTGTTGCATAACGTTGACTTGGGTCGAGACGGCGTTGGTTCCCCAGATCACGATCAGATCCGCATCGGCCATCTCGTAAGGACTGCCGCCGCGAACGGCGCCGATGCCAGCCGACCACCCCGGAAAAGCGAGGCCCGTGCAGATGGTTCTCTTCTGGCCTGAATATTTTTTGACGTGGCGGAGGCGGTTAATCCCGTCGCGCTGAACCCGCCCCATGGTGCCCGCGTAATTGTACGGCCAGACACTTTCCGCCCCGTGCCGCTGTTCGGCCTTGAGGAACTGTTCGGCGATTTCATCGAGCGCATCGTCCCACGAAAGTGGTTCAAACGACCCCTCGCCCTTGACCCCGGTCCGCCGCAGCGGCGTTTTGAGACGATCCGGGCTGTGCACCCGTTCGGCGTAACGCGCGACCTTGGCGCAGACGACACCGGCGGTATAGCGGTGGTCCTTGGCGCCGTGAATGCGGCCAATGGTATTGGCGTTTATCTTTTCCACCGCGAGGCCGCATTGAGACGGGCAATCGTGCGGACAAACGGTCGATACAATCTGAATTTCGGTCATATCCCAAAACTAGTGCCCGGATCATCGCCCGGCAAGACGGCAAATTAACGCGCCCTTCCCCAGGAATTGGCACAAAGTATTGGAATCCAAGGGTGTTTTGGCCTATGTCCGGGGGCGTGATAGTCTCCAAACCGGCAAAAGGGACCACCGGCTGTGACCACTGAGAGCGCGGAGCCCGCTCCGCCCCAGGCAACGACTCGCGCGCTGATCGGGCGCCTGCTCAAGGGCTATCTCCGCAAACACTACGGGACGCTCGGCATTGCAGCTTTTGCGATGGCGATTGCGGCTGCGGCAACGGCAGGCAATGCCTGGATGATGGAGCCGGTGCTCGACGAGGTCTTCCTCAACGGCAACAGGCAAATGCTGATTCTGGTGCCGATCGCGATTCTGTTTATCGCAGTTCTAAAAGGCGTCGCCGGTTTCGTTCAGGGCTACCTGATGAGCGTTGTCGGCCAGAAGATCATTGCCGAAATTCAGAACGAATTGTTCGCCCATTTGATGCGGGCCGACCTCGCGTTTTTCAATAACACAGCGACCGGCGGTCTGATCTCCAATTTCCTCAACGACGTCAATTTGCTGCGCGAAACATTGAGCAAAGCAATCACCGGAATCGTTAAAGATTCGCTCGGCGTTATTTTTCTGGTCGGGCTACTTTTTTATCAGGACTGGCGACTGGCGATTGCTACGGTGTTCGTGCTGCCGCTTGCCATCGTACCGATCCGGAAACTCGGCAAACGGATGCGGAAGGCATCAACGCAAAATCAGGAACGGACCGAAGAGTTTTCAACCCTGCTGAACGAATCATTTGTCGGCGCGCGCCACGTCAAAGCTTACGGCATGGAAGATTATGAAACCGCGCGGGCAGAAAAAGCCAATACCGCACGACTTGTCGCCTTGTTCAAAGTCATTCGGACCCGCGCCGCCGCAACGCCGTTGATGGAAATGCTTGGCGGCGTCGCCATTGCTGTTGTTGTTTATTACGGCGGCACGCGTGTGCTGTCGGGAGAGACGACGCCGGGGACGTTCTTTTCCTTCATCACCGCGCTATTGCTCGCCTATCAGCCGCTGAAGAGCCTCGCCAATCTCAATGC
>JAPYRS010000167.1 GCA_029936875.1 Alphaproteobacteria bacterium | reverse complement strand
CCCACGGGTAAGTCGCGATATCGGCAATCGTATATTCGTCACCGGCAAGGTATTCCGCGTCCTTGAGGCGGAAATTCATCACGTCAATTTGTCGCATGATTTCCTTGAAGTAACGGTCAATCGCGTACGGTATTTTGACTTTCGCGTAGTGTGAGAAATGCCCGTGCTGGCCCCACAACGGCCCGACATTGCCCATCTGAAACATCAGCCACTGTTTGGTGATCCAGATATCGCGTTCGCCTTTCGGCATGAACATGCCTGATTTATCGGCGAGATATTCGAGAATGGCGCCCGATTCAAAAAGCGCAAACGGTTCGCCGCCCGGTCCATCCGAATCGACAATTGTCGGCACCTTGTTGTTGGGATTGAGGGCTAAGAAAATTTTTTCGAACTGCTCGCCTTTGGTGATGTCGAGCGGCCTCAGCGTGTAGGGAAGGCCGGTCTCTTCAAGCATGACCGTCGCTTTGCGGCCGTTCGGTGTCGGCCAGTAATAAAGATCAATCATGATTTACGCCCGCCCGGTGATGCTGGCGACTTCGGCCAGATCGTCGGCACTGAGCGTCCAGTCGCCAGCGGCGGCGTTTGCATTTATCTGTTCGGCCTTGGTCGCGCCGGCAATGACGCTGACCACCTGCGGCTGCGCGGCAAGCCATGAAAACGCGAGCTCAAGCAATGTGTGACCTTTGTCTGAAACAAATTCCTCAAGTTTTTCGACAGCGGTAAAGTTATCGTCGGTCAGCGCCATCTTGCGGAAATGATCCATCGCGCCGATGCGGGTGTCTTCGCCCGGCTCGACACCCCGTTTGTGCTTGCCGGTCAGCAAACCGTTTTCAAGCGGGAAGAACGGCAGGAAGCCAACGTCGTGCCGTTCGCAGGCGGGAAGGACGCTTTCTTCTGGTTCGCCGTGAAGGATGCTGTAGCGGTTTTGCAGAGTGACGAACGGGGCCGTCCCGCTGGATTCCGCAGCCGCTGCGGCCTGGTCCAATTGCTCGGCGCTGAAATTGGAACAACCGATGTAGCGAACTTTGCCTTCCTGAATGAGCTTGTCCATCGCCGCCAATGTTTCTTCGATCGGCGTATCGTCGTCAGGCTTATGAAGTTGATAGAGATCGATGTAATCGGTTTTGAGGCGCTTGAGGCTGCCTTCGACTGATTTCACGACGTTGTTCTTGGAACCGTCGGGGTTGTAGCCGAATTTGGTTGCGAGGATGATGTTCTTCCGCCGCGCACCGAGCGCTGCGCCGAGATATTCCTCGGATTTTCCGCCGCCGCCGTACATTTCCGCCGTGTCGAAAAAGTTTATTCCGGCATCAATCGCCGTATTAACCACAACGTCGGTCTCGGATTCGTCGATCCGCATGCCAAAATTATTGCAGCCAAGCCCGATAACGGAGACTTCCGGGCCGCCGCCCTGAGCCCTAAAAAGTGGCTTCGTCTTCATAAATTGTCCCAATCCCCCAGTGAAAATCGTTCGTCGTTTGAACCGAGAATAAGAGGCCCGGCGTCTTATGCCAATCTTTGGGGCAACAAGGCATCGGGCCAAATGTCGAGATCTGCGCTAAAGGCTTGCCAGATGGCGGTCGCGCGGGGGTAGAATGCGACAACAGGGCCGCAACAGTTCAGTGTTTTTTGAGGGGTAGAAATAAAATGGCGCAGATCGGACATCCCATGCTCGCGCAGATGACCCACGACGAGGGCGCGCGCGATAATTTCATCTTTTCTCTGAAACGCCATGTATCCTCGACCGTCGGCCCCGGCAATCGAAACCTCTATTTCGGCAAGGTCCTGCCAGCGCTCGAGAAGAAATACGGTCGCCCGCCGAAGAACCGTCATGAAGTGCGAAAGGCGATGGAGCGCGAGCCCTATTATCAGTCGTGGAGCGCGCTGATGCGTGTCGGCCAGGAAATGATGTGGGATTCGGTCGGCGAAAGTGTGGACAGGCAGGTTGATGGTTTAATTGCCAAGTACAAAAAGCGCCGCAACAAACTGGGTACGGTACGAACCGATCCCGACTTCAAGGTGCCGCGGTACCTGACGGCGGTCGATCACCACGGCATGCCGGGCAGTTATCATACCGAAACACGGGAAGACGATGTCCGCGCCGGCGCTGTCTATGACCGCGGCGCATTCCTGTTTCAGATTGGTGGGGCAGGCGGCGTACTGATGGATGCGCGTGGGCAGGCGATGGCCGCATACCTGCGCGAAAACCATCCGGACTTCAAACCAAAGCGGATTCTCGACTTGGGTTGTTCGGTCGGTATGAGCACGCTGGTATTTTGCGATGCTTATCCGGATGCCGAGATCCATGCGATTGATCCCGGCGCGCCATTGATTCGGTATGCCCATGCCCGCGCCGAGCACCTCAATAAAAAGATCCATTTCTCGCAGCAGAACGCAGAATTCACCGACTTTGAGGATGAGTCATTCGACCTCGTTATGTCGCACGTGATGGTTCATGAAACATCGGGAACTGCAATTCGGAATATCGTTCGCGAAACCCATCGCCTGCTTAAATCCGGCGGCATGATGGCGCATCTCGAGGTTCCGGTTCGCTACAAGGACCTCGATCTCTGCGAACAAGCGATGCGCGACTGGCAAACCTATTACAACGAGGAGCCGTTCTGGGGCGGTGCGTGCACATTGGACTTGTGCGCAGTTTCCGAAGAGTTCGGATTTCACGATGCCGAAGACGGCTACCAGCAGCAACCGCGGGAACGGTTCGGACCGAGCTCTGGCTTTACGCAAAAAGCCAATTCGAGCGGCGGCTGGTGGTACGTGATGTCGGCGGTCAAATAAACCAGCGCCGATGGTCTGCCACAGCTCGAAAAATTTTTCTGAAAGCAGTTAACGATTTTTACCAAACCGACTAGTGTATATTTGATCTTGCCGTTTGCCTCCGTCTGAAGGAAAGCCCGATGCCGACACCCGGTCCTCACGCGATGCTGCCCGACACCAGCCACGATGAAGCGGCCCGCCTTGGATTCATCTTCAGCTTCAAGGAGCACATCGCCGGCGAGGTGCTGCCCGGTAACAAGATCACCTACAAGACGAAAGTGGAGCCGCAGTTTGTGCGCGACCACAACCGACCGCCAAAAGATCGGCACGAAGTTCACAAAGAGATGCGAAAAGACCCCTATTGGCAGATGTGGGGTTCGCTTATGCGGCTCACGCAGGAATTGAAGCAGGAATCGAGTGAGTCGATTGCCAACCGGCAGATCAGGTCGCTTTCGGACCGCGCGACAAAAATTCGCAGCAGGGCTCGGAACGCAACACTGCGGCTAAATCCCGATCTCGAAATCCCGCGCTATCAAACGGCGGTCGATATTCATTTGATGCCGGGAAATTACTATTCTGAACGTACCGAAGACGATGTCATGGCCGGCGCCATGTATGACCCCGGCGTGTTCTATTTCGCGATGGGCGGTCTCGGCCGTTACAACCAGGGCATGGGCGATTCGGCAGTGCGCTGGTTGGCCGAGGCGCATGCCGATTTTGCACCCGAAGCGATTCTCGACATGGGTTGCTCCGTTGGCCATTCGACGCTTCCCTACCTTGACGCATTTCCGGACGCAAAAATGGACGCAATCGATGTCGCTGCGCCGATGCTGCGCTATGCGCATGCGCGCGCCGAGAGCCTTGGTTGCGCGATCGATTTTTCACAGCAAAATGCGGAACACACGGATTTTCCTGACGAATCATTTGATCTGATTGTGTCGCACATTCTACTGCACGAGACTTCGCGGAAAGCGATTTACAACATTATGCGCGAAGCGCACCGGCTTTTGCGGCCGGGCGGGATGGTTTTGCATGCGGAAGCGCCGCTCCGAAATCGCGAGCTCGATCCCTACACCGCGTTTATTCGCGACTGGAGCACGCATTACAACGCTGAACCTTTCTGGGGAACCTTGCACGACATGGACCTCGCCGAACCGGCCATTGAGGCCGGGTTCAAGCGCGACAACGTCATCGACATCAATGTCCCAATGGTGCTCGACGGCAGTTTGATGGGCGGCGGTGCAAGCTGGATGATTTACGGCGCCCGCAAATAACGAGCGCGTTCTTCGCTGCGCTAAAAAGCTCCCGCGGCCAGCATTTTCGTGAACAGGTCGGCGTTCACATTGCCGCCGCTTGCAACGATAACAACGGTTTTGCCACGCGCATCGAAAACACCTGACAGGATTGCCGCCAATCCCACCGCGCCTGACGGTTCAACAACAATTTTCAACTGGCTGAAAAGCTGAAACACGGCGACCGGAATTTCCGAATCGGCAACCGTTAGCCCGGCCCGAAGCCGGTCCTTGTTGATGGGAAATGTGAGTGCGCCGGGTGTCGGCACAGCCAGCGCGTCGCAGAGTTTCGCGGGCGCGGGATCAATCTCAATCCGCTTGCCGGCGGCAAGCGACATTTGCGTATCGTTGAGCGCTTCGGGTTCAACCGGGTAAACTTTCGTTCCTGGCAGCAGCGCCTCTGCGGCAAGGGCGACACCGGCGGTGAGGCCTCCGCCGGAACACGGCACCAGAATTGCGTCCGGCACAGCGTCCAGCTCC
>JAPYRS010000166.1 GCA_029936875.1 Alphaproteobacteria bacterium | reverse complement strand
CCACCTGCTCGATGGCCGAACCGACATTGTCCGGGGTCAACCCGCCGGCCAGGAGGGTCCGACGGTTCGCCGGCGCCCCCTCGGCCAGCGCCCAGTCGAACACCACGCCGGACCCGGGAGCTGAGGAGTCCAGCAGGAGGAGGGCCGCGTGGTACTCGTCGAATCGCTGCAGGTCCGGCGACCCGGCGGGCAGAGCGCGGATGAGCAGCGGAACCCTCTCAGCCACCCACTGGCAGGTCGCCGGCGACTCCCGACCGTGCAGTTGCGCAGCCTTCAGGCCGATCCTGTTCACGGTCTCGACCAGGCGGGCCTTTCCCATGTCCCGGAACACGCCCACGGTCATCACGTCGTGTGGGAGCTGGCCGACGATGTCGCGTACCACCGTCTCGGATACCTGACGGCGGGAGGGGGCGAAGACGAAGCCGAGGGCGTCGGCGCCCAGGGCGGTGGCCAGCAGGGCATCCTCGGCGCACGTGATGCCACAGATCTTCACGAACACGGCAGCGACGCTACTCCCCCGCCCCGGCGCCCCGGAGGGCCTTTATGGCGTCAGCCCGGTCTCCGGCGGTGACCACGGATTCGCCGACCAGGAGGGCGTGGTAGCCGGCGAGGACCAGCGCGGCGGCATCCCGTGGACCGCTGATCCCCGACTCGGCCACCCTGGTGGCGGGTTCGGGGATCAGCGACGCCATCCGAACGGCACGTTCGGGGTCCACCTCGAAGGTGGTCAGGTCCCGTTGGTTCACCCCGACCAGTCGTGCTCCGACCGCCATGGCCCGGTCCAGCTCGGCCTCGTCGTGCACCTCCACCAGGGCGTCCAACCCGATTTCCAGGGCCAGGGTGTGGAAGTCGGCCAACTCGGCGTCGTCCAGGGCGGCCACTATGAGCAGCACGGCGTCAGCACCCATGATCCGGGCGTCGCAGACGTCGCGTGAGTCCACGGTGAAGTCCTTGCGGAGCACCGGAATGGAGACGGCTCCGCGTGCCGCCACCAGGTCATCCACCGATCCGCCGAAGTACGCCACGTCGGTGAGGACCGAGAGGCACGCCGCACCGCCGAGGGCGTACTGCGCTGCGGTCTCCGCAGGATCCAGGTCCGCGGCCATGTCCCCCCTGGAGGGCGAGCGGCGCTTCACCTCGGCGATGACCGCAGGCTCGCCCGCTGGGCGGTCCCGCAGGGCCAGGTCGAACCCACGGGTGGGTGGGGCACATCGAGCCTGATCGATGAGGCCCTCGAGGCCCCGATCGTCCGATGACGCCAAGGCCCTGTGATCGGAGAGGATCCGGTCCAGATAGGTCGCCACAGCGCGAGGCTACCGACGACCCCGGACCTCACAGGATCATCATCCCGTCATCATGGGGAGAGTCCAGACTGGAGCCGAACCCGACGGCCGGCGTGGGACGATGGAGGCGATGGGCGAACTCGACGGAACGACCCCCGCAGTGGTCCTTGTGGTGGAGGACGACCCCAACATCGCCGACCTGCTGGACATGTACCTCCGCCAGGCGGGCCACCGCCCCTACCTGGCCTCGGACGGCGAGCGTGGCCTGGAGGTCTTCGCCGAGCGGGCTCCGGACCTCGTGATCCTGGACATCGGCCTGCCCAGCCAGCTGGACGGCCTGGAGGTCTGTCGACGTCTGCGTTCCGGTTCCGACGTGCCCATCATCATGCTCACGGCCCGCGACGACGAGATCGACCGGGTGGTCGGCTTCGAACTGGGGGTGGACGACTACGTGACGAAGCCCTTCAGCCCCCGCGAGCTGATGGGCAGGGTCAGGGCTGTCCTGCGCCGCTCGGGCAACGTTGCGGTCGAGCCCGGCCGGACAGTGGCGTTCGGCGGAATCCGGATCGACGGCACCCGCCGGGAGGTCACGGTGGATTCTGAGGTGCTAACCCTGGCGGCAAGGGAGTTCGCCCTCGTCTGGTTCCTGGTGAACCACGCCGGACAGGCGCTCACCCGTCGACAGATCCTGGACGGAGCCTGGGGTGACGGCTGGATCGGGGACGAGCGCACGGTCGACGTCCACGTACGCCAACTGAGGCGCAAGCTGGGCGGGGACCTGCCCCTGGAGACCGTCCGCGGCATCGGCTACAGGCTGGGCTGAGCAGGGTGCGCCGTCGACTCCTGACTGCCTTCATCGGCCTGGTCCTGTGCAGCCTTGCCATCACCTGGACCGGGATCCGCGTCATGTCGGGAATCCAGGCCAACGACCTGGCCCGAGACCAGACCGCCGGCCAGGCAACAGCCGTCGCCGCTGCCTTCAACGACGGAATGTCGGCCTCCGCCCAACAGGTGG
This sequence comes from Alphaproteobacteria bacterium, assembly GCA_029936875.1. Lineage (GTDB taxonomy): Bacteria > Pseudomonadota > Alphaproteobacteria > SHVP01 > SHVP01 > JAPYRS01. The sequence continues at coordinate 2,253 of JAPYRS010000166.1, read as the reverse complement.
GTCGCCGGGACCGCATGGATCGGATACGGCACTCCCTGGGACTTCGTCGGATCGGGATGGTGCTGGTTCCAGCGGACGCCACGATCCCGATCAGGGTCCTCTCCCCCGTTCCATCCGCCATCGACCCGGACCGTCTCCGTAGCCTTGACCTGGCTGCCGGCGCCACCCTCAGCGGAGTGGACGCGGGCAGCGCATGGGCGGCGGCAGCTGTGAACCCGGGGCAGGAGGCGCCCCTGATGGTCGTGCTCGTGAGCCGGCGGGTCACCGACCCACTCGGGCCGGCTGTGAACTGGTTGCTGGCCGCCGGCCTGGTGGCGATCGCCGTGGCCGTGGTCGCCGCCCTCCGGCTCTCGACGGTCCTGGCACGACCTGTCGTGGAGGCCACCGACGCCGCCCTCAGGATCGCCGGCGGTGACCTTGACACCCGCCTACCGGAACCGCCGGCCACGCACACCGACGAGGTCGCCGAACTGGCCCGGGCCCTCAACGCGATGGTCGAGGGGCTGGACAGGTCCCGGGGGCTGGAACGGCAGTTCCTGCTCTCGGTGTCGCACGACCTCAGGACGCCACTCACGTCGATCCGGGGTTACGCCGAGGCCATGGCCGACGGCACCATGGAGGATCCGATGCGGGCCGGAGCCATCATCCTCTCCGAGTCGCAACGCCTGGACCGGCTCGTCAGCGACCTCCTGAACCTGGCCCGCCTGGACGCGAGGCGCTTCACGCTGGACCTGGCGCCCTCGGACATCGCCGCAGTCACCACCGACGTGGTCGACGGCTTCGCCCCGGCCGCCCTGGAATCAGGAGTCTCCCTCGGATCATCGACCGCCGACCAGCGGGTGACGGCCATCGTGGATGTCGACCGGTGGGCGCAGGTGGTCGCCAACCTCGTCGAGAACGGGTTGCGCTACGCCAACTCCAGACTGGACGTGGACCTGACGACGACAGCCACCGGCATCCAACTCAGCGTGACCGACGACGGTCCGGGCATCGCGGTCGACGACCTGCCACACGTGTTCGAACGGCTCTACGCATCGAAGCGGCGACCCGACGTCGGGGAGTCCGGTTCGGGTCTGGGACTGGCCATAGTCCGCGAGCTCGTGCATGCGATGGGCGGCTCCGTCAGGGCCGAGTCCCGGCTCGGCGGAGGAACGAGCCTCGTGGTGGAGTTGCCCGGAGGGGGCTCCTCAGGCGCTGAGGAGTGAGACGGGGATGGCACCCGCCATGGCCTCGGCCGGGGTGGCCACCGCCCGGCGAACCGACACGAGGGCGACGAAGCCGTCCCCGAGGGTTGCCACGCTCGTGAGGAGGCCGGCCGGGTCGGATTCGACCGTGACCTCCGACCCCACCGAAGGGGCCGGTCCGCTCCCCGAGGCGCGCACGATGCGGGTCGGGGTGCCGGCTGGCCGGCTGTTCACACGGGCCACCAGCTCCTGCCCCGTGTAGCAGCCCTTGGTGAAGCTGGCCGACCTGTCCACCACACCTGTGGAGCCGGGGATGGTGGTCGAGTCCATCTCGGAGCCCATGGCGGGGATCCCTGCGGCGATCCGCCGGGCCTCCCAGTCCTGTGGGGAACCCTCCGCCAGCCCGTCGGGCAGATCCACGGTGGGTCCCAGGAGGTCGACGGCGACGAGGCCGGGCCACTCCACCGGTAGGGCGAGTCCCCCGGCCGGTGGGCTGAACCCCGCGGCCACCGCATCGATGACGGTCACGAGGTCCCATCCGACCTCTTCAACGGTGCAGTCGGTCCGAAGCAGGAAGCGGGTCAGGCGGCTGACCACCTGGGCGCCGAATCCAGCCTGGACGTCCAGCACGTAGTGCTCCTCAGCGAGGCGGGAGACCCTCATCCAGGCATCCACCTTGCCGGCGGGCTGGAGCAGGAAGGTCTCGGCTGCCTGGCCCACCTCGAGGACCTCCACGTCCTGGCTGAGCTGGCCCTGCAGGTAGGTACGGGCATCCGGGCCGACGACGGCCACCATGTCACGCGTCCGCCTCACGGCCAGGCCTGCCTCAGGCACCGGACGCCCCTATGGCTTCGCTGGCGGCACGCCGGGCCGCCGTCATGCGCCGGGCCGCCGGAATAGCCGACAGCAGTGCCCGGGACTTGTTCTGGCACTCGAGGTGCTCCAGCTCCGGAACGCTGTCGGCCACGATGCCGGATCCGGCCTGTACGGATGCCACACCACCGGATACCAGCATCGTGCGGATGGCGATCGCCGTGTCGATGTTGCCGGAGAAGTCGAAGTAGCCGAC
>JAPYRS010000021.1:22497-26627 GCA_029936875.1 Alphaproteobacteria bacterium | reverse complement strand
GCAATCGCGATATGGGAAGCAATAAATCCAGATTCCAAAAAAAATATCGTTTTGCAATCCTTTGTCGAGGGCGATGAGTTTTCGGTTGCTGGCGTCTGCAGCCACAAACATATGTTGCTAGGATCAATATCTATTAAGAAGCTATTAACGTGTGATCAGGGAAAGACTTGGGCCGCTTATCCTGTGCAAATACCAAAACTTATTTGCTCTCTTCGCAAGCTACTAGAAGACCTTCGTTGGTGTGGACCATTTGAGATAGAATTCATAAGAGATCGTATTTCTGACCGTTTTGCACTAATTGAATTTAATCCGAGATTCCCAGGATGGATTTCTTACTCAGCAGATCTTTTATTGAATTTGCCATATGTAGCCGTAAATTCTGCGCTTGGCCGCGAAGTTGCCGTCCGAGAGGCAAGAAAGAATGTTTTGTTCACTCGCAATCGCGTAGAGTTTTCGGTAACTCCACCTTCGATAGCTGCCTTTGTCAATTCTTCTATTGTCCGTCATGATTAGCTACCCTCCCAATAGTGGATCGGGAGGATGGGGAAAATTTGGCGCATTCTGCCCTTAGAAAAGAAGGAACGAATGAGCCGGAAACGGTATCCACCGGAAAAGATTATCGACATACTGCGCGAGGCAACTATCGGCTAGGCGCAAGGTGGGACTATTCGATCCAATTTACCGCTTCCCAGACATCAAAAGGAGCTCGCCGGTGTCCACGTGTTGCGCCGGCCATGTTTTTCAGCTCGAACCCTGCGCGGTTGCCGAATTTCTTGCCGTCGTCGCTCAGCAGCCAATTTACCGTGGCAACGACAGCGTCGGCGTTAAAGGGCTCGCCATTGGCAAACTTGATACCGGACCGAATTTGGAAACGCCATGTCGTGTCATCGACGTTCTTCCAGGCCGATGCGAGCGACGGTTGCGGCCCGCGCGGATCACCAACGAATGTCAGCGAATCGAAAATTGCCGAGAAGGTGTAACTTGCCGGCGACCCGATCGCCTTAAATAGATTACCGAGATCCGGCGGTACCGAATTGATGCCGACTCTCAAAGTGCGTTCCTGCATCTGTGCGGAAGCGGTAAAGGATAGGCCTGTTACGGCAATCGCGGCGATTGCGGCACCGACAACGGCGCGGCGAATTGGCCTTCCCAATGATTTTGATATGCGAGATTTTCTCGCGAATTTAATTTCGATGTCTCTCCCCAGTTTGGCGACCTCAGCCTCATGACTGCGGACCGATCGCCATTACTCTGAATAGGCTACCGAAGCTGTCGAAGAAAGTGCAGCGCGGTTTTTCTGCCAACGCCTTGATTTGCCACGGATAAATAGCTTTTCCCGAAAAATCGAAGTGCAACGATTGCGTCTCGCGTTTTTTAGAAAACGAACTATCTCAATTGCAGACGACTAGTCGGTTTGAGTCAAACAAATCGCGTTCATTTGCGAAACTGAAGGGGCCGCCAATTGCCCAATTCCGGTTCGAAATGCGCCGCTACGGCGTTGGCGGGGACGCGGTTCCGATAAGTGTCTCGGTAAACGTGAGCGCGTCGAGACGATTTTCGAAGCGGTGCGCCGCGGGGATAACCTCGAAGACGCCGAGACGTTCCATCGTCGTCCCGACCTGGCCTTCGATACCAATAAGAATGACCGCCACTCCAAGTTCTGCCGCCGAGGCCATGATTTCCTCGATCGCCATCGAAACACTGGTATCGATGTACGTGACGTCGGTGAGGTCGAGGACAAGCGCCTTGGATTCTGCGGTCGCAGAAATTTCGCGGGTCAGTGCCTTTGCCGCACCAAAATTCATCGGTCCCGAAAAATGATAGATCATGATCTGGCTGTTGATCCGATCAAGAATTTTCTGTTCGTCTTCGGAATAGAGCAGGGCATCCAGTCCCAACCGCACGTTTTTCAGTTGTAAATCGGACATGCGCCGCACCAGCAATAGACTGGCAGCAACGATGCCGACGCTGACGGCAATGATCAGATCGACAAACACTGTCAAGCCGAGGACGAGCAGCATAATAATAAATCCGGCCCGAGGTGCCCTCGAAATTCGTTTGAGGTACCGCCAGTCGATAATGTCGATACCGACCTTGATCAGAATACCGGCGAGCACGGCGTGCGGAATATTACCGGCGAGCGGCCCTAGTCCCACGACAATTCCCAGAAGAACCAACGCGTGGACGATGCCAGAGATGGGCGTGCGGCCGCCCGCACGAATATTCACGACCGTCCGCATCGTCGCACCCGCGCCGGGGATCGCGCCGAACAGGCCGGATAGGGTGTTGCCGAGACCCTGGCCGATCAGCTCACGGTCTGATTCATGGTGGGTGCGGGTTACACCATCGGCGACCAGCGAGGTCAGCAGACTGTCGACAGACCCGAGCAGCGCGAGAATGAACGCTGAGCCAACCATGTCGCGGAGCAGCGGCATGCTGAACACAGGGATCTGAAGCGATGGCAATCCGGTCGGGATTTCGCCGAGAAGCGGTACCGCCGGAAGCAGTAACCAAACGACGGTGGTGCCGCCAACAAGGGCGAGCAACGGTGCCGGAGCGAGCCGGCCAATTTTTTTCGGCATGAAGTAGACGACCGCGATCGTTGCCGCAGCGATCAGGGCGGCTTGCCAATTTATGGCTTTCAGATCACCGGGAAGCGCAACCAGGCTGCTCCACGTGCCGGCGCCAGGATGAGAATGTCCCAACAGTGGCGCCAGCTGAATCACGATGATGATCACGCCGATGCCGCTCATAAATCCCGAGATAACCGTGAAGGGGACAAGATTGATGTAGCGACCGAGACGGAGTACGCCGAACAATATTTGAAAAAGACCACCCATCATGACGACGGTGAAGGCGATCACCGGTTGGTCGATGTACTGGGCGATGATGACGGCCATGACGACGGTCATCGGTCCGGTTGGCCCGGAAATCTGACTCGGTGTGCCGCCAAACAGGGCGGCGAAAAATCCGAGGATGATGGCCCCGTAAAGTCCCGCCATGGGACCCGCACCTGAGGCGACGCCAAAGGCGAGCGCAAGCGGAAGGGCGACGACAGCGGCAGTCAAACCGCCAAAAATATCGCCTCGCAGGTTGTCGAAGTGTATGCCGTGAAAGAGTTTCATGATGGGACCCGCGAGAGGATTTACAGGTCTCTGCGGCGGGATTCAATCACCAACAGTGATTTGGGCGCGTGGTCAACCGTGCCGCTGCGTTTATTCGCACCGTATCCGTGAATTATTGCGACCAGAGCCGGTCCGTCGCGATTGCCGCGCCTTCGACAAGTGAATCAAATTTCGCCCAAACCACCGATAAGGCGACCTGCAAAACAGAACCCGCCATGGTCGAAAATCCGCAATCACTACCGGCGATGACACGGTCGCGGCCGACAATTTCCGCATACTTGCAAATTCGCTGAGCCACCAAGCGCGGGTGTTCAACAAAGTTGGTGGTCGAATCGATAACACCGGGAATAAGGATTTTGTCGTCCGGAATTTTGGCTTCGCTTAAATCTTCCCACTCGTGGGCATGGCGGGGATTTGCGCCCTCAAACAAAAGGGCCTGCGGGCGCGCTTTCATGCAGACTTCAATTACAGTTGCCAGTGCGACATCGTGGGTATGAGGCCCCTCGTAATTTCCCCAGCAGATATGCATACGCATGGCTTCGGGCGGAATATTTGCAGTTGCGTGATTGAGCGCTTCGACATTGCGATCGGCGATCCGCAAGAATTCCGCATCGGATAATGTTTGGTACTGGTTGTGCCGGGCGGACGCGAGATCAGGGCAGTCGATCTGCAACAGGAAGCCGGCGTTATGAATGGCTTCGTATTCGACTTTCATGGCATCGGCGAGATCGGCCACGTATTTATCTTCATCACCGTAAAAGGAATCCGGCACAAACTTTGTAAGCACACCGGGTGAGGCTGCATTCAAAAAGGCGTCGTTTGGTTTTGATGCCGTTGTGGCTTGGTCGAAATTTTTGAGGTCAAGTTCGAGCGGACCCTTATCGCCGTAGGAAATTGGCCCAACGCAAATCGGCAGGGAGTCGCCGGTATTAAATTGACGCCCCTTTGTGCCGATTGAACGCCACGGCAAGGCCCGCTGCCGTTCCATAAAGTCCGGGTGATCGG
>JAPYRS010000021.1:3039-22487 GCA_029936875.1 Alphaproteobacteria bacterium | reverse complement strand
CAATTTCACCCTTCGCTTCGCCGCGTGATCCAACGCCATTTAGTCGGTGTTTCACGTAATGGGTGTAAGAAATCTTCGCCATCTCACCGTCGCTCACGACGTCGATTCCCGCATCGACTTGCTGGGCGACAATGTCGCGAACGGCCTCGGCGGCAAGTGTTTCAAGTTTCCCGGCTTCGATGTCAGCATCTTCGAGCTGCTGATTGAGGACATCGAGAAGGTCTTTGGGGCGCGGAAGGCTACCGACGTGGGTAGTGAGGATTCGGTCGCTGCTTGTTTTCATTTGGGTTTCACACGGTTCTATCGAAGTCAGACGGCAAGTGTAGATTTCAAACCATAGCATTGTCTGCAAAAGTTGAATTACCGTTGGGGGACGACAGGAAATAGAATGGCGACGCCGGTGTCCCGTGTGACGGTTGTAGAACCTGCCAGACCTTGGGAACCAACATAACGTCTGCTCCGGACGATAGCGGCTCAATCATCGGTTTCAGTTGGTCCGCCTTTTCGAGTGCCGTCATAACGTCACTTCGGCCATCGACCACCACCCGAATTGGTGCGATTAAGAAAAAATGCCCGTACCAATCGGTGGCCAGCGGCATACCCGTAGGAGGATAGAGGACTACTCAATTGGAAATTTTGGTCAATTTTCCACGCGAAAACGCCTGTAAATCAACTAATATAGTTGGTCCGTCGGCCAATGAGGTTGGGGGTCTATTGGTTCTGGACGATTAGATTTTTTCCGGTGATTCTTGCTTCATCCTTTTCAGGAGCGAACCTGCTGGGACTCGTCAGCTTTTGTATTCAACAAACCGGGGGCGCAAGGACGAGGCGGCCAAGGCCAATTTTATCTCCCCCAAATCGAATGTTCGCCATTGCCCGCGGTATCGCGACTTTGGAGGGGGAGATGCTGACACCTAAACGCTGGGTCCAATTGAACGAAATATGATCGACGGTAACAAAGTTAGGTATTCAGTTGGGCTCGCGTATGAGGCCGCAATCCAACCCGCATTATGGACCGCGTTTCTCGCCGCAACGACCGAGGCATTTCACTCGGATCATGCGGGTTTAGTAATTATTGAATCCGGCAAAAGGCAACGATCGGTCAGCCACAATCTGGCCCATTGGCCAAGCTCTGCACAGGACGAGTACTTCGAACTGGTTGACCGCAACGAAGATCCATTTGTCGTCTCCTGCCGCAAAGATCCAGGCAACCCTCACATTGAACCGGCGACCAAGATTAAACAGCTTCGGCAGTACGGCCTGGTCTCCCGGCTCGGAATTTGGGTGACAACCGGGCACAACGGCGACGGGCTTGGTTTCGCAATCATAATGGGCGCAGACCAGGATCCATTTACCTCATTGGAAATGGAAGGATTTGCCGACCTTGCACATCATGTTGCGCGCTCGGTATTTCTTGAAGGCGAAATCGAATCCTATGGAATACGGACCAACCTCGGGACGAACCTGGTTGATCACAGTCCTGTCGGTATCGGTGTCCTCGGTGCGGGCGGCCGGGTTTCTTTTTGCAAACGACACCCTGAATCGGCTCTCACAGGAGTCTGACGGTTTTACCATCGGGACAAAGTCAATTTCCTTTACATCACAAAATACCGGCGACGAGTTTCGGCGCGCCGCGGCAAAATATGACAACCTCGAATTGAGCAACGGAAATTCCCTGGCTGAAATGGTGCGAAGCGACGAGGGGAGTATCGTCCGGGTGGAATTTTCCTCGGGCGAACGACCGCTACTGTTTGTGCTCAGCGCCTACAATGAGCGGCGGGACGGCCTCAAAGTTCGACGTGGCCTGGAGCCGACGGTAATGCTGCAGGTCATCGAACCGGCCCGCACCCCGAAGTCATCCACGCGATCGAGCCTGGCGCTGGAGAAGGGTTTTGGATTAACACCAGCCGAACTTCGGTTGGTCGAAGAGATGTGCTCGGGAAAAACGCTCGACGAATGCGCGGCCTCTATTGGCAGCGCCAAGAATACCTTGCGCGCCCATCTCCGCTCAATCTTTGCCAAAACCGATACCCACAGGCAAGCCGAACTCATTCGTCTGGCCAACAGTTTCGACATGTGGCTTACCGCATAAAATAATCGCCGCATGAGGGATGGATTACATTGAGATTCAGGATCAAATTGGGGCAAATTTAGGCCGTCGCGTATTTTCTACGCGAAACAGGGGAAAATATGTCGCGACTTCAGGAAATTCGAAAAGAACGTGGCCTGACACAGCAACAGCTCGCCAGCGCGTTGAAGGTAACGGACGTTGCTGTTAGCCGCTGGGAGAAGCATGAGCCGCGCTTGAACATTCCTCTTCTCCGGCAGCTGGCGGAGAGGCGCTCGATTGTTCAATCATTGATCTGGTTGCCGAGGGGAGCGGGGCGGCTTCGTTTGCGGATTTCGTGCGATCCATTGAGAATTTCGGCGCGGGCCACAATGCTAATCCTGAAGGCGTTTACTTGACGCATATGGGGCCTTCCGCTTAACTCGCGCCGCGCCCAAAACACAGAATAATCAATGGCAAAGGGCTCGGGCACCGAAGGGCGCGCCCGTGAACCCTGGTTGGGGAAAATGGCGGCCCACCGGATACCGGGCGAGGCGGCCAGGGCGTTGAATAGATAATGACAGCTAGTAAAAAAGAGCGCCGTTTTGTCGTCGCCACCGACGTCGGCGGGACTTGCACCGACACGGTTATTTTTGACACCTCAGGGGCCGTGCATTTTGGCAAATCACTTTCGACGCCGCCAAATTTTGCTGACGGTGTTCTCGATTCGATTGCGGCTGCCGCCAGGGAAGCAGGCCTCACGGCGGCAGATGTGCTCGCCGGTACGCAGCTCTTCACCCATGGTTCAACGGTTGTCGATAACACCCTTTTGACGCGCGCTGGCGCTCATACCGGTTTGATCACAACGGAAGGGTTTGAAGACACGATTCATGTGACCCGCGGCGCCTATGGGCGCTGGGCCGGGCAAACCGAAGATCAGATCAAACATGTGGTTGCGTCCTTTCGTCCCGACCCCCTGGTCGCCATGGCTGAGATTGCCGGTGTTCCAGAGCGTGTTGACTACAAGGGCGAAGCCATCCGCGATCTCGACGAGGCAGCGGTCGAAGACGCGGTCCGGCATTTGGTCGAAAACCGCAATGTCGAGGCAATCGCTGTCTGTTTTCTCTGGTCGTTCTACAACGATGCGCACGAGAAAAAAGTCCGCGAAATCGTGAGCCGGGTTGCACCCGATACATATGTCACGCTCTCGAGCGAGATCGCGCCAGTTCCGGGAGAATATGAGCGCACCTCGACGACTGTGATTAACGCCTATGCCGGTCGAATTGCCAGTGACTATCTCGGTGAACTGACCAGAAAACTTGGTGCTGGTGGATACGACGGGCCGGTGCTGGTGATGCAGGGGTACGGGGGATTGCTGCCCGCGTCGGAAGCGGCCGGCCGAGCCGTCGGAATGATTGAGTCGGGACCGGCGGCCGGGATTATCGGCAGCAAGTTTCTCGGCGATGTGATCGGCGATCAAAACATAATTGCCGCCGACATGGGCGGCACGACCTTTAAAGTTGGTGTCATCGAAGGCGGCGAGTTTGAATATGCGCGCGAACCTTTGATCGACAGATTTCATTACCTCGCGCCCAAAATCGACATCGTTTCGATTGGCGCCGGTGGTGGCAGCATTGTTTCGTTGGATCCGCGAACCAACGTGCCACGGGTCGGTCCGCAAAGCGCCGGTGCGTTGCCAGGCCCGGTGTGTTACGGCCGCGGTGGGACCGAGCCGACCCTTACAGATGTGGCGGTGTTGGTCGGTTACCTCGACCCGGCAATTTTCCTGAGCGGCGAAATGACACTCGACATGGACGCGGCGCGCACGGTCTTCACCGAAAAAATCGCCAAACCTCTCGGCATGTCGGTGGAAAATGCGGCCATCGGCATCATGCGAATCGCGGCTGCACAAATTTCAGATCTCATTCATGAGATAACCGTCGAACGCGGGCTTGATCCGCGCGATTTCGTGCTGCACGCCTTTGGTGGCACCTGTCCAATTCTATGCGGGTTGTTTGGCCAGGACCTCAACGTGAAACGCATCGTTGTGCCTTACGCCGCTGCGGTAAATTGCGCCTTTGGCCTCGCGTCCTCCGATATCGTTCATGAATATTCGACAACAAAGACGTTGCAGGTTCCCTCATTGGCAAATGACGTCAACGCCATATTCGATCCGATGATCGAGACCGCGAAGGCGCAGTTGGCCGACGAGGGTTTTGCCGTGGCCGACATGCGCTTTGAACGCGCGGTCGATTTTCGCTACGGGCTTCAAATCCATGAAGTGACAACACCGGTGCGCGGCGACGACACCTTTACGGATGATAATCTCGAATCCCTTGGCGCCGATTTCGAAGCGCTTTACGAGCGTCGCTACGGCAAAGGTTCCGCATTTCGTGATGCCGGCATGGAAATGACGATGTTCCGATTGACCGCGCGGGGATTAGGCGCGCGACCCGAAATGATCAAGGAAGACCTCGAAGGGGAAGACGGCAGCGCCGCCCTTACCGGCAGGCGGAACATATTTGTCGAAGGCCGGGGCGGATTGGCGGAAGCGGCAATCTATTCGTTCGAAAAATTGCGGCCTGGCAACAAGGTGTCAGGGCCGGCCGTGATTCACACACCGATTACGACGATCGTTTTGCAGGAAAATCAAACCGGACGTCTCGATCAATATCGTAATATGATCATCGAGTTCGCATAGGGAATCGTCATGGACCCGATTACTTTTTCAATTATTCGCCACCGCCTGTACCGCATTGTCGATGAGGCGGTGATTACACTTAAGAATGTGTCCGGCAGTGCGACGACCAATGAAGGCCACGACCTGATGGTCTCGCTTTACCGCGCCAATGGATCGCTGCTGATGGGCGGCGTCGGGTTCCTCCATCACCTGACCAGCGCCGCCGAAGCCTGCAAGGCAATCATTCGGCGTTTTAAAGGCGATATTCACGAAGGCGATATGTTCCTTCTGAATGACCCCTACACGGCAGCGCTTCATACGTCCGACATCTATCTGATCTCGCCGATTCACTACGACGATCAGCTGGTCGGGTGGAGTGCGTGTTTTGTGCACGTCTACGATATCGGCGCGATGAGCCCGGGCGGCTTCAGCCCGCAGTCTCAGGATATCTACACTGAAGGTTTCTCTTCGCCGGGCATCAAAATAATCGACCGCGGCGAACTCCGGAATGATGTTCTCGATACGCTCCTCAATATGGTGCGGAATCCTGAAATGGTGTCGCTCGACATTCGTTCGCTGATCGCCTGCAACAATGTCGCCCGCGACCGGTTTCGTGTGCTGATCCGCAAATACGGCGAAGAGATTGTCGACGGCGCTTGCATGACCCTGATCGACCAGTCCGAACAATTGTTGCGCGACCGTCTTCGCGAACTGCCAAACGGCAAGTGGCAGTCCCGCCAATATATGGATGTGAACGCCGAGGTTCATCGAGTTGGTCTGACCATGACCAAAGAAGATGATCACCTGGTTTTTGATTTCAGTGATTCAAGCCCGGAATCGCCCTACAGCATCAACTGCGCCTATTGGGCGTCGTGGGGTGGATTGTTTGCGCCGCTGTTCCCGCTGCTTTGTTACGACATCACCTGGAACGAAGGTGTGATCCGCCCAATTGAAATGATTGCGCCCGAAGGCACGATTGTGAATTGCCGCAGGCCCGCACCCGTGTCGGTCGCGACCGTCGGTGCGATTCAATCGGTTAACAATGCCGCCTGCACGACCATCGGAAAGATGCTTGCCGCCAGCGAAAAGTATAAGGGCGAGGCAACAGCCGTCTGGCACGCCAATCATTTTGCAATCTTTTTGTTTGGCCAGAACCAGCGCGGCGGCCAGTCAATCGGAATTCTGACCGAGACATTTGCCGGTGCCGGTGGCGCGCGTTCGTTTGCTGACGGTGTTGATGTCGGCGGTGAGGTGCCCAATCCAATTTCACGCATGGCCAACGTCGAATCGATGGAGGCTGCGTTCCCGCTGCGCTACCTGTTTCGCCGTCGCATGAAAGATTCGGGCGGTGCCGGTGAGTACCGCGGCGGCGTCGGCGCAGAACTCGCGTTTGTTCCGCACGATGCGCCGGACGGCGGCTTGCATTACGTCGTTTCCGGCAAAGGCACCCAATTCCCGATGAGCGAAGGGCTCAACGGCGGTTACCCCGGTGCCCCCAATTCCTATTTGTGGGTTCACAGTAATGAAGAGACTGCCGGTGACGCGCCGCTTTCATTTGCGCAATCGCTGGAATCAATGCCGGGTGAGAAAGAATCCGTCACCTGGGGGGTCTATCCGATCATGGGTCGGGATGGATTGTACGTGCAATGGAACGGCGGCGGCGGTTACGGCGACCCACTTGAACGGGATCCCGCGGCTGTGGTTGCGGATTTCGAGGAAGGTGTCGTATCCGAATGGACGTTGCGAAATGTTTACGGCGTGGTCATTGATGGAGACGCCGGCGAGTTAGACGGTCCCGGGACCGAGGCCGCGCGGAAGGCGGCAAGAGGCACGCGCCTTCAACGGGAAGCGGCGGAATGAGCATCCGAATTTCAGCGACGCTTGAAGCCCGTATGGTTGACGGTGAGGGGCGCATCGTCTGCGTTTCTTGCTCGCACCCGCTTGGTCCGACGGATCAACCGTGGAAGCCCGCCGCCACTTTGAATGAATTACCGATGAAGGGTGCTGGCGGCGAGGTCTACACCGCTGGCGACGATGTTCTCTTGCGCCAGTTCAACTGTCCCTCTTGCGGCAAAGTACTCGACACCGAGACCGCACTTCGCGGCGACCCGTTCCTCATCGACGAAGTGGACGTGTCGGCTCTAAGCGACTCCTAGAACCGACAGGCCCAGATCATGCATCAACTCGAAATCAGGCAAGTGGTTGTGGACCGCGTGCTCGCGCGTCGCGGCACCTATCATCTTTTTGACAGCCTTGATCCGGCCAAGACGGCGCATCTGATTATCGATATGCAGAATACTTTCGTCGCACCTGATTCACCGGCTGAAGTTCCAGTGGCGCGCGACATCGTTGCGCCGATCAATAAATTTAACCAAGGCCTGCGTGCCCTTGGTGTGCGAATTTTCTGGGTGACCCACGCCAATACCAATGATCGCGGTGGCAGCGATTGGCCCAATTTCTTTGATTATTTTGTCGCTGAAAATGTGCGCGCCCGGACTATTCAGTCGCTCGATCCCGGTGGGGAAGGGCAACAGATTTGGTCTGAACTCGAGGTGCATGAGATTGACAGTCATGTTCTCAAGAATCGCTACAGCGCGTTGGTACCGGGGTCGTCCCAGCTCGAGCGGATCCTGCGCGCCGGTGGCTACGAGAATTTGCTGATCAGCGGGACCAAAACCAATGTCTGCTGCGAATCAACCGCACGCGACGCAATGATGATGGACTTCAAGGTTGTGATGGTCTCCGATTGCATGGCGGCGTTGTCGGATGACGAACATCGGGCGACGCTCGAAACCATGATCCAGCAATTTTCAGACGTGATGAAGGCCGACGAGGCGCTGGCGGTCCTACGGGCGAAAAGTAATACCGCCTAGTTGGTTTTTCCGGCGACCGCGAAACCAAGCTCGTTCCAATTTTTCATGCCGCCGCGAAGCACGGTGACATTGGTGAAACCTTGCTTCGTAAGCATCTCAGCCGCTGCCGCCGATCTCTTGTCGGTGAGACAAATCATCACGGGCGCTTCGAGGCCGCTATCTCGTAGAGCCTGAATTTTTCCCTCGAGCGCGTCGAGCGGAATATTGACCGACCCTACGATGTGTCCAAGCGGGCCGGTAAATTCGTCAGGCCCGCGCACGTCAATCAGCGAATCGCCCTTGATGGAATCGAGCTTTGCGTGCAGCGCATCAGCCTCGGTCCACATTGTCGGCGCCTTCCGCATCTGTTTGAACAGGCGCGGCACAAAGGCGATAACGGCGAGGAGTCCTAACGCAAGCAATCCGTACTGGATTGATGCAGAATTACCCTCCAGCGCCTCTTTGCCGGCATGCCCCAGCCATGTGAAAGCGACGGCGCCGGGCGCCATGCAGATAAACGACGTCAGCATATAGGTGCCGAGCGGAATGCGGGTGAGGCCGAGCGCGTAGTTGGTCAGGTTGAACGGGAACAGCGGCACAAGCCGGACCAGCGCGATAAACCGCCAGCCTTCCGATTCGACACCGGTAATCATGCGCCTGAGGCGACCGCCGGCTTTTTCCGCGGCCCAGTCCTGGACAAGATAACGCGCAACGACAAAAGCGAGGCTTGCGCCCAAAGTCGCTGCGACAAGATTGATCAGCGATCCCCATACTGGGCCGAACAAAGCGCCGCCGAGCAGCGAAAATATGAGCCCCGGCAGAAACGCGACGGTGGCGGCAATATAAAGGAGCGCAAACACGACCGGCCCAAGGATGCCCAGGTCCCGAATCCAGGAGTCAATCGCAGCTGGATCAAGTTGTTCCCGGTTGGTCGCCGCCCAAATGATGACGACAGCGACGAAGACCAACACAGCGACACGCGGCAGCCAGCGACGCATAATTATTCTCCAGCCGAGTTGCGATTGATGGGATAGGTGATTGCCGAACCGCGCAAGGGTTGGATGACTTGCCGGTCTAGCCGTAGATCGGCTGCCGTCCGGAACTGTTCAATCCCAATTTCCATTTCGAGATGGCCTTTTTCCGGTTGCGCGCGATAGGTCCCAAACAGCCGGTCCCACCAAGGGACACTAAAGCCAAAATTACTGTTGGTCTCATGCGGTGTAATCGAATGGTGCACGCGGTGCATATCGGGTGTGACGACAACCAGCCGAATGAGCGCGTCCAGCGCCGCGGGCATGCGAACATTGCCGTGATTGAACATGGCCGTGCCGTTCAGGACGATTTCGAAAATTAGAACCGCGGCCGCAGACGGGCCAAGCGCTGCGATTACCATGAACTTGATTAACATCGACAAAATAATTTCGAGGGGATGAAACCGAAGTCCGGTGGTCACATCGAACTCGAGATCGGCATGATGTAGGCGATGCAGGCGCCACAAAATCGGGACGGCATGAAACAGGACATGCTGAAAGTAGATCGAGAGATCGAGAAGAATGACGGCGATAACGAACGCAGTCGATCCGGAAATGTCGAATGTATTGAGAAGTCCCCAGCCCTTGGTTTGGGCGACGACCGCGAACCCAACGGCCGCAGTTGGAAATGCAAACCTCAGAACGATCGTATTGAGGACGACGAGGCCGAGATTGTTGGGCCATCGCCAACGGCGCCGAAAAATTTGTTTGCGCCGCGGAGCGAGTGCTTCCCAAAGCGCCATCACAATCAGGATACCGCCAAAGAACCCTAAACGGATGGACGGTTCGTTCGCGAACAATGCCTCTTCCATGCCTTCGATAATCCCCAAAGTTTGCTGACGCGAGGACTGGTGTTCCTCTGCGCTACGGTATTTTATTCGGTTTCTGCGATGCCGTACCTCAGAATAAGTAACCCGTAATATAAGAGCGCGGCCCCTCGTTTCCACCGACGTTGGAAATTTAATCAATTATTTCTGTGTGTTACGGGCGGTATGTGATCAATCACCTGTGAACGATTGGTCCCTTGTTGCTGCTCGGGCGTGAAACTCCATGTCACCGGAAAATGGCAGGCACGGGTTCCAATGTTGCCGGAAGGAAGCGACCAATGCCCGCGAGTTTGAAGGGAAATTATCTAAACGGATCAGGAGGTTCTGTGTATAGTACGCGACGATAAATCATGTTTGGGAGGGATTAATGAACAGATTGGAAACTGCCCTGGGCAGTGCGCTTATGTTTGGCGCTGTTTTTGGGATATCGGCGGCAGCGTCGGCGGACGAGTTGATCGTCGGTCATTCGAGCTTGCCCGCTGGACTTGGCAACCCGTATTTGGATACGTCGCATTCAGGTGGCTTCGTCTTTGGAACGGTTTATGACCGTCTTACAATTAGTGACAAAACCGGCCCGAAGGCGGGAATGCTCATCTCATGGTCGGTAGACGCAAACGACAAAACCAAGTGGACGATGAAGCTTCGTCCCGGTGTCAAATTTCATAACGGCAACGATTTCAACGCGACAGACGTCGCTAATATGTTGAACTGGCTGGCATCGGATGTGGGCAAAGTTGCCGCATCGGGCGTGGCCAGAAATACCCAGCGTCTTGTCGGTGGCGAAGTCATCGATGATCTGACCGTCCGAGTTATTTCAGATAGACCCGATCCTCTGATGCCCGCCATTCTCGGCGTCATCAAAGTGATCGATTGGGAGCATATGCAGGACGTGACCTTCGAAGGTTACGGCAAAAACCCGAATGGTACGGGCCCCTACAAAACCATCAGTTGGGATAACGACAGTGTTGTTGTCGGGAAAAACGCTTCTGGTTGGCGCGCAGGCAAGATCGATCAGGTTACCTTCAAGTTCATTCCTGAATTGGCGGCCCGCGTGAACGCCTTTGAATCTGATCAGATTCATATTGGTTTCCAACTTGTTGCCGATAACAGAGCCCGCATCGAAGCAGCAGGCGGTCGCCTTCAGATTAATCCTGGTACGGCGATCAGCGTTCTGCATTTCTATCAGAACAAAGAAGGTCCGCTTGCGGACGTTCGTGTTCGGCGGGCGCTTAACTACGGCGTCAACATGCAGCAGTTTGTTGATATCACGATGGGCGGCCTGACAAATACAACCGGTCAACCCGGTACGTCGTCCATTAATGGCTGGCAGGCTGACATTCAGCCGTACCCGTAC
Organism: Alphaproteobacteria bacterium; assembly: GCA_029936875.1. GTDB lineage: Bacteria > Pseudomonadota > Alphaproteobacteria > SHVP01 > SHVP01 > JAPYRS01. The sequence goes on along the minus strand of JAPYRS010000021.1, from coordinate 11,696 downwards.
GATCCCGATAAGGCGCGGGCGCTTCTCGCGGAAGCCGGTTATGGCGATGGTCTGAAGATCATTGGCGAATCTGTAACCGCGCAGGGCGACTGGAAAGACATCGTACAATTTGTCTCAGCCGACCTGGAAAAGATTGGCGTCGAATTCGTTGTGAATGCTATTACGTTGCCTGACCTGATTGCCCGTGTTCGCGATACATCGAAATTCGGCGATGCATCGATATTCAGCTTCAACTACGGATCAGAGCCGACGATGGACATTATGCGTTCCATCAATGGTCTTCATTCCTGTAATTCCTTTCCAAAATGGACTTGCTTCCCGGAAATTCAGGATACGATTAAGGCCGCAAATGAAGAGTTTGATCCGGCAATTCGCGCCACGCATTTGGCCAAGATTGCGCACTACTATCATGATCAAGCCGCTTCACTTTTCCTCTTCGACTCTGTCGATATGGATGCGGTGAAGAACAACGTCGTTGATTACAAGCCGGTTAATCGCATGATTAACTGGGATGAAGTTGCGATCAACTAAGACAGTCGATCTAAAATCTTAAGAAATTGGGCCCGTGGGTTTTCCTGCGGGCCCTTTTTTATGGATAATTAACGAGAACCGGGTCTTCGCCCGGTTTGAGTATTGGTTAGTGCAACTGGGGTTGGCGCAGGAAGTCGGCGCGGCTGGCGCTCTTAATCGACATATCGAGCTGTTGCCTGCCACGCTCCAGTGTGAGCGGAACGATCGTTCCCGAGGGGCCGAGCGACCATAAGGTTCGAAAGGCATGGGCCACGCTTTTCGCCCGCACCGGTCCCACTTCGACCAGGATATCACCAACCCGAATTCCTGATTCGGCCGCGGGACCTTGGTCGGCAAGGCCGGCCACGACGATCTGATCGCCGACTTCTGACAGATAAATACCGAGCCACGGCCTTGGTGGTTTGCTAATACGCCCGTAACCCTGGATATCATCAATGATCGGCTTAAGAAGGTTGATCGGAACCGAAAGATTGCCGTCGATCGCATTGGGATCGTCCTCGACCTGCTGAAGAAACAGGGAGGCAATGCCGAGTAGGCGGCCGGCGCGATCAAATAATGCGGACCCGCTCCAATCGGAGTGGGCAGGTGCGGTGATTATCGCTTCGTCCAGCACATATTCCCATGCGCCAGCAAATTCGCGTTTCGTAAGAATGCGTGCCTCGGTGGCATTCACAAGTCCTTCGCGCCCGGAAACGATGACATCGTCGCCGATTTTGCAGGCATCTGAATCGCCGAGCGGTGCCGGCGCGCAATGAAGTTTGCCCAGCGCCTGAATCAGACCGAAACCTGAATCGTGATCGTAACCAACAATATGGCCTGGCGTGGCGGAACCGTTCGAGGTGATGATCCAAACCGATTCAGCTTCGAGGATCAGGTAACCGATTGTCAGGATCAATCCATCTGCGCGAATCAATACGCCGCTGCCTTCCCGTTCGGTTCCGAGCAAGGGGGCAGTGAATGAATCTTCTGGGATTTCCGTCCGAATCGTAACAACGGCTTCAAGCGAAGTACGGAGGTCGAGCGGCGTACCGAGTGCGGGAGTTTCCATAGTTCCTTTATCGTATCAAGAAATTGCAGCCTGCCAAAGGCCGTCGGGGGCAGCGGTCGCTCAAAATTTTGTAGGAGGCACTGCCACAAATTAGGCAGGCGATCCACGATACGGGCTTTGCGCTTAATCATAGAGTTCGCTGAATTGCTCGCGTAACAGGTTTTTTTGGACTTTGCCCATCGCGTTTCGCGGCAGGTCGTCGATAAACAGAACACGTTTTGGCTGTTTGAAACCGGCAATTCGGGCCTTCAGCGCGTCGGTAATCTCGGTTTCTTCAATACTGGGGAGGCGCGCATCCCGTCGAACAATTGCTGTCACCGCCTCGCCAAAATCAGCATGCGGCAGGCCGATCACGGCACATTCATCGACACCCTTGATGCGGTCAATTTCGAGCTCAACTTCCTTGGGGTAGACGTTGAGCCCACCGGTAATAATGAGGTCTTTTTCCCGGCCGACAATCGCGACTCGTCCTGATTTATCTTTTTTCGCGAGATCGCCACTGATGAAATATCCATCCGGCCGAAATTCTTGTTTGGTTTTTTCAGGTTGGCGCCAATATCCCTGAAACACGTTCTCGCCGCGAAGTTCAAGGATACCGGTTTCACCGTCGTCGACTACCTCGCCACTTTCATCGGCGATCCGAACTTCAACGCCGGGCAACGCAAATCCGACCGAACCGGCGACGCGGTCTCCATCAAGGGGGTTGGACGTAATCATGCCAGTTTCTGTCATGCCGTATCGTTCAAGAATGGTGTGGCCGGTGCGTTTCTGAAACGCATCAAACGTATTGGCGAGAAGCGGGGCCGATCCGGATATGAACAGCCGTGTTTTCGAACAGACTTCAGCATCGAACGCCTCGTTGGCAAGAAGCCGCGAATAGAATGTTGGAACCCCCATCATGACGCCGCATTCTGGAAGGAATTTCAACACGGCGTCGGCGTCGAACTTTTCCAGAAATCGCATTCCGGACCCATTCCAGAGAACGCAGTTGATGGCAATGAACAAGCCATGAACGTGATAAATTGGCAGCGTGTGCAACAACATTTCCCCGGGCACAAAGCCCCACAATTTGTGCAAGGTTTGGGCGTGAAAGGCGAGGTTTTGATGCGTTATCATTGCGCCCTTCGGTCGCCCGGTTGTTCCGCTTGTGTAGACGATGGAGGCGACGTCGTTAGCTTCGACCGGCGCGATTAGTCCGGTGTCTGTCGCCGCCTCGGTTTTCTCTGCAAGAGACCCGCGACCATTCTGATCGAGCGTCAGTAACACCTGATCGTCATTGAGGACTCGTTCAATCGTGGCCGCGGTATCCGGTGTCGCGACGAACAGACGCGGCTCCGCATCTTTCGAAAAATATTTCAGTTCCGAAAGCGAATAGGCGGTATTGAGCGGAAGGTAAATTGCGCCCATGCGAATACACGCGAGGTATAAAAAAACGGCTTCGGCCGACTTTTCAATCTGAACCGCGACCCGGTCACCGAGCTTGACGCCCATTGATTCCATTGCCGCTGCCGTCTTGGCGCTGGTCTTATCGAGGTCGCGGTACGAATAGACGCGATCGTCCTCGGTTTGAATAAAGGTCGCACCGAGGTCTGTCGGAAAGCGGTCACGAAAGGCCGCATAGAGATTGTTGGATTCAGATTTCATAGGGGGAGTATCAAATTGAGCGGGATCGAAAAAGGTTTTCGAAGGATTATCGCTCTAAAATTCTGATACGATCTGGCGACAATATGTGTTGAGGGGAAACAGATATGCGGTTCGTTTCATTTAGTAAGAATTCAGGTGCCGCCCTTGGCGTGCGCCTCGGCGACGAGGTCGCGGATTTGTCCGTCGCGGCGCCGGGTGGGCCACAGGATTTGTTGACTGTTATAGCGGCTGGGGAGAGCGGCTTCCAGCAGGCAAAGACCGCCGCCGAAGGTGCCGGGGCCGATGCCAGAATACCATATGCGGGCCTCGAATTACTGCCGCCGATGCACAATCCCTCCAAGATTATTTGCCTCGGTCTGAATTATGTTGATCATGCGGCCGAAGGCGGATGGGAGGCGGCGGATTATCCGACGCTGTTCATGCGAGGGCCATCCTCACTGGTGGGACATGGACAACCGATTGTCCGGCCTCGGGTTTCCGAGCAGCTCGATTACGAAGCAGAACTTGTCGCAATTATTGGCAAGCGCGTTCGACATGTGTCGGAGGCCGATGCGCTTGATGCCGTCGCCGGGTACTCTTGTTTCAACGACGCCTCTATTCGCGATTATCAAATGAGAACCGCGCAATGGACGATCGGCAAAAACTTCGATGCCACTGGCGGGTTTGGGCCGGACTTCGTCACCGCGGATGAACTGCCGCCAGGTGCCGCCGGCCTCCGCATTCAGGCCCGGCTCAATGGTAAAATCATGCAGGACGCCGATACCGCCGACATGATGTTTGGAGTCGCTCAGTCAATATCTCTCATTAGTGAGGCGCTCACTCTGGAACCCGGCGACCTTTTGGTGATGGGGACGCCGTCCGGCGTTGGTTTTGCGCGGACGCCGCCTATCTATATGAAACAGGACGACACGATCGAAATTGATATCGAATCGATTGGCATCCTCAGTAATCCGATTGAAAATGAATCCTGATCAAATCTTAGAGGCAAATAAATGAATTCCAATGCCAATGTAGAACTGCCAGAACGCGCGGGCGAACCGATTGACGCACGTTCGCAGGACCTGCTGTTTCGAAAAGCACGTTCATAGAAAGGCTGGCAAGATCGGCCGGCATCAAAAGAAACGATCGATGAACTATATGCATTGACCCGGTTTGGTCCAACATCCGGCAATTGTTGTCCTGCCCGGTTTGTCTTCTTGAGTTCTTCGGAGGCGCGGGAGCGACTGCTCCCGGTAATAATGGACGGCAATAAACCTGCCGTCCAAAACTGCGGCGTCGCGGTTGTCGTTGCCCACGATCTTGAGTTTTTCGAACACTGGGAAAAACTTTATCCGTTTGGCGGACCGCCAGACGGGTACCGCGCTGATCCAAGTCTTGCAGAACAAACAGCATTTCGGAACGGCAGCCTTCAGGGCGCTTATCTCATATTGGCGGCGCGCTCGCTTGGCCTCGATGTCAACCCAATGTCGGGGTTCGATACCGCCAAGGTCGATGAAATCTTTTTTAGTGGCACGAACTTTCGGTCCAACTTTATCTGCTGCATCGGCTACGGCGAGCCTGAATCAATTCCCGGGCCGCGCGCGCCGCGTCTCGATTTCGACGAGGCTTGCGAAGTCCTCTAGAAAGCCTGCGACCGCGTTAGAGCGATAATTCGACCGGACTGACAAGCACGGCGTCAGCGTCGGCGTAAATCCAGTCGCCCGGTTTTATCCGGACATTTCCAAACGAGACGGCAAGTCCTTCCGCGCCGGGAAGTGCGTCTGCGGCGGCCCGCCGGGCTGTTGTCCCGAGCGCCTTCACGCCAAAGTCGAGTTCATTAATCTGCGGTGTGTCTCGAATGACGCCGTGAATAACCGCGCCGGCCCAGCCGTTTTCAACCAGCCGGGCGGCCAGCATGTCACCCATCAGCGCGACCCGCATCGAGCCGCCGCCGTCGATCACAAGGACGCGGCCGCGGCCTTCGGTTCCAGACATTTCTTTTACCGGAATGTGGTTTTCAAACGTCTTCACGACGGCGCATGGGCCGCAAAATTCCATCCGTTTACCAAATCCGCGAAATTGCAGTTCGATGATGTCGACGGAATGTTCGTTGGCGTCAAACAGGTCGGGCGTGATGATGGAAGGCATGTTGTTTCCCTCGATATTCAGAGCGGAGTCACACTGCGCCCGTGGTTCTTACCCACCTAAACCGGCTGAAATAGGAATCCACATTGTGATTGCCGGCACGAAGGCGACCAGAAACAGAACCACGATTTCAGCCGCAAGAAAGGGCAGCACGGCAAGCGAAGTTTTCTCCAGCGTCGTCCCGGCGATTGGCCCGGTGATAAATAAGAGCAGGCCAAGCGGTGGCGTCACCAGTCCCAGCAACAGGCCGATCATGAGAAAGATACCGAACTGAATGTCGGTCATGCCGAGACCCAGCTCCGATGTCGCAAGCGGCATAAGCAGGGGTCCGAGGATGATCATGTTGGCGACCGCATCCATGAACGTGCCCATGATCAAAAAGAAAACCACAATCAGCACGACAAGAAAAATCCGGTTGTCGGTGATCGAAACAATCAGTTCCAGAATTTCCTGCGGAATCCGGAAGAAGGTGAGGATTCGGCTAAATACCAGGGCAGTCGCGACGATGATCAATGCCGATGCGGTCACTTTCGCCGTTGCCGTCAACGCCCCGATAAGTTTTTTGATATTGAGCGTTCGATAAATGACGAACCCGACGACCAGGGTGTAGGCGACGGCGACGGCACCGCCCTCGGTCGGTGTGAAGGTTCCCGTCAAAATGCCGCCGAGCAGCAATACCGGAATGAGCAGCGCGGGCAGGGCGTCCCACGCACCCTTGGTTACGGCGACCGGACCCTGAATTTTCGTCACTTCGCCGTAGTCTTTTCGTTTGCAAATAACATAGGCGACGATCATCAGAAATACGCCAACCATGACACCGGGGATGAGGCCCCCGGCGAACATGCCGCCGATTGATATCTGCAACTGCGCGCCGATGATGATCATGACGGTGGAGGGTGGAATAATCGCGCCGATAACGGCGCTCGCCGCGGTAACGGCAGCGGAAAAATCGCGCGGATATTTTTCGCGGATCATCGCGGGAATGAGGATCGGCCCAAGGGACGCGGCGTCGGCGATCACCGAACCCGAAATACCGGCAAAGAACATCGACGTCACGATGTTGACATGGGCGAGGCCGCCCTTGATCCAACCGACCAGAAGTTGCGCGAAATCAACCAGTTTTTGGGTGAGATCACAGCGATTGAGCAGTTCGCCGGTGAGCACAAACATCGGTAGGGCAAGCAAGGCAAACTGACTAACGGCGGTAAACATCTCCGTCACAATGATCAGCGGAGGGATATGCACACCCGGCGCAAAAAACAGAAACACCATGCAGGCGATCCCGAGGCTGAAGGCTACGGGCACCCCCATGACGAGGAAGAGCGCGAAGGGAATAAATAGGTAGGGACCAACGACTTCCATAAAATACTTTTCCGGGCAAAAGCCGCGTTAGCTATTCGACACCCGGGATGTCGGGGCGTTTGAAGGGGGTAAGGTCGCCGCGCCAGAGCGCCAAAAGATCTTTCAATATCGAGTTGATCGCGATGATCAGCATCAGGCCGCCGCCGACCGGGATCGAAAGCTTCGCCCACCGCGACGAAAATGGCAGACTCGGCGCCTTGCCATGAAACGTGGCGTTAAAAACCTGGATGCCGTACCACAGAAGTATCGCCAAAAAGACGATGGTCAGAAACTTCGCCAAAACCATTACGGCGATGCGCGCTTTGCCCGGCAAGAGGTCGACGAAAGTCGGAATGCCGATGTGTTCCCAATTTCGAATCAGGATGGCGGCGCCGACAAAGACTAGCCATGCGAGGCCGGCGACGCTGAGTTCCTCTGGCCACTGCAGCGAGTCGTTTAAAACCTTTCGGAAGAAAACCTGAGTGAGCATAACGCCGGTAATTGTGATGACGATGGCCACGGACAGGTACCGGGCAATCGCATCGACAAAATCGACGAATCGTTGGAATGCAGCCATGAGTGATTAAGACTTTAAGCGGGAGTTGCCGCGCGAATGAATAGCGGCCCCCCAAAGGTTGGGGAGCCGCTAAAACAATTCGTCGCGTACTAAGCGCTCTGGAGGGCTCGAAGTCCGTCGAGAACAGGCTTTGGAACAATGGAGCCGGCACCGGACCATACGTCAAGGCCACCTTTGAGCCATTTGGCCTTCTCTGCGGATGACGGCGTATAGATTTCCATGCCTGCTTCGCGCAGCTTGCCTTTGTAGAAATCTTCCAGGCCCTGATCCTTCTTGGTCGCGATATCAGCAGCTTCCTGAGCCGCCAATGCGAAGGGTTTCTGAATGTCTTCGCCCAATGCATTCCAGGTATTGATATTCATGACCTGGAACTGAATCGAGAAGTTGGCATCCACTTCGGTCGCATATTTCAAGACTTCATACATCTTGAACAGATACGTCCAGATCGGCTGCACGTGGAATCCATCGACAACGCCCTGTTGCATCGCCGTATAGACTTCAGTCCATGCAATCGGTGTCGGGTTGCCGCCCCAGTTCTTGATCATTTCAATATTGAGCGGTGATCCGGCAGACCGGAACTTGAGGCCTTTCACGTCGGAAGGCGAATGCAGCGGCCGCACATTGTTCCAAAGCAACCGGAAGCCACCTGCGCCCACGGGCGGAAGGACTTTGACCGGCACATTGGCTTCAAACGACTTCGCCTGTCCCGCCCACACGTCCGACTTGAACAACCGATTGGCCATCGCCCAGTCCGTCGTCACGTACGGCAGATCGGTAAAGGCAAACGCATCATGATACCGGGTGAACTGCGATGTGGAGTTGCTGGTGATATCGATAAAACCAGTTTGGACGGCATCAAGCTGCGACAAATCCGTGCCAAGCGTTGAGGACGGATGGATCTGAATGTCGAGTTCGACGTCATATTTTTCGCGCAGAATTTGTGGAATCAGGCGAATAGAAATATCCGTCGGATCGCCTTCTTTCGCGTTAAGGCCGGCAACGATCGGCTTCAGAAAGCGTTTGGCTGATTGAGCGCGGGTAAGGGCAGGAAAGCCCATGATCGCAGCACCGGCTGCAGCCGCGGCAGTTGTCTTCAACGCATCGCGCCGCGTTAGGCCCTTCGAGCCTGTTTTAGTCTTCGACATACGTCCTCCCATAAAACTTATTGATTTCATCGCGGGGGATCATAAGACCCCATCGCAGAGCGGCAATTAGACGCGATCAAGCCGCCAATAACAACTTTAAATCCTTGTCCAGCCCGGCAAAAGTCGAACCTGGCGAAGCCCTCTGATTAGTTTTTGCCTTTGCCCGCGGCAAGCATGGCGTGAACCATATCGGCGTGATCAACCAAGGGTTTCGGGTAGGGTCGGCGGCTATGGGTCAGCCCGAGAT
>JAPYRS010000021.1:0-3029 GCA_029936875.1 Alphaproteobacteria bacterium | reverse complement strand
GCCCGAGATCAAGCGCTGATTCAACCAGTTTGTAGGTCAGCGGCCCCGGGTTGATGACCGGCACCGGCAGCTTTTCGGACAAAAATTCGTGAGCCTGATACATCGTCGTCGAACCGAGGCAGATAACGTCTGCACCTTTTTCGATAGCGCGCTTGGCCGCTGCCAACATGCGCGGAAAAGTCTCATCCTCTTTGCCCCCCATCAGATTCTTGTAATCGGGCGTCACGTCATAATTTTCGATCGCTGCACAAAACGGAGCAAGGCCAAGCGCCGAGACAAACTTCCGCGTGCGAATGGCGGCCGGCTCCCACTGCGCCAGCATGCCGAATTTGTTGCCGAGCATCAGCGCGAACAACATCGAGGCCTTACCGGGCGAAATCACCGGGATATCGAGCACAGAACGCAGCGCGTCGAGGCCTGAATCGCTCATGGTGTCGATGCAGACCGCATCATACCCGTCATCTTCTGCGGAGAGGCCCGCTTCAAAGATCGCGAGGTCCATCATCACGAAATCCTGCGGGCTCATGTACATCGTTGGGCCCGCTGTCACCGGACGAAAATCAAATTTGATGTCGGGGCCGAGTTTCACTGTGTCAACCTGGGCGCGACGATTGTCGATACCTTCTTCATCCATCGCGAAGGGAACAAGAACCAATGCTTTTGCCATTTTATTTACCCTCGGATTCTTTGGCTTTGGCGGCAGCCGTTTCAATCATCAGCGAGATAAACGGATCGTGGCGCGCGACCGGTTGCGGATAGGCGGTCCGGCTATGGGTGAGGCCGAGGCCAAGAACCATCTCGGCCAGTTTATAGGTGAGGGGACCCGGGCTGATGACCGGCACCGGTAGTTTTTCCGATAGGTAGGCGTGGCTCTGATGCATTGATGTCGAGCCGAGGATAATGACGTCGGCTTTCTTCTCGTTGATCAGTTTGAGTGCCGCTTCTTCGAGTTTGGGAAACACCTCTTCCTCCTCGCCTGAAAGAAGATTGAAGCGGTCCGGTGGAATATCGACGCTGCCCATGCCGGCAAACTTGTGCCAGATACCGAGTTCGTCCATGACTTTTTTGTAGAGGCCGCCCCAGCGTTCCCACATCACGAGGATGCCGAACTTGTCGCCGAGAAGCATCGCCATCAGGAACGTGGCCCGCCCCGGTCCAATCACCGGGATATCGAGAATGGCGCGAAGTGCGGCAACGCCTGAATCGCTCATGGTGTCGATGCAGACAGCGTCATACCCGTCATCCTGGGCACTGAGACCGGCTTCGAGCACCGTGAAATCGCCCAACACGTAATCATAGGGGCCGACAAAATTGGTCCCCGACCATTTTACCGGCCGGTAATCAATCTGAATGTCGGGGCCGAGTTCAAGCGATTTACTCTGCGCAATTCGATTATCGAGCGCGTCGTCCGTCATCGGAAATGGAACAAGCACTAGGATTTTCTTTTTGGACATGGAATCCTCCCTGACAAGATGTGGCGAGCGTAACGCGCCATCAATATTATTGATCCGGGGTAACGGGGCCCTTGCGACAAGTCAAATATTTTGGGGAGGCGATAGAAAATGACAATCATTCGCGAGACGAACAAAGAGTTCGAGGTCTCGGTGCAGGTGCTGATTATCGGTGCCGGCGCTTGCGGTTGCACGGCGGCGCTGGCGGCCCACGAAGCGGGTGCGGAAGTCATGATTCTTGAGCGCGACGATTCACCCCGGGGCAATACGTCGCTTTCCGGCGGTCAAATCCCTGCGGCCGGAACCAAACTTCAGATTGCAGCCGGTATCGACGATCCACCTGAAATCCTGTTCGAGGACCTCATCAACAAGGCGAAAGGCCAGAACGATGCCGAACTCGCCCGTCACATCGCGGAACAGTCCGCGCGGACAATTGACTGGCTGATGGACAGCCATGACATGCCGCTGTCGCTGGTGGATGACTTTCTCTATCCCGGCCATCAGCGTCACCACATGCATGGATCGCCCAGCCGCTTCGGCGCCGAACTTCTGACGGTGTTTGTTGACGCGGTTCAGAAATCGGGGATTGATATTGCGTTGCGCGCACCGGTTCAGGATCTTTACGCCAATGAAGACGGCCGGGTGATTGGTGTCCGCATCGCCCGGTCTGACGGGACTTTCGAAGATGTCGGCTGCGACACGCTAATTCTTGCCTGTAACGGCTACGGCGGCAGCCCCGAGATGATGAAGAAATATATTCCGGAAATGGTCGACGCCCATTATCACGGCCACGCCGGAAACAAAGGCGATGCAGCCCTTTGGGGCGCAGAACTCGGCGCTGAACTGATGGATATGGAAAGTTTTCAGGGCCACGGCGCCGTCACCGAACCGCACAAGATTCATCTTGGTTGGCCGTCGATATCGGAGGGTGGCTTTCAGGTGAATTCCGAAGGTGCTCGCTTTTCAAACGAGAACCACGGGTACAGCGAACAGGCGCTGAACGTTATTCGCCAGCCCGGTCATGTGGCGTGGACCATTTTTGATGATCGTTGCCACGACATTGCGATGCAGTTTCACAGCCACCAGGAATGTCAAAAGGAAGGCGCGATCAAAGTCGCGAAAAATGCGGCGGAGATTGCGGCGATCGTTGGTTGCGATGAGGCGGCCATTGCGGCGACACTTCGTGAAACCGAAGAAATTGTTGGCGGCAAGGAAGATCCCTTTGGTCGCGATTTCAAAGGCAACGCTGTTTTGGCAGCACCTTACCGTGTTGCAAAAGTCACCGGCGCGCTGTTCCACACCCAGGGCGGCGTGGCGGTTGATAAATCGGGCCGGGTGCTTCGCGCCGACGGGTCAAGCCTTCCCAATCTGTTTGCCGGCGGCGGTGCCGCGCGTGGTCTTTCCGGGCCATCAGACTGGGGCTACCTGTCGGGCAGCGGGTTGTTGATGGCGACCAATCTCGGGCGTCTCGCCGGAGAGGCAGCAGCGGCGCAAGTTCTGGCCGGTTAGGACGGCCGGTAAAAATTAGACCGGGCGGTCGCCGACCAGTGTCGTCCGGTGCAGGTGACGGGTGAGCGA
>JAPYRS010000165.1 GCA_029936875.1 Alphaproteobacteria bacterium | reverse complement strand
GCGCATCACTGTCCGGCGCGTAATCCCGTCGAGAAAGCAATCGGCGATCGGGGTATGCAAAATCCCGTCAGTCACCAGGAAAATATTGGCACCGGTGGCTTCGGCAATCTGGCCGCGATAATCCAACATCAAAGCATCGTCGAAACCCTGTGCTTCGGCCTCGTGCTTGGACAACGTATGGGTCATGTAGAGGCCAACCGCTTTGGTGTCGGTCGGTGATGATTCCGGCGACGATTTCCGCCATTTCGCCATCGTCAGCCGAATCCCCTTGAGACGTGCCTCCGGCGAAAAATAGGATGGCCAGGCCCACGCTGCGATTGCCAGATTAATGCGGCAACTCTGAGCGGAAACGCCCATCATCTCGCTGCCCCGCCATGCGATCGGCCGAACATATCCGTCAACAATATCAAGCGCCGCAATCGTCTCTTCCGTCGCCGAATTGATTTCAGAGACGGAAAACGGAATATCGAATCCCATGACCTTTGCAGAATAGGCCAAACGCTCCGTGTGCTGGGTCAATTCAAAGACCTCACCGCCGTACACACGTTCCCCTTCGAACACGGCGCTGGCATAATGCAGCGCATGGGTGAGCACATGAACCTTGGCGTCTCGCCAAGGAATAAGCTCTCCGTTGAGCCAAATGACCCCATCTCGATCATCGAAGGATATTAACGTCATTGCCGAAAGCCCCGTCTGGAAGCAAAGAAATTACGTTATTCGCTTGCCGAACGTAATGTTATGAGCGATATATGTCAACATGGTTGACGTAAAATCCGGGGCGAACCCCCTATTCCTGACAGACGAAGAGTTGCGGCAGGGGATTGAACTGCTGTTTTATGCCTACCGCGACTTTACCAGCGACCCCGATTCAATCCTTCGGCAATTCGGATTTGGACGCGCCCATCATCGGACGATCCATTTCATCGGGCGAAATCCCGGAATATCGGTGGCCGAACTTTTGGGTATTCTTCGAATTACCAAACAAAGCCTCAGCCGCGTTTTGAGCCAGTTGATCGAGCGCGGATTTGTGATCCAGAGGCAAGGGACGCGAGACCGGCGGCAGCGCCTCCTGCACCTCACGCCCGAAGGCATCGAACTGGAAGAACGCGTTTCCGCCCCGCAGCGCGCCCGCGTGGCCCGCGCCTACCGAGAGGCCGGCGGCGCCGCTGTTGAGGGCTATCGAAAGGTTCTGCTGGGCCTGATCAATGAGCAGGACCGGCATGGTGTTTTGAAATCAATCAAGGACGAATAATTCTCTCGATCGGTGCCACTTCATGAATTCTTCCCAACCGCATATTCTTGTCGTTGACGACGATGGGCGGTTGCGCGACCTGCTGACAAAATATTTGCGGGATCACGAGTATCTCGTCACCTCGGCACCGGACGCCAAAACCGCGCGGCAAAAAATGCGGGGTCTAAGATTTGACCTCATTGTTCTCGACGTGATGATGCCGGGCGAAGATGGGATCTCATTTACGACGGCACTCCGTGAGAGGCATGACGTGCCAATATTATTGCTCACCGCACGCGCCGAAGCGGAAGACCGAATCCTTGGCCTTGAAAGTGGTGCTGACGATTACCTTCCAAAACCCTTTGAGCCGCGTGAACTCCTGCTGCGGATCGGGGCAATCCTGCGCCGCGCAACCCCTATGGATATCGCCGAAGATCTTTCGTTCGGGTCCTGCAATTTTAATATTGAGAGATCCGAACTGCTTCAGGATGATCAGATTGTGCACCTGACTTCGGCAGAGGCGGCGCTGCTCGGTATCTTTGCGCGCAACGCTGGCGCGACAATTTCGAGAATTGAGCTTTGCGAGCAAAGTGGCGGCGTAAATGAAAGGAGCATAGACGTGCAAATTGCCCGGCTCCGCCGCAAGATAGAGCCAGACCCCCGGCTCCCTCGATACCTTCAAACTGTCTGGGGCGAGGGTTATGTCCTTGTTCCCGACTGATCCAAATCACGGATGATTTAGCCAGATCCATGTTGAAGCAATTTCTACCGCGAAGCCTGTTTGGACGATCGATCCTGATTGTCGTGACGCCGGTGATTTTGCTGCAGCTTGTCCTCGCTTACGTTTTTTACGAACGCCATTGGGACACCGTGACGAGACGCCTGGCCCTGGGATTCGCCGGCGACATCTCAATGGTCATTCAGTCGCTTCGCGAAATGCCAAGTCCTGAATCGCAAGCACGGACGCTGCAACTTGCGCGCACCCATTTTGCAATGGATGTGGAGGTCTTGCCTGACCGAGTTCTCGATACGGGTGCAGAGGGAAGTAACTCGGGCAACGGTATCCTCGACCGGATGCTTTCGCGTGCGCTGGAAGAAAAGTTGTTCCGGCCGTTTACGATTAATACCGCGCGTCGCGACAATTTGGTTGAGGTCAACGTTCAGCTGCAAAACGGAATCTTGAAGGTTGTTACGCAACGCAAGCGCCTCGACAGCACGACAACGACGATTTTTGTGATGTGGATGATTGGTACATCGCTCATTTTATTGTCAGTCGCGATCCTGTTTTTGCGAAATCAAATGCGACCGATACGCGCGCTCGCCCGGGCCGCCGATGCACTTGGCAAGGGTCGCGAATTTCCGTCCCTGAAGCCCTCTGGAGCGACAGAAATTCGCCAGGCCGCAAGTGCATTTTCTTTAATGCGCGAACGCATGAAAACCCAGATGGCGCAGCGCACTGAAATGCTGGCGGGGGTGTCACACGATTTAAGAACGCCCCTGACCCGAATGAAGCTTCAGCTCGAAATGCTGGATGGTCAGGTCGATATCGGAAATCTCAAGGCCGACGTGCGGGACATGGAGGACATGGTCGAGGGCTTCCTTGATTTCGCCCGGGGTCAAGGAACGGAAGAACCAGAGCTTGCCAATTTGGCGGACATCCTGGTTAGCGTCGTCGACGGCGCCAACCGACAGGGCCATGACATTGAGCTCACGTCATCCGGTGATTTGCGATTACAGATTCGCCCCAATGCCATTAAACGCTGCCTGACCAATCTTGTGGACAACGCCATTAAACACGCAGGCTCCCACGGGCCGATTTCGATTACGGCAGTGCGGCTTGCCGATACCATCGAAATCACCGTGGACGATTCGGGGCCTGGAATTTTGAAAGATAAACGCGACCAGGCATTTCAAGCCTTTGTCCGTCTCGACTCTGCGCGCAGTCCGGAGACCGGCGGCGTCGGCCTCGGGCTTACCATTGCGCGCGATATTGCACACGGTCACGGCGGCGAAGTTACCCTTGGGGAATCAGGACTTGGGGGACTGCGGGCGCAAGTACGGCTGCCCGTTTAGTGTTGAGTGCGACATCGGCATCGATCGAAGTCGCCCGGTCCGACGTAGGTCTCGCTATTTATCCAGCAAGTTCTCGCGACCGCGCCGCAGCCATCGCGACTGCGCGCGTCAGCAAAGGTTGAAGTCCATCGGTGGCCATTAGAACCTGAAGCGCGGCCTCGGTGGTGCCGCCGGGACTTGCCACGTTTTCCCGCAACGACTTGGCCGGCAATCCGCTCTGACGGCTAAGCTCCGAAGCACCCTCGACTGTTGCGCGTGCCAGAGTTTCCGCAAGAGCCGCAGGTAGACCCGCCATGACAGCGGCCTCTGCAAGACATTCGATCAACAGAAACAAATAGGCCGGGCCGCTTCCCGACACGGCTGTTACCGCATCCATCAGGGCTTCGTCGTCGATCCATGCCACCTCACCGACCGCCGACATCAAACTGGTGCAAAGATCCCGCTGATCATTTGAGACACCGGAATTGGCAATTAAGACGCTGATGCCACGCCCAACCGCAGCCGGGGTGTTCGGCATCGCGCGGACCACACACGCATTTTCGCCAAGTAATTTGGAGAAGTAAGAAAGTGTGGTGCCTGCAGCGATCGAAAGGACCAGCATCCCGCCGGCAGCCAGCGCCTCATATCCCGGTACGACGAGATCCATTGCCTGTGGCTTGACCGCCATCACCGCGACCTGCGGCGCGAATGCTGGATCGAGAAGGTCTGGCCCGGTTAGAATCTTTACGCCGGCTTCGCCGGCAATTTCAGCGGCGCCCTTGGCCGGATCAATGATAATTACGGAGTGGGGATCGAGCCCCTTTTCCAACCAACCTTTTAGGAGCGCGGATCCCATTTTCCCGCAGCCGACCAGCAGTATCGGTCCTGAAATGGCGGAGGACGTGGTCAGGCCTCGCCTTCTGTCTCAAGCATTGCCGCCGCCATCGCTTCGGCCGGCAACTTTCCGCCCCACAGGACGAACTGAACGGCTGGAAAAAAGCGCTCACATTCGTGCAATGAAATTTCGACCAGATCCTCGAGTTGCCCGGACGTCGCGCCAGCACCGTCACGGTACAAGAGGGCATGACGGAACATTAGAAGGCCTTCCTCGGCCCAAACATCAAAATGCCCGAACCACATTTTTTCGTTGATCAGCGCGAGCAAAGAATGGATCGCTGAAACTTTCGCTGCAGGGACCTTGAGGTCGTAGGCACACGAGAACTGCAACGCCTCGTAATCGTGACGCCATGCGAACCACAAGTGATAGCGGGTCCAGCTTCCCTCGACCCCGACATTTATTTCGGTGTCGGAGAAACGCTCGAACGGCCATTGATTGGCCGCGACAA
>JAPYRS010000020.1 GCA_029936875.1 Alphaproteobacteria bacterium | reverse complement strand
GATGTGTTCAGGGAGATGAAGGTGGATACGAAAAAACGGCCCCTCTCCCCTAAGTCCGGGCCGCGCATCTATCATCGTACTCTGCGGTATCCGCGGGCGAAAGACCCCTGCCGCGCCGCGGGTATCACATCAGCGTCAGGGAATGCGGGCTCACTCGTACCGAGAGTTAGGCCCCAGCGCGTATCAGGTCGGCGGCTTTCTCGGCAATCATCACGGTCGGCGCCTGGGTATTGCCGGACATGATCGACGGCATGATCGAGGCGTCCGCCACGCGTAGACCTTTCAGCCCATGAACCTTTAGATCTGCACCCACCACCGCCATCCCGTCCGTTTCCGGCCCCATCTTGCAGCTGCCGACCGGGTGGAAAACGGTGTTCGAGTTCGCCCGAATCCAGGCATCGATCTCATCGTCCGACTGCACATCGTCAGTTGGCGAAATCGGTGGCCCTAGCCACGGTTTGAATGCCGGTTGCGAAAACAGATTGCGGATAATCTTGAAGCCATCGCGAATGCAGATGCGGTCGGCCTCTGAGGCGAGATAATTGGCGTGGATCTCCGGTTTTGCCATCGGATCCGCCGACGTAATATGCACATGGCCGCGAGACTGGGGCCGCAGCTGATAGCCGTGGATGAGAAACCCGTTCCGCCCCTGGCCCTTTTGGGATGTCTCCAGTGACAGCCCCGGCACCAGTGAAATTTTCATGTCGGGTTGATCAACTTCCGGCCGCGTCCGCGTGATCAGGCCCGCCTCCAACGGCAGCGACACACCCACGCCAGTGCGGAGAAAGATCGCCTGCAGCATCATGGCCACGGCACGGTCCGGCCGGAACCAGCGATACATCGTGACGGGCTCGGTGCATTCGTATTGAACGTAGATGCCGAGATGGTCGTGCATGTTTTCGCCGACACCGGGAAGATGGTGGGCGACGTCAATGCCGAGCGCCTTTAAGCGATCCGCGTCGCCGATGCCCGACAGCTCCAAAAGCTGTGGCGAATTAATGGCACCGCCGGAAAGAATAACCTCGCCCGTGCAGTGCACCGTCTTGATTTCACCGCGTTGAATGTATTCGACGCCGACCGCGCGCCCGTCTTCAATCAAAATCTTTCGCACCTGCGCGCGTGTCTCGATATCGAGATTGCTTCGCTCCATCGCCGGATAAAGCAGGGCGCGCGCAGTCGAATGGCGGCGGCCGTTCTTGATGTTGAAGTCGTGCCAGTTGAATCCTTCCTGGCTCTCTCCATTGAAATCAGATGTCGGCTTAAACCCGACCTCGCCGCAGGCCTCAAAAAACGCGGCGTAAAGCGGATTGTCGGAATGCGCGCGCTGGATATGCCATTCGCCGCTGCTGCCGTGAAAGTCATCTTTGCGATCTTTGTGGCGTTCGGTGCGCTTGAAATACGGCAGCACCGAATCGTAATCCCAGCCCGGATTGCCCATTTGCGCCCACGAATCGTAATCGCCGCGGTGGCCGCGGATATACATCATGCCGTTGATCGAGGACGAGCCGCCGAGCGTTTTGCCGCGCGGCCAGTGGAGGACGCGGTCGTCCAGATGCGGCTCCGGGATGGTGTCGTAACCCCAGTTGATCGACTTCAAAAAATAGGCGACGCCGGCCAGAATCGGAATGTGAATGGCAGGATGAGAATCACGCCCGCCCGCCTCCAGCAGCAGAACGCGGGTGTCCGGATCTTCCGAAAGCCGCGCCGCCAGGACGCTGCCCGCCGAGCCTGCGCCGACAATGATGTGATGGGGATTCATTTGGGCTTCGAATTTCCTATATTTTTTCTGAAATCGAAAGGTGACCTGAATTTTTACCGACCTTCAAAACAATATTCAGACCCAACCGGCTAACGTTGCTCGATGCGCAGTTGTTTGATCAGGAGCTCATTTTTGGGCGTCGGTTTCACCCGAGAATGATATGGCTTTTCGGCATGACACAAGACACACAAAACTTTGATATTTGCTTCAGAATTATCTGACAAAACGCCGTTTTCATGATGAGCATGCAGCAACATCGGATGTTTTGAAAGATCGACACCGCAGCTCGTGCAACGCCAATTGCGCAGTTCTTTGTATGAAGTTGCGATTGATTTCCACTTCTTAACGTACCCTCCCGGTGGCGCGGTAATGTCGGTATGAGTCGGCTTGCTGGAGAAAAAAGTTGCGAACTCAGAAAAGAAATCTTCGATTGAGAACGAAAGCCAAATTCCCTTTTTTTCTGCGCCCGCAAATTCGGCAAATTTGTTCCAATTCAAGTCCTTAATACAGTTCTTGCACACCAGAAGTTCGACCTCGTGGTTCGTGATATTTCCGGAATGAGGGTCGGTCGCCTCAACACCAAATACCCCACTCCTATTTGTCGTCACGACATACCTTTCGAATCGACCATTTCTCCGCATATCGTTCAGTGTCCGACACTCGAATATATGAAATCTTCTCGCGTTTTCTGGATCATAGAGCAATGTATCTTTGTCTTGTCTCGTGTCCTTTATGTAGAGCAAAACCTGTTCGCCTTTGACCGACAGAAGCCCACCATGAACTGGTGTTACGTCCTCAAGAGGAATTTCTTTTCCCTCTTCGAGCTCAATAATTAGCCGCTCACGGTCATTGAGAGGTCTTTGGTTCAAGCCCCAATTGGAAAGGCTTGCACCTATTTTTCGCCTTGCTAGATCAATTTCAGGAAATTCAACTATTAATTTCATTGGATCGTTTCTAGGATTCTCACGATCCTTTCCTTGGTATTGGTCCGAACCCGAAACTCCACACGTCTTGATCGCACTTTGTCCTCTAACCCATTCGACATAATTAACTGGCTAGAAGACAAACCATTCGCGGTAACAAGGTTCCTTGCCCAATCCTTTTGGTCGGCGATACCAGGAAGACTCAGGCTATACTTAAGAACGGAGCGGGTTCTGGCTTGCGACAGGGACATATTTCGGAAATAGGCATCATCATCGTTGATCGCCCCTTCCCATTCTGACGAGGTATGTCCCTCCAATCGTACCTCGGCGATGCCTTCCCGAAAGCCAGCGAGAACTTTCAAATATCTCGGAAAAAATTCGGACAGAATTGATTCAAATTCCGGCCTGAGACTGGCAGCTGCCGCGTCAAACAGTACGTCCGGGGCCTTGAACCTGATCGACAGAGTCTTTTGGTCAAGCTCCGCTCGCCAACGAGAAAGGTCGTCATGAAATTCGATCTCGAGAGCCTCGAATATCGCAACCTCCGACTCGCTCCAAGCTACGACGATTTCTTCGATACGATCCTGCACTTTTACGATCGGACGGATATAGGTGATCGCGATGAATAAAAAAATCACCATGAGCCCCGCCATCAGATCCGAAACAGAAATCCAATGCTCTTCGTCCGACGAAGCACTGCGGCCAATAATTTTATCTAGCATGCCCTAAGTCCTGTTCGGCATCTGAACAATCTCTCGGAGACGCTCAGCCAGCGGCCCGTAATCGGAAACAAATTTCTCTGACAGACCCGCCAAACCTTTGCCCATTACCTCAAGAGAACGAGTTAATTCCTGCTGAATCTGTGTGTCCAAGGCTTCAATTTGACCCTCGAGCGTTTCTTGAGATTTGATCCAAGCCTCAGAAATTTGGGATTGCATGCTCTCCGCGTTGGATTGAACCACCGAACTATGCTTCTCCATGGTAGCGGTGAGAGATGTTTGCATTGCAGTCATCGATTCTTGGATCGCGCCCTCAAATTTATCTTGGGCGTCACCTGACGTTGCCAGAAGATCATTGTATCCCTTCTCAAGGAGACGCAATGCGGTCTGCTGCTGTTCAAGTACCGAGCTCGAATTCTCCACTGCCTGCCTCACCGTATCCCCGAATTTGGAAGTTAGATCGTTCAAGTTATTTTCAATAACTGGAAACGCCTCGAGGGCCTGTGTCCGAAGTACCGAAAATACCTCCAAATGCTCGCCCAGATCGTTCTTTGCAGAAATAAGACCGCCAAGGATTTCCTTCATATCAACGAGAGCTTCTGGAATCCGTTCTGCCTGTTCGGCAACATGCTGCAGGGACACTCCGGAAGTCGTTATTCCTTGAACGGCAATTTCGATTTGCACCTCTAAGGATTCAACATAATCTCGATAGTTAGATTGCCAAGTTAGTAGCGCGCCAACGGCCTCGTTGAGCTGTTTGAAGTTCTCGCCAAATTGTTCATTGAGCTGGGTGTTAAAGTCCCGCACGACATGCTCAAGCGCCTCAATTATTGCCTTCGAGTTATTCTCAGCCATAGTCCGGGCGAATTGCTGAAACTCCGTTACCAACTTGTCCTGACCGTCCTGTAGCGTCGTTCTCATTCTCTGCATTTGGGTTAGAAGGCTGCTGTCGGAGTCTGCAGATATTGCTCGCCGAATGCCCTCCATTACCTCGTCTTGCTGAGACGCCGTCCGAATAATGCTGTCGTTGATTGTATTAAGCGACGCATGGATCGCCTCCGGCGTCACTTCTCCGGTGATGGATTTTGGTGGCGCTTTTATCGCTTGATAAACTTTCAGAATTACTGCCCCGCCCATTCCAATAATACTTGTCGAAAAGGCCAATTTTAGACCAGCAAGTAGCGCCGGAACGCTCCGGTCGATATCTGAAACGTCGAAGTCGAGAAGCCCAATAAAAATACCGGTAAACGTCCCGAGCACCCCCGACCGTCGTGAGAAGACCGGGGCCGGCCCTGTCAAAGCCACCAAGAAATCTTGAAATTCGACCGACTCTTCCAATTACAGCAAATATAAATAAGCCGAAAATTACGACGGCAAAACCAGATGCCAGGTCATTTTCCAAGATCGAATTAAGAAGTCGGTCCAATCCGAGTGTCATTAGCTTCCCCCCAAATATCAGGCCCCATCGGACCCGCGCGGGCTTTCTCAACCCGTCGTTACCCCTCTCTTCTATCTGGAGGGTAAAAGCATTGTATTAGAGAAAACCGTGGGTTGAAAATAGAGCCGTTAAACTGCAAAAAGCCGAACCCTTTCGGGTCCGGCTTTCTGTATTTCTCGTTCCCCTGAATATTGAGGAAACCCTAGCGCCGCGGGCGCTCTAATTATCCAAAAAGCTCCGCAATTTCCGGCTCCGGCTCGGGTGCTTCAACTTCCGCAGCGCCTTTGCTTCAATCTGCCTGATCCGTTCGCGGGTCACGCTGAACTGCTGGCCGACTTCTTCGAGCGTGTGGTCGGTGTTCATGCCGATGCCAAAGCGCATGCGGAGCACGCGTTCTTCGCGCGGCGTGAGGCTTGCCAGCACCCGCGTTGTGGTATCGCGCAAATTCGACTGGATCGCCGAGTCGAGCGGTAGCACCGCGTTTTTGTCTTCGATGAAATCGCCGAGGTGCGAATCTTCCTCGTCGCCAATCGGCGTCTCCAGGCTGATCGGCTCCTTCGCAATCTTCAGAACTTTCCGTACCTTTTCCAAATTCATGCCGAGTTTCTCGGCGAGTTCTTCGGGCGTCGGCTCGCGGCCAATTTCGTGCAACATCTGGCGCGAGGTCCGCACCAATTTGTTGATCGTCTCAATCATATGCACCGGAATACGGATGGTGCGCGCCTGATCGGCGATTGAGCGCGTGATCGCCTGGCGGATCCACCAGGTCGCGTAGGTCGAGAACTTGTAGCCACGGCGGTACTCAAACTTGTCGACCGCCTTCATCAACCCGATGTTGCCTTCCTGAATGAGATCGAGGAACTGCAGGCCACGGTTGGTGTATTTTTTGGCAATCGAAATCACCAGGCGAAGATTGGCCTCAACCATTTCCTTCTTGGCGCGGGCGGCATTGCGCTCGCCGCGCTGCACGGTGTTGACGATGCGTTTGAATTCGCCGACATCGAGACCGGTAATGTGAGAAACTTCGACGATGCGTTTTCGCAAGTCGCGCACTTCGGTTGAATCTTCGCGGCCGAGTTCGGCCCAGCCCTTTTCTTTCAGGCGGCGCACGCGGCGGAGCCAGTTCGGGTCGAGTTCGTTGCCGACATGCTGTTTCAGGAAACTTTCGCGCGGCACCCCGTGGGCTTCCGCCAGACGGAACAGTTTTCCGTCGAGGCCCATCAGGCGGCGGTTTAAGCCGTACAGCTGATCAAGCATTTCCTCGAGCCGGCCATTGTTGAGATGGACCGCGTCCATCATCTCGATCAGATCGGTTTTCAGTTTTTCGTAGCGTTTGCCCTGCGCCGTCGAAAACGTATCTTTCTTCAGTGCGGTCGCGACCTTGGTCTCCTGCAACCGGCGCAGCTTTTTGTAGGCCTTGGCGATATCGTCGAACTGAACTAAAACCTTCGGCAGCAGAGTTTCCTCCATCGCCGCAAGGCTCACCGCCGGCGCTTCATCCTCGTCGTCATCGTCGCTTGAAGTCTGGCCGCGCTGGGCCACGCCGAGGCGGCGCTGGGCCGCCGTCATGCCGGGCTTGGTGCCGTTTCCGGGCTGGGCGATCTCACTGTTCTGAAGGCCGTTTCCGGGCGGTTTGGCGCTTTTGTCTTCCTTGCCGGGGCCACCGCCGAATGTCGTGTCGATATCGACGACTTCGCGCAGGTTCAGCTCGCCCGCTTTGAGCTCGTCGCGCCAGCGGACGATTGATTCAAGCGTCAGCGGGCTTTCGCAGATGCCGCCGATCATTTTTTCACGGCCGGCTTCGATGCGTTTGGCGATTTCAATTTCGCCCTGTCGCGACAGCAGCTCAATCGA
Organism: Alphaproteobacteria bacterium; assembly: GCA_029936875.1. Lineage (GTDB taxonomy): Bacteria > Pseudomonadota > Alphaproteobacteria > SHVP01 > SHVP01 > JAPYRS01. The sequence goes on along the minus strand of JAPYRS010000020.1, from coordinate 20,162 downwards.
ACCCATTTCCCGCAAATACATGCGAACCGGGTCGTCGGTGCGGTCAAGTTCTTCTTTTTTCGGGGTCTCGGTGACCGCCTTGCCGGTGGTCTCTTCGGGCTTGTCTTCTTCACCCTCGTCGTTTTCGACGATGTTGATGCCCATCTCCGACAGCATCGCCATCGTGTCTTCGATCTGCTCCGACGACACCTGATTTTGCGGCAGCGCCTTGTTGATCTGCTCGTAGGTGACGTAACCCGCCTTTTTGGCGGCGGCGAGCATCTTCTTCACCGCCTGATTGATCGAATCGATCAGCGGGCTATCGGCCTGCTCTTCGCTGGGCTTTTCGACTTCTTGGGATTTGACTGCTGCTTTGGTGGCCATATATTTCCGCTTTCGATCTAATTATTATCGGGCCCGAGGCCCGTGTTTCTTAAAATGGGGCCAGATGCCCCTGAATGGTTACGCTGGGCTTAAAAGGTTGCCCCGTGTTTTCAGGCCCTGGACCGCGCCCAGTTCCTCTTGCAATTCCTGTACTCGTCTTTGTTTTTCTTCTGAAGGGTCCGCGGCATAATCCGCGCCCGCCGATTGAATATGGGTCATCAGCGCTGTGCGCCTGTGTTGCGCCAAGGCGTCGCGCCAGATGGCTTCGATCTGATCAAGGGTAGAATCGGGTTTTGCTGCAAGCCGCCCCGCGCCCAAGGCGAGATGGTCGAGCTGGCCGCCAAATCCCTGATCTTTCAGGTGGTTTTGCAGCATCTCCTTGTCAAGGTCGGGAATTCTGGCGGACTCCTTTAAAATGGCAGCCCGTAAGCTGTCAAGCGGTCCTGGCGGGAAGTCCAAATGGGAAAATTCCTCTTCGATGGTGTGCAGCAGCTCTGGATACTCCACAATCAGGGCAAGAAGCGTCTCCTCGCGGACACCGCCGCCGCTCGACGTATTCGAACCCTTGGCCAGCGCCGAATTTAGAAGCTCACGGGTCGCTTTCCGCGGCACCGGGGCTTTCCCGCTTCTCTCGCCGTTCCAGCTTTTGCCGCCCTGTCCGCCGCGCCGCCCACTTCGTTCCACGGGCGGGAAATCGGCGGCAAAGCGCGCCCGGAACTGGCGCTGATAGGATTCGCGGACTGATACGTCCTTGATCTCACGGCCGAGGTCTTCGAGACGGCGTTTCAGGCCGGCTTCCCGCTCCGGTGTCAGTATCTGTTCGCGGCCGCGCTCCCGCGACCACAGCAACTCATCGAGCGAAATGGCGTTCGCCAACACCTCAGATAAGGCTGGCGCACCGGATTTTTGAATTAGGCTGTCGGGGTCTTCACCGACCGGCACCTGCGCGAAACGAAGGCTTTGCCCCGGCGCGAGTAAGGGCAGCGAACGATCGGCAGCGGATTCGGCGGCGCGGCGCCCGGCTGTATCCCCGTCGAGGCAGAGGATCGGCTCCTTCGCGTGGCGCCACAAAAGCCCCATCTGTTCTTCCGTCAGCGCCGTGCCGAGCGGTGCGACTGCATGTTTAAAGCCCGCCGTATAAAGCGCGATCACGTCCATATAGCCTTCGGTGACGATGGCTGTGCCGATCTCGCGAATCGCGTCCCGCGCCTCGTTAAGCCCGTAAAGCACGCGGCCTTTTTTGAACAGCGGCGTTTCCGGCGAATTAAGATACTTCGCTCTCGCCTCGCCGAGCGCCCGGCCACCAAAAGCGATCACCCGACCGCGCAGATCCATAATCGGAAACATCAAACGGTCGCGGAAACGGTCAAACGGCTCACCGCCGTCTTCGGGGCGGATAATCAGTCCGGCTTCGATCATCTGGTCGTCGTCAATGTTTTGTGCTGCCAGCGCGGCCCGAAGTCCATTTCGGGATTTGGGCGTGAGGCCAAGTCGGAATGTCTTCGCCGTCGCCTCGGTGACACCGCGGTTCTTTATATGGTCGCGTGTCGCCTTACCGTCGGGGCCGAGCAATTCACTTTGAAACACCACCGCGGCTTTTTGCATGATGTCATAGAGTGTCGCCTGGCGTTCGCGGACTTCGGGGTCGACGTGGCTATCTTTCGGCACTTCCATGCCGACCATGTCAGTGACGCGTTCGACGGCTTCGGGGAACGGAAGGCCTTCCGTCTCCATCAGGAAATCAAAAGCGCTGCCGTGCTTGCCGCAGCCAAAGCAGTGATAGAAGGCTTTGTCGTCATTGACCGTGAAGGACGGCGTCTTTTCGCTGTGGAACGGGCATAGGCCGGTGTGTTCCTTGCCGTGACGGGTCAGCTTCACCCGCCGCCCGACGAGATCGCTGAGGCGGACGCGGCCCCGCACTTCATCGAGAAAATGTGTCGAAAATGCCATGCGTTAGGCTGCGCCCCGCGTTAGCCCATTACTTTTTGCAAGTGTCGCGATCATGACAATTGCTCTTTCACGATCTTGCTGGCCTTGCCGAAATCCATCTGCCCGGCAAAGCGGTTGCGCAGTTCGGCCATGGTCCGGCCCATGTCTTTCAGGCCCTCGGCGCTGACCGCCTTGATCACTTCGACAACCGAGGCCGCAACTTCGTCATCGTCCAACTGGCGCGGCATGAATTCGCGGATAATGTCGATTTCTTCCCGTTCCTGTTGGGCCAGTTCCTCGCGCGCACCCTCGACATAGAACTTGATCGACTCGTGGCGTTGCCGGACCATCGTTGCCAGCATCGACAGGATGTCGTCATCAGGGACGCCCTTGTCATTACCTTCGCCGCGTGCCGCGATATCACGGTCCTTCAGGGCCGCAAGAATGAGACGCAAGGTTGCAACTTTGCGCGCCTCTTTGGCCTTCTGCGAAGTTTTAAGGGCCTCGGACAGACTTTCTCGAAGCATATTTGGATTCAGTCATTTTTCGGAGCGCGCAAATCCTACTCGATCCGCCGCCCCGAAGCAAATCTCGTTTTACTATTTAAGGCATTGATAAATAACAATAAAAACCATCTGTTCTGGGGTTGACGGCGGCATGGTATTTGCTTAATTTCCGCCTCGGTCGCCGCGCCCTGTTAGGTCAGCGGTCATCACAAAAGCCTTTTCTCGAACCTGAAGTACCGTTTTGCGAACTGCGACGTGTCGGATCGCACGACGGGCAAGCCCGAACATGCCTGATTCATCGCCTTTTCAGTCCCCATCGAACAAGTCGGCGGTGCTGGTATTGGCCGACGGCACTTCGTTTGAAGGCCAAGGAATCGGCCTGGAAGGTACCGCTGTCGGCGAGGTCTGTTTCAACACATCGATGACCGGCTATCAGGAAATCCTGACCGATCCATCATATGCGGGCCAGCTAATCACCTTCACCTTTCCGCATATTGGTAATGTCGGCGCCAACTCCGAAGACATGGAAGCGATGGGCCCCGCTGCCCGGGGCTTGATTGTCCGGGCCGAAATCACCGGACCCTCCAACTTTCGCGCCGCTGGCCACCTCGATACCTGGCTGAAGGTGCATAACCTGATCGGTATTGCCGGTGTTGATACGCGGCGGCTGACCCGGTTGATCCGGGACGGCGGGCCGCAGACCGGCGCACTTGGCCACACATTTGAGGTCACACCTGACCGGGACGCGCTTCTGGAAAAGGCGAAAGCCTGGCCGGGCCTCGAAGGCATGGACCTCGCCAAAGAAGTGAGCTGCACCCAGCCATATGAGTGGTCAACGACGGAATGGGCGTTAGGCGCAGGCTTTGGTGAGCAGACGATGCCAACGCATCATGTTGTCGCGGTCGATTTTGGCGCCAAGCAAAACATTCTTAGGTGTCTTGCCGCGTCCGGCTGCAAGGTGACGGTGGTGCCCGCGACAGCCACCGCCGAGGAAATCCTTCGTCATAATCCGGACGGCGTCTTTTTGTCGAATGGCCCGGGCGACCCCGCCGCCGCCGGCGAATACGCCGTGCCGATGATCAAGACATTGCTCGAAAAGAAGCTGCCGATATTTGGCATCTGCCTTGGCCATCAGATTCTGGCGCTGGCGCTCGGCGCGAAAACCAAAAAGATGTTTATGGGCCACCGCGGCGCAAACCATCCGGTGAAGGACTTGGCGACCGGCAAGGTCGAGATAACCAGCCAGAACCACGGCTTTGTTGTCGATGCCGACACGCTGCCGGATAACGCGAGGCCAAGCCACATCTCGCTGTTCGATGGCACTTTGGAAGGCATCACCGTTGAAGGCAAAAAAGCCTTCAGCGTCCAGTACCACCCCGAAGCCAGCCCCGGCCCGCAGGACAGCCACTATCTGTTCGAGCGGTTCGTTGGGATGATGGAGGGTTAGATGCCGAGAAGAACAGACATAAATAGCATCCTGATTATCGGCGCCGGCCCGATTGTTATCGGCCAGGCGTGCGAGTTCGATTATTCGGGCAGTCAGGCGTGCAAGGTTTTGAAGGCGGACGGCTTTCGGACGATTTTGGTCAACTCCAATCCGGCGACGATCATGACCGATCCGGATCTCGCCGACGCCACCTACATCGAGCCGATCACGCCCGAGTTTGTTGCCCTCATCATTGAAAAAGAGCGGCCCGACGCCTTGCTGCCAACCATGGGTGGACAGACGGCGCTGAACACGGCGCTGGCGCTGGCCGATGACGGCACGCTCGCGCGTTTCGGCGTCGAACTGATCGGCGCGTCGCGGGACGCAATCGACAAAGCCGAAGACCGGCTCAAGTTCCGGGACGCGATGGCAAAAATCGGCCTCGACAGTCCGGAAAGCCGGATCGCCCACACTTTGGATGAAGCGCTTGAGGCTCTCGACGCAATCGGTGGTTTACCCTCAATCATTCGGCCAAGCTTCACTTTGGGTGGCACCGGCGGCGGCATCGCCTACAACCTCGAAGAATTCGAGAAGATCGTCCTCGGCGGCCTTGACGCCTCGCCAACAACCGAAGTGCTGGTCGAGGAATCGGTATTGGGCTGGAAAGAATATGAGATGGAAGTCATTCGCGACAAAAACGACAACGCCATCATCGTCTGCTCGATCGAGAACTTCGACCCGATGGGCATCCACACCGGCGATTCGATTACCGTCGCGCCGGCACTGACGCTGACCGACAAAGAATATCAAATCATGCGGAACGCCTCGATCGCGTGCCTGCGGGAAATCGGCGTGGAAACCGGCGGATCGAATGTGCAGTTTGCGGTCAACCCGGAAAATGGCCGCCTCGTCGTCATTGAAATGAACCCGCGGGTTTCGCGCTCGTCGGCGCTTGCGTCCAAGGCAACCGGATTTCCGATTGCCAAGATCGCGGCGCAGCTGGCCGTTGGCTACATGCTCGACGAACTCGACAACGACATTACTGGGGTTACACCGGCGTCGTTCGAGCCGACCATCGATTATGTCGTCACCAAAATGCCGCGTTTCACGTTTGAGAAATTTCCCGGCTCCGAAGCCGTGCTAACAACGTCGATGAAATCGGTCGGCGAAGCGATGTCGCTTGGCCGGACCTTTGCCGAATCATTTCAGAAAGCGTTGCGGTCGCTGGAGATCGGGCTTTCGGGTCTCGACAAAGTTGAAATCGACGGCTATGAGGGCGGCGACTTGGGCGCGGTTCGGGCAGCGCTGACGATTGCCGCACCGGAAAGAGTACTCACCATCGCCCAGGCGTTTCGGGAAGGCCTTTCAAGCGAGGAGATTCAGGCAGCTTGCCGGTTCGACCCGTGGTTCCTCGACCAGATCGAGGCGCTGGTCATCACCGAGGCCGAAGTCATCAAACACGGCATTCCGAAAACACGGGAAGGCCTGCGGTCGCTCAAACAAATGGGCTTTTCGGACGCGCGGCTGGCCAAACTGGCGGGCGTGACCGCCGCCGATGTGGCAAGAACGCGAGACACATTGGATGTTCATCCGTCTTTCAAACGGGTCGATACCTGCGCCGCCGAGTTCGAAGCGCAGACGCCCTATCTCTATTCGACCTACGAATTCAGTGATGCGGACGAAGACAACGCCGAATCCGAATCAAAACCGACCGACGCCAAAAAGATCATCATCCTCGGCGGTGGGCCCAATCGCATCGGCCAAGGCATCGAATTTGATTATTGCTGCGTCCATGCCGCTTACGCACTTTCGGACGCGGGCTTTGAGACGATCATGATCAACTGTAATCCGGAAACCGTCTCAACCGATTACGACACCTCAGACCGGCTCTATTTCGAACCGCTGACCATCGAAGACGTGCTGGAAGTTGTCCGCGCCGAATCAAGTGCGGGTACGCTTCTCGGCGTGGTCGTGCAGTTTGGCGGCCAGACGCCGCTGTCCCTCGCCGGTCCGCTCGAGGCCGCGGGCGTCCCCATTCTTGGCACAACTCCCGACGCGATTGATCTCGCGGAAGACCGGGAACGCTTCCAGAAACTTCTCGCTGAACTGGGTCTCATGCAGCCTTCCAACGGCATCGCCTTCACCGCGATTGAAGCCGAAGGAGTTGCAGAGAAAGTCGGCTACCCCGTCGTCATCCGGCCTTCCTATGTGTTGGGCGGCAGGGCGATGGAAATCGTTTCCGACACCACGCAACTTCGGCGCTACATCGGTGAAGCGGTGCGGCTCTCGGCTGGCAACCCGGTGCTGATCGATTCTTATCTTCAGAATGCAATAGAGGTGGATGTCGATGCGCTGTCTGACGGTAAAAACGTATTTGTCGCCGGCATCATGGAACATATTGAAGAGGCCGGGATTCATTCTGGTGACAGCGCCTGTTCACTTCCACCGCATACGCTTTCCTCGGCAATCGTCGACGAAATCCGGCGGCAAACCGAGTTGCTGGCGATCTCGCTGAATGTCGTTGGCCTGATGAATGTTCAATTCGCGGTCAAGGAAAACGACGTCTACATTCTTGAAGTCAACCCACGGGCAAGCCGGACGGTGCCGTTCGTTGCCAAGGCGATTGGCCTGCCGCTTGCGAAGATCGCCTCGCAAATCATGGCCGGTGCCCCGCTCAGCGAATTTGATCTGACGATCCGCAGTAACGGCCACACCGCAGTCAAGGAAGCCGTTTTCCCCTTCGCGCGTTTCCCCGGCGTCGATACCGTGCTTGGCCCGGAAATGAAATCGACCGGCGAAGTGATGGGCATCGACCGCGAGTTCGATCGCGCGTTTGCGAAGTCGCAGCTCGCGTCCGGCACGGCACTTCCAAAAACGGGCAAGGTTTTTGTTTCGGTGAAAGACGGCGACAAAATGTCCATCGCTGCGTCGGCTCAAAAGCTCGCCGATATGGGGTTCGATCTGATCGCGACGTCGGGCACGCAAGCCTTTCTTGAAAAAGAGGGTTTGACCGTCGAACACGTCAACAAGGTGCTTGAGGGCCGCCCGCACATTGTTGATGCGATCAAGAACGGTGAGATCGCGCTAGTCTTCAATACGACCGCGGGCGATCAGGCGATCGCTGACAGCTATACTTTGCGGCGGGCCGCGCTTACCGACGCCATCCCCTATTACACGACGGCCGCAGGGGCTGAGGCTGCGGTTCTGGCGATTGCATGTTTGCGCGCCGGCAACCTTGATGTTGCGCCGTTGCAATCATACTTTGGTCATTCAAAGCAGGCCCAACCGGGCAAAGTAGGCCCAACCAGGCAAAGTAGGCCCGACCGGGCAAGCTCGACATAGCAGGGGTCCAGCCCCGAATAAGAAATTTGGATACGCGCGATATGGCAGCAGAACTGATGACGGCCGGTGGCCACGCACGCCTCGAAGAAGAAATCGGGCGCTTGAAACGGGAAGAGCGTCCCGCCGTAATCAATGCGATCTCGACGGCGCGCGAGCACGGCGATCTCAAAGAGAATGCCGAATACCATGCGGCCAAAGAACGGCAAGCGATTATTGAAGCGCGCATTTCTGAACTCGCCGACAAACTGAAGCGTGCCGAAATCGTCGACATCTCGAATCTGTCGGGAGATGAAGTTGTGTTCGGCGCAATCGTAACGTTGATTGACGACGATACGGAACGCGAATCGACTTATCAGATTGTTGGTAGCGAAGAAGCAGACATCAAGGGCGGATTGTTATCAGTGACGTCACCACTGGCGCGCGCCCTGATCGGCAGGGCGAAAGGTGATCCCGTTGAAGTCGCGACGCCGAACGGCGAAAAGAACTACGAGATTCTCAAGATTGCGTTTTCTTAGGTTCCGGCTACAGAAACCCTGCCTCTCATCAGCTTCAATGCTAGCGGTTGAAGAGAATGGGCAGGGTTTCAGTGGCGAGGGAGGATCCCCCGCGCCCGACCAGGAGGCCGAGCTTAATTTTTAAAAAGTTGGATGTAATTTCTGAACCGGGTGATGTATCCGGCGGCGTCATGTTTTCTAGTCATCCTCCTTTTATCGACGCAAACCGATTAGGCGTTTGCACCGTGATCGTGCGACTAAAATAAAAGTCGGTCAAATCACATTTGAGGAATTCGACGTGTAAAACCGTCGCGATAAATTTCAGGGAATATCTTCCGTCTCGTCAAACGGGATGCCCGGCAAATTCTTACTCGCGCGAATAGCAAGTGACGATTTTACATGCGCCACATTGGGCGCCGATGTTAGTTCGCGGGTCAGAAAGTTTTGATATTCGTCCCAGTCATGCGCAACGATCTTCAACATGAAATCAACTTCGCCGGCCAGCATGTAACACGCCCGCACCATCGGCCACTCAGCGACGCGTTCTTCGAATGCAACCAGATCGGTTTCAGCCTGACTATCAAGACCGACCGACGCAAACACGGTCACTTCAAAGCCAAGCGCCTTGCCGTCGAGTTCTGCGTGGTAACCCTGAATGAGGCCCGCGTCCTCAAGCGCACGCACCCGGCGGAGGCACGGCGGCGCCGAAATTCCCGCTCTCTTGGCGAGTTCGACATTGGTAATCCGGCCTTCCGCCTGCAAATCAGACAGGATTCGGCGGTCGATCGCGTCCAGTTTGACCCGGGCAGAATTTCCGCGTTGCACCATCGTGTAAGCTGACCCCACAATTTCTCTTTCGCTCGACGCCATTATAATAAAATTACAAAATGTTGAAACATTATTACCGAAAATTCAGCCCGGAATTCGCCTCGGACGTCGTCAATGACTGACGCTCGGCCCATAACCGGCGAATGTTGGGTCCTGACCGACGGCAAAGCGGGCACGGAGAACCAGTGCATTGGCCTCGCCGAGGCGGCTGGATTCGAGCCGGTGGTGAAACGGATCGAAGGCCGTCCGCCGTGGCGCTGGTTACCGACAACATTTTGGACGCTGCCGCTTGGCCAATTTCCGTTGTCGACTTACGCCGCAACTGGCGACGGGCCGCTCCGCCCGCCCTATCCCCGCCTGTTGATTGCTTCGGGCCGTGCGAGTGTTGCACCGGCAATTGCCATCCGCCGCCTCTCGCCGTCGACAATGCTGGTCCAGATTCAGGACCCGCGGGTTAATCCCAAACATTTCGACCTCGTGGCGGCACCCCGCCACGACCAGCTGAAAGCCCGGAACGTCGTTGAAACGGCAGGCGCGCTTCACCGGATCACACCGGAAAAACTGGAAGCGGAAGCGGCCAAATTTGCAGACAGGTTTTCTGATCTACCGCACCCGCTAGTTGCGGTCCTGCTCGGCGGCAGTAGCCGGCATCACCAAATGACCCCTGCCATCGCGACCCGCCTCGGAAACGATTTGGCCGCCCTCTGCTGGGACCAGGGCGCGGGCCTTTTGATAACGGCGTCCCGTCGAACCGGTGCACAAAACATCAAAATTTTGCGAGACGCACTTAAATCGTCGCCCGTCTTTTTTTGGGACGGCCAAGGCGACAATCCCTACTTCGCTTTCCTTGGGTCGGCCGACTATCTGATCGTGACCGAAGATTCCGTCTCGATGACGTCCGAATCCGCGAGCACCGGAAAGCCGGTCTACATCGCCGAACTCAAAGGCGGGGCCGCCAAATTCGATGCATTCCACCGCGCCCTTCGTGATCAAGGTGTCACCCGGCTCTTCCAGGGCCAACTCGACACCTGGACCTACCTGCCCATAAACGACACGGCCGATGTCGCGGATCGGATACGCGTGATGCTCGGACTTGGGGACAAATCATGATGCAAAATGGCCCTCACGCAGCCCGCTTGCACGGCCTCGATCACACTTGTAAACAGGACATGATCGACCAAATTTCAAGCATGCGACTTTGATCGCCGCAGCTTTCACTTTCAGCGCCCCGAATCGGGCAAGGTTTCGGTAAATGGCAGAAACACACCACGCCAAAGTACTCATTCTCGGCTCTGGCCCGGCCGGCCTTACGGCAGCGATATATGCGGCGCGTGCGGGCCTCGAACCGATGCTGGTTCAGGGCATCGAACCGGGCGGCCAGATGACAATAACGACAGACGTCGAAAATTACCCGGGCTTCGCGGACGCGATCCAGGGACCGTGGTTGATGGAACAGATGCAGGGTCAGGCGGAAAACGTCGGTACCCGCATGATCACCGACACGATTACGTCGGTCGATCTTTCACACCGCCCGTTCACGGCAATCGGCGACGGCGGCGACACATACAAAGGCGATACGCTGATCATTGCGACCGGTGCGACAGCACAGTTTCTGGGCCTTGAGAGCGAGGAAAAGTTTAAGGGCTTCGGCGTTTCCGCCTGCGCGACCTGTGATGGATTTTTCTTTCGGGAAAAAGAAGTCGCTGTTGTCGGCGGTGGCAATACCGCCGTCGAAGAAGCGCTTTACCTCACCCATCACGCCTCAAAAGTGACGTTGATCCACCGCCGCGACAAACTCCGCGCCGAAAAGATATTGCAGGACCGGTTGTTCGCTAATCCCAAAATTAAAGTTGTCTGGGACACCGTCGTCGAAGAAGTGATTGGCGATACCTCACCGCCAGGCGTGACCGGCATAAAAGTCATGAACAAAAAGAGCGGGGACGAATCGAAGATGAACCTCGACGGATTGTTCATCGCCATCGGCCACACGCCCAATACCGAAATATTCATCGGCCAACTTGATGTTGCGGCGGATGGTTACCTCGAAACGCAGCCGGACTCGACTCGAACCAATATAGAAGGCGTGTTTGCCGCTGGAGATGTTCAGGACCGTATTTTTCGCCAAGCCGTGACGGCGGCTGGAACCGGCTGCATGGCAGCCCTTGAAGCCGAAAAATATCTCGCCGAGCAAGAATCGATGCCGCAGGCCGCAGAATAACCGCGCCGCCGGCGCCCCGCCAAATATGGATTGGAACAAGCTCAAAATATTTCACGTTGTCGCCGAGGCGGGCAGTTTTACGCACGCAGGCGAAACACTCGGCCTAAGCCAGTCGGCGATTAGCAGACAGATCAGTGGCCTTGAAAGCGAACTCGGCATCAGCCTGTTTCATCGCCACGCCCGTGGCCTCGAACTGACGGAACAGGGCGAGACGCTGTTTCGGTCGGCGCATGATGTTTCGGCAAAGCTCGCCATGACCGAAGCCATCTTGAGCGACACGCGGGACAAGGCCGGCGGCCACCTCAAGATCACGACGACGGTCGCGTTTGGTTCCAACTGGTTGACGCCGCGGATCGGAGAATTTCTCCGCCATTATCCGGACATGACAGTTGATCTGAAATTGGACGACCGGTTATTGGACCTCGGCATGCGCGAAGCCGATATTGCAATCCGGATGCAGCAGTCGACCCATAGCGATCTCGTCCAGCGCAAACTGTTGACCGTCCATAACCATCTTTATGCGTCCACAAATTATTTGGAGGCGCACGGGACGCCGGAAAAAATCGAAGACCTCTCGCGCCATCGATTTATCGCCTACGGCGAGGACGCAGCGCCACCGGTCCGCGATATTAACTGGCTGCTTGAGATGGGAAAAAAAAGCGGCATCGATATCAAACCGGTGCTCCATATCAACAACATTTACGGCCTCATGCTCGCCGTTGAGAGCGGCCTCGGCATTGCCACGCTGCCGGACTACATGACGCAATCAAATCGCCGTGTGGTTCAGGTCCTGCCGGACGTCGCAGGCCGCGCCTATGAGGCCTATTTCGTCTATCCAGATGAGCTTCGAAAATCCAAAAAAACCGCAGTTTTCAGGGATTTTTTGTTAAACGAAATCGCCGGTTGGCGGTTCTGAGCAGGGGAAATTTCGTGAGCTATGCGTTTTTTGCATAGCTGATCTGCCCGCCTGCACGGTGGAAAACTGCGGCAACAGCACCTAAATAGGAATCAAGGCCAATTGCTGCGGTGCGATACCATTTAACCGCTTTGAAATAGTCCTGCGTGAAGCCCCGGCCGGTTTCATACATAAAACCGAAATATCGCTGCACAGTCTTATTTCCCGCGTTCGCCAATGGAACCCACTCGGTTTGAACAAGTGAATAATTTCCGGCGTTATATGCAGATAAACCTGCAGCGTAGTTCCCGGAATACGGTTGGCGCCCGATTGCTATTTCCCCAAACGACTGGGCGGAAGGACCGTACCTAGAGGCCGCTAACAAACCCGGCAAGATCAGAATTGAACCGATCCGCCTGCTCCCAAAATGTGCAATGACCGGTGTCCTCGTAGAGGATGAGTGACTTTTTGTCATGCCCAATACCGGACATCGTAAATTCGCCGGCGAAGGGAAGAACGATACCGTCCTCGGCGCCGTGCACCTGCGTTACCGGAACGGTGATGGTGCTGACAACATCTTCGTTCGCAGTGACGCGATCCAACATCGCCAATCGAACTGCCGGTGGCACCAGCATATTGAATCCGAGAATATCTTCGAATTCATCCGCCGGTAGCGGCGAGGCCGTGCAAGCGCGAACAAATGCTTTTGTCGACGCAATATTGATCGTCGGGTCAGCCTCAAACATGCCGCCGAGACTGTCGCCGACGGCGTCGCCAAACATTTTCTCGGAAACTTCCGTGCCCTGCTGCGTGGTTGCGCCGGCAAGAAAAATTCCGCGGACACGTTTTTCACCGTGGTGACGGAGGTAATCACAGATCCAGTTCCCGCCCATCGACCATCCGACCAACACTGCGGATTCAATATCGAGATGATCCAGTAACGCCTCAATATCATCCGCATAGGGCTTCGATTGATTGTAGGCGTCTGGATCTGCCGGTTTGTCGGATGCGCCGTGACCCCGCATATCCAGTGAAATGAGGCGAAACTTTTCGGAAAGTTTGCTTTCCATTTGCCGCTGCCAGCACATCGCCGCCTGCGAAAATCCGTGGATCAACAGTATTGGATCGCCGTCCTTTGGCCCCGCCTCGTAATAGGCGATCGATACGCCGTCCGGCGATTTGTTCATTTCCATCGTGTCATTTCTCCCTAATTATTCTTCGACTGAATGCTCGGGCGCGTATCGTGGAACACTTCATAGAGGCAATTCTTCAGTCTGTTCCTTAAACTTCACTCGAAAGCCCTTCTTATCTCGCGATTTTTTCGTTTGACGATTCCCGCCCTTTGTTTGATTATACTCACTGGGTTAGGGGAGCGCTGACATTGAAAATTATTCCTGCCGCCGCATTGGGCTTGGTGGCCATCCTGATTTCGGGGTGCGCGATCCCTATCGTGGCAGGTCTGACGCTTAACGAATTAAATTCCACAACCTCAATTTTCTCGTCAGGCCTGACGGGTAAAGGGCTCACAGACCATGCCGTCAGCTTCGTGCTGAAGCGAAACTGCAATCTGGTCGCAGGCACGATGCGCGCCGGCCGGAAGCTTTGCGAGCCTCGCGGTTCAGCGGCAACGAAGAAGGACTTTGGTGGCGCAATTGGTTTTGTCATCGGTGCGGCCGCACTCGATATGAAACATCCGCTGGCGCCGAGCCACGACGTCATTTTTGCTTCTTTCCCTTAGGCCGTTTCAACCCCGTTACTCATAATTCTGCGGTAGACCAAAGGTCGTCGCTGGCCCAATTGATTGCCACATTGCCCACGTCAGGGTGTCAGCAAGCCACCACTCAGGTGTAGCACCTGGCCTGTCATATATTCCGACATTGGTCCCGCCAGAAAAAGCGCTGGTCCAACCATGTCCTCAACATCAGCGAAACGGCCCAGCGGAATTTGTTTCAGGACCTGACCGACCTGCAGATTTCCAGGACCAATTGCATTGCCGTCTTCCTTTGAAATTACCGTAACCTTATTCGTGACGCCGCCGGGCGCAATTACGTTCGCGCGTACGACTGGCGCATTTTCCGTTGCGAACGTTTTTGTTATGCCGATCAGGCCGGCTTTCGCCGCGGTATAGGCGCCCACATTGGGCAGGCCCCGATAGGCGGCGGCGGAAGCGGTATTAACGATTGCGCCAGCACCACTTGCCTTCAAAAGGGACATCGCTGCCCGGCACATCAGAAATGCTGAACGAAGGTTCAAACTGAGCACCCGGTCCAGCCGCTCAACCGGCAGATCAACCAACTTGCTGGAGGCGCCGTCGCCGCCGCCGATCAGATTAATCAGCGCGTCGAGGTGATCGCCCTGCTTTCCCAGTTCGAGGAACGCGGCCTCTATCGAGGCTTCATCGTGGGCGTCCAGTGGGATGAATTTTACGCCGTCGGGTACCGGGTTTTTCTCTTGCGTCGCGGCAAGGTCCAGTACGGTCACATCGAGGTCTGTCTCAACGCACCCTTTGACGATCGCGCTGCCAATACCGCCGCAACCGCCCGCGACGGCCACGCGCGCGCCAACCGGCGGCCCCAATCGCGCAAAATCAAATGTTCTTCCCACGGACGTCTCCCCAAAAAAATGTCACCACGCACACCCCAATCTAGAAAATAAATTGCAGCGTCTCTATCTAAATCTCGACCTGATCGGATATCAAAACGAAAAATGGCCAGCAAATGCCGGGCATCAATTGAGAGCGTCGGGCGAATTACATGAACAAAGATTCAGACTCCATTCCCTTGTACAGGCCCGCCACCTGTTCGGCGTAGCCATTATAAATTAGCGTCGGCACTCTTTTGTCGGCACCGAGGGCCCGTTCCGTCGCCTGTGACCAACGCGGATGCGGCACGTCCGGGTTGACGTTCGCCCAAAAGCCGTACTCTTTGCCCGCAATATCTTCCCAGAAGGATGTGGGGCGTTTGTCGGTAAAATGAAATTGGACGATCGATTTGATCGACTTGAAACCATACTTCCACGGCACCGCGAGCCTGAGCGGCGCACCGTGTTGGTTGAGCGCCGGATGCCCGTAGGTACCGGTGACGAGAAACGCCAATTCGTTGGTCGCCTCGGCCATCGTGAGGCCTTCTGTATAGGCCCACGGGTACCAAAACTGTTTCTGACCAGAGGCGACGTCGGGATCCATGAACGTCTTCATCTCAATATATTTTGCCGAACCGAGCGGCGCCGCAAGATCGACCAAGGCCTTCAGCGCAAACCCGCTCCACGGGATCGTCATCGACCAGGCTTCCACGCAACGGTGACGATAGACGCGTTCTTCAAGCGGCATTTTCGCCAGAAGATCATCGATATCGATCTCCATTTCTTTTTCGACCATGCCATCGATCTTGATCGTCCAGGGGCGCACATTGAGACGGCGCGCGGCGCGAAAAATTTGTTTGTGCGATCCGAATTCGTAAAAATTATTGTACTTGCTGTTGAGGTCTTCCGGCGTTATCCCGCGAGCCACCGTGTACGCTTCATTTCTGGCGACCGGATAGAGCTTTGCAGAGGGATCATCGTCCCACGGCTGAGCGGCAAGCGCTGAGCCGGCGCCGATCATCGAAGAAGCCGCCAGCATGGTTCCGGCAGCTGCGCCCTTCATCATTTCTCGGCGGTTTAGATAAATACCTTCGGGCGTCGTTTCCCGTTCGGGAATGTTCCACGCGGGAGGAGATTTGATTAGCATCGGCAATGCCTAACTCTGGAAGGATTGGATGACTTCGACATAGCGACCCAACGGGTTCAGCTCAACTCAAAGGGCCGTGAAAATAATAGATAATTTAGGGGTATTAGGCGTTTTCAAGCGCTGCCTTGCGGGTTTCAACGACATCGTCAGCGAGCCTCCCAGTCAACTCCTGCAAATGGTCAAACTTCCAGACGTAGTTACCGGCCCCTGCAGACAAGGATCGCAACTCGACAATGAGGTCGTGAACCTCGATATGGGGCATATGTGCGGAGACTTCGTCCCAACCCATCCAGCCTTCCCGAGCCTCAAACCCGAGTATCTGACCGCGACGCCCGCTCACCAATGCGTTGACCCTAGCCGTATGTTCCGACGGCACGGCGATCCTCACCTCAAGGATCGGTTCGAGTAGTACAGGACCGCACTTCGGCATGCCCTCACTCATCGCCATTCGCCCGGCGGTTTTGAACGCCATCTCCGATGAATCGACGTCGTGGTATGAACCGTCGGTCAGACTTACAGCGAGATCGACGACCGGAAAGCCCAACGGTCCCTTCACTAAAAATTCGAGAACGCCTGCTTCAACGGCGGGAATGTATTGTTTGGGGACGGATCCACCGACAATCGAATTGTCGAACGAGAATCCTGAACCCCGCGGCAGCGGCTTGATGTCGACCTCAACATCCCCGAACTGACCGTGACCACCGGACTGGCGCTTGAATCGTGCGTGTTGCGAAATCGATTTCCGGATCGATTCCTTGTAGGGAATTTCGGGCTGTCCGGTCTCGAGTTCCAGTTTGTACCGGTTTTTCATTCGCTCGACGGCAATTCTTAGGTGTATCTCCCCCTGTCCGCGAAGAATGGTTTGATTGGTTTCCTGAGAATGTTCGACAGTGAGAGAGCGATCTTCATCAAGTATCTTTGCGAGAGCGCCAGACAATTTCACCTCGTCCTCACGATTCTTCGGGCGAATGGTCAAGGCATAAACGGGGAATGCAACAGGCGCGGATTCGAGTTGGTCGGTTTCCTTACCGGTCGATAGCGTTACGCCGGTCTTCGCTTCATCAAGCCGGCCGATTGCGATCACTTCACCTGCGGTCGCTTTCGATATTTTGGATGTCGCCTGCCCCTGCATGTGAAAAAGACCAGACGCGCGCTCCCCATTAAAACTGACACCGTCTTCGACGGTCCCGCGCCAGATTCGAGCGATCGAGAGTTTTCCAAACGTAGGCGTTTGAAATGTCTTCAAGACCTGGACCACCGGTCCCTCTTCGTCGCCCAATTCAACGCGAGCAGCTGCCTGACTCGGCGCCGGTACCTCGTGACGCAAAAACTTCAGAAGTCGGCGGACGCCGTGTTCATGCTCGGCCGCACCAAGAAGGACCGGCACGATTTCACCATCGCGAAAGGATTGCGTGAGGTCGGAGTAAACCTGGTCCGGCCCGGGCTCTTCATCCTCGAGCAACTTCTCCATCAAATCGTCATCAAAATCTGCGAGCTTCTCGAGCATGTCGTAACGTGCCGTGCCTTGCTCATCTTCAATTTCGGACGGCAGCGCTATCGTCTCCGAAGCCTCTTCTTCTTTGTAGGCATAGGCGCGCCCACTGGCGAGATCGACATAACCGGTCAATTCTTCTCCGTCTCGAATGGGAATGTGACGCAAAACAACTGGGGGAATTGAAACACCCTGCAGCGATTCCAAAAACGCATCCAAATTCTCGGCGCCTTTGTCCAGTTTGTTGACAAAGATTATCCGCGGAATGTTGTGCGCTTCGAGGAACCGAAAAAGTGGCGTGAGCGAGACCGATTTGGAAACGTCTGCCTCTGCAACGATGACCGCCGCATCGACTCCGGTTAGCGCATCAAATGATTCCTGTGCAAGCTCAACGGAACCGGGACAATCCAAAAAGAATAACGTGTCGCCAAGATATTCCGCCTTTGCGAGGTTCAGTTCCACGCCCATTTGCCGGTCGCGCGCCTCTTGGGAGGAATCTCCGACGGTATTGCTTTCGGCTATTTTGCCTTTTCGACTGATCGCCCCTGTCACGTAAAGAATGTTCTCAAGCAGGGTGGTTTTTCCCGCTAGGTAGGGCCCGATTATTGCGATCGATCGGGGTTCCGTGGTTTCAGAACTCGCCATTGATTTCCTCCCTCGAAATCGCTGGGCAGATCTACGCCCGCCTCACATCCCGCGTTTGCAATTGGAGCGCGACCAGCCGGGTGGAATCAAGGGAAATTGAGCTTGGGCGGGCAGATTCATCGAGATTGAGACACACCGGACAGGGCCAGATTTTCGATTTGAAGCCGCAGATCCGCCAATCTGTCTCTGAAGCTTAAGTTTGGCCCTTGGCGTGGGGCATAAGAATCGCGGTCGCCATCTGATGAAACGGCGTATCGATTCCGAATTTTTCGCCGCGCCGGGCAATCGCGCCGGAGAGGAATTCGACTTCAAGACGCTTGCCACGCTCCAGATCAACCAGCATCGAGGGTTTGACGCTGACTTTGGAATGGTCCGCAACGCCGCGAAATGGCTTGACGGTTTCTTCTGATATGGTGATCCCTTCGGCCTCTGCGATTTTGACGACTTCCTGCATGCCCTGCCAGAGCAAATCCGCCGTTTCCGGAACGGCCCGGAACTCGTTAACCGGTAATCGCGTTAGGCACGAAATCGCACTCATCGGGGCCAGCATGGCGAGCTTCGACCACAGCGCCGTTTGAATGTTTTCGACTGCGCTTCCATCAATTGCGGCAGCCTTCCATGCAGCTTCCAACTGATTCACGCGGGGTGACGTTGTTCCGTCAAGTTCACCAAACGCCAGTTTCGCACCTTTGCCGACATGGCGAATGACGCCGAACGCATCGATATGCGAGGAAATATAGGCGACGCCGCCGATTACGGCTTCTGCACCCAATATTGAACTCAATTGACTCCCGCTATCGATTCCATTTTGTAGGTCAACCACCGCACCGCCTTCGCGGACCAGCGGCCGGACGAGTTCTCCCGCAGATTCGGTGTCATACAATTTGACCGCAAACAGAACGAAATCGACCGGCCCTACATTTTCCGGATTGTCGGTCGCCTGCACCGGTTTGACCGTCACGTCGCCAATGTCACTGATGAGTTGAAGGCCGTTTGCTTTCATTGCGGCGAGGTGATCACCGCGCGCGATGAACGTTACGTCCTCACCTGCCGCTGCCAGACGCGCACCAAAATATCCACCGACCCCACCGGAGCCCATAATTGCGATTTTCATAGCGGTCGATCAGGAGAGTGCGGCGCAGGCACGCTGAATGCGTTCACATGCTTCGGTAAGCGCTTCGGTCGAGGTCGCGTAGGAGACCCGGAAATGCGGCGAGAGGCCAAAGGCCGCGCCATGGACAACGGCGACGCCGTAGGTCTCCAGCAGATATTTGGCGAAGGTCTCATCGCTATCAATAACCGCACCTTCAGGCGTCTTCTTGCCGATCAGGCCAGCGCATGACGGATAGACGTAGAAGGCGCCTTGCGGCCGCGGGCATTCCAACCCCTGCGCCTGATTTAACATCCCAACGACAAGATCGCGCCGTTCGGAAAATATTTTTGCGCGTTCGGCCAGAAAATGCTGCGTGCCGTTCAAGGCTTCGACCGCAGCCGCCTGGCTGATCGAAGCTGGATTGGACGTTGTTTGGGACTGGAGCTTGTTCATGCCCTTGATCAGTTCGGCAGGGCCCCCTGCATATCCAATTCGCCAGCCTGTCATCGCATAGGCCTTGGAAACACCGTTGACCGTCAGCGTCCGATCAAAAAGATCGGGCGCGACCTGGGCGAAGGTTGAAAATTCAAAACCGTCGTAGACCAAATGTTCGTATATATCGTCGCTCATCAACCAAACGTGGGGGTGACGTCGCAAGACATCGGCTAATGCCGAAATTTCGTCACGCGAGTAGGCCGCCCCGGACGGATTGCTGGGCGAGTTAAAGATCAGCCACTTGGTTTTCGCGGTGATCGTCGCTTCCAATGCTTCTGGCGTAATCTTGAATCCCGATTCCAAGGTCGAATCCAGTGTCACCGGCGTACCTTCGGCGAATGCAACAACATCCGGATAAGAGACCCAATAGGGTGTCGGAATAATGACTTCATCGCCCCGATTGATGGTGCCGACCAGCGCATTGAAGAGAACGTGTTTGCCGCCGACCCCGACGGTTATCTGGTCGGGTGTGTAAACGAGGTCGTTCTCGCGCTTGAATTTCGCGATGATGGCGTCCTTGAGCGCGACCGTGCCGCTGACCGCGGTATATTTTGTCTCGCCCGCGTCGATTGCGCGTTTTGCGGCTTCCTTGATGTTATCGGGCGTATCGAAATCCGGTTCTCCAGCGCCGAGGCCAATGACGTCTTTCCCCGCCGCCTTTAACTCGGCAGCGAGCGCAGTAACGGCCAATGTCGGCGAAGGATTAACT